>NZ_CP165727.1:3432500-3735000 GCF_041200175.1 Streptomyces sp. R33 | reverse complement strand
CCGGGGTCAAGGGCGAGGTCATGGTCTGGCTCCCGCCGCAGTACGACGACCCGGCGTTCAAGAACAAGAAGTTCCCCGTGGTCGAGCTGATCCCGGGCATACCGGGGACGGGCAAGTCCTGGTTCCAGGGGCTCAAGGCGCACGAGGTGCTGGAGCCGCTGATGAAGAGCGGCAAGGTGCAGCCGTTCATCCTGGTCTCGCCGCGCGCCATGCTGCTGGGCAACGGCGACACCGGCTGCGCGAACATCCCCGGCAAGGTCAACGCGGACAGCTGGTTCAGCGTCGACGTCCGCAAGATGGTCGTCGACAACTTCCGGGCGTCGGACGAGGCCCGCACCTGGGGCGTCGCCGGGTACTCGGCGGGCGCGTACTGCGCCGCCAAGCTGGGCATCCTCCACCCCGACCGGTACAGCGCGGCCGTCTCCCTGTCCGGCTACAACGACCCGGGCCAGGAGCCCACCTCGCTGGTCGCCCAGGACCCGGAGATGCGGCGCACCCACAACCTGAAGGCCCTGCTCAAGGCCGCGCCCGCGCCGCCGGCCGTCGCGCTGTGGATGTCGGGGGCCGAGCAGGACGGCTACCTGTCCGGCACGGACCTCAAGGCCATCGCGCAGAACCCGACCACGGTGCACGCGGAGAAGGTGGTCGGCGGCCACAACCTCGACTCGTGGTCGAAGCAGATCCCGCAGACCTTCGGCTGGCTGAGCACGCAGGTCAAGGCGCCGTAGGCCGGCGCCGGCCCTACGCCGGGCGGGAGGCGCCCGCCCAGGGCATGGAGTCGACCGGGGCCACGCGGACCGTCGAGCCGGGGCGGGGGGCGTGGATCATCTGGCCGTCGCCGATGTACAGGCCGACGTGGGTGACCCCGGAGTAGAAGAAGACCAGGTCGCCGGGGGCCAGCTGGTCGCGCGAGACGCGCTGCCCGGCGTTGATCTGGGTGTACGTGGTGCGGGGCAGGGAGACCCCGGCCGAGCGCCAGGCCGCCTGGGTCAGCCCGGAGCAGTCGAAGGAGCCCGGTCCCGTCGCGCCCCAGACGTACGGCTTGCCGATCGCCCCGTACGCGAACGCCACCGCGCGCGCGGCGCGCGTACCGTCCGCAGGCGCCGGGGGTGTCGTGGCGCGCGGACCGGCCGGGGCCGCGCCGGCCGACTGAGCCTCGTACGCGGCCCGCTCCTCGGCGGTGAGCTTGGCCAGCAGCCGCTTGGCGGCGGCGAGCTTGCCCTCGACGGTGGCCTTGTACCCGGCGAGCTCGCCCTCGCGGGCGCG
Source organism: Streptomyces sp. R33 (assembly GCF_041200175.1). Taxonomy (NCBI): domain Bacteria; kingdom Bacillati; phylum Actinomycetota; class Actinomycetes; order Kitasatosporales; family Streptomycetaceae; genus Streptomyces; species Streptomyces sp. R33. Next base: position 3,733,734 of record NZ_CP165727.1, on the reverse strand, counting down.
CAGGTCGGCGAGCCGGCCGGCGGCCTGGTCCCTGAGCTCGCCGACCTCGTCGAGCCGACGCCGTACGGAGGAGACCTCGGCGGCACTGCGGTCGCCGGTCCGGGTGAGGAACGAGGCCCGGTCGAGGTACTCCTGCGGGTCCGCGGCGAGGGCCAGCTGCATGGCGGGTCCCAGGCCGCCGCTGCGGTACTGGCCGGCGGCCAGGGAGCCGAGAGCCCTGCGGGCCGTGTTGAGCCGGTCGGTCTTGCGGGCGGTCTCGTCGCGCAGCGCGTCGAGCGCGTGCTGGGCCTCGTCGGCCTTCTCCTTCGCCCCGTTGTACCGCTCGGTCGCCGCCTCGGCCTCCTCGTAGAGCCGGTCCACCTCGGCCTTCACCAGGGAGGGCGTCTGCTGGGGGTCGGCCTGCGAGGTGCCTTCGAAGGCGGTGGCGGTGGCAGCGCCCGCGAGGGCGAGCGTGGCGGCGGTGCGTACGGTGCCGCGGGAGAGCGGGCGCTGCCTGGGCTTTCGGTGACTGGCCACGAGGGCCTCACGTCCTTCCTCGCTCGGGAGCTCGGTGCTTGGAGGAGGACGCTAGACCTGCAGGTAACGGTCGGATGACGAGATGATCGCAAGTGCTCTGACGTGACCCGACGTGACCGGATGTGGCGCTTGCGGATCAGCGCCAGAGGACGGCGATGAAGATATTGACCACGGTCAGTCCGCCGACCGCACCGAACAGCGCCTTGTCCACCCGCTCCTCGTCCCGCTTCACGTAGACGAGGGCGAGGATCACGAAGAGGACGGCGAGCTTCACGCCGATCTTGATGTTGTTGACGTGGCCGCCGTCCATCTCGCGGAAGCCGACCAGCAGGACGCCCGTGACGAGCATCGTCAGCGCGCCGTGCAGCATCGCGGGCACGAAGCGGGCGGTGCCGGCGCTCATCGCCTTCATCTGGGTCAGGAAGCCGCCCAGGAGGGAGGCGATACCGATGATGTGCAGGCCCACGAAGACATTGATGAGTACGTCCATGGCGCCGAGCGTACGGGGGCTCCCGGCCGGCCCCGGAGGCGGGTCGGCCCGCCCGGGAGGGGCCGTACGAGATCTGCGTACAGTGGCGGCATGCCTGCCGCCGCCGAGCCGACCCACCCCCGCGTCGAGGACCTCGACCTGGCCGGGGTGCTCGCGGCCCTCGGGCATCCCGCCCGCCTCGAGATCGTGCGCAAGCTCGCCTCCGGCGAGGAGATGTCCTGCGGCGAGGTGGTGCCCGACCTGCCCAGGTCCAGCGTCACGCACCACCTCAAGACGCTCCGCGAGGGCGGGGTGATCCGCCGGCGCCCGCAGGGCCGCAGGCTCTACCTCACGCTGCGCAGGGACGACCTAGAGCTGCGTTTCCCCGGTCTGCTGGAACTCGTACTGGCGTGTCGGTCCCGCCCTCTAGACTCGGAAAGCGATGAGCAGCCTCTTTGACGACAGTTTCCTGGCGGACCTCACCCCCTCCGACGAGGTCCCTCCGCCGCCCGAGGAGCACGCCGCCCCGGAGCCGGGAGCGGACGATCTCTTCGGGGGCCGCTTCGATGCGCCCATGAGCGGGGACGCGTACTACCGGGACGGCTCCCCGAAGCCCGTCATCGACCCCGCGACCCTCCTGCACGGTCTGAACGAGCAGCAGGCCGCGGCCGTCGTGCACGCCGGCTCCCCGCTGCTCATCGTGGCCGGCGCCGGCTCCGGCAAGACCCGGGTGCTGACCCACCGCATCGGCCACCTCCTGGCCGCGCGGAACGTCCACCCGGGCCAGATCCTGGCGATCACCTTCACCAACAAGGCCGCCGGCGAGATGAAGGAGCGCGTCGAGGGCCTGGTCGGCCCGCGCGCCAACGCCATGTGGGTGTCCACCTTCCACAGCGCGTGCGTGCGCATCCTGCGCCGCGAGTCGAAGCGGCTCGGCTTCACCTCGTCGTTCTCGATCTACGACGCGGCCGACTCGAAGCGCCTGATGGCGCTGGTCTGCCGTGACCTGGACCTGGACCCGAAGAAGTTCCCGCCCAAGGCCTTCAACGCCAAGATCTCGAACCTCAAGAACGAGCTCATCGACGAGGACGCCTTCGCCGGCCAGGCCGCCGACGGCTTCGAGAAGACGCTCGCCCAGGCGTACGCGATGTACCAGGGGCGGCTGCGCGAGGCCAACGCGCTCGACTTCGACGACATCATCATGACCACGGTGCACCTGCTCCAGGCGTTCCCGGACGTCGCCGAGCACTACCGGCGGCGCTTCCGGCACGTCCTGGTGGACGAGTACCAGGACACCAACCACGCCCAGTACACGCTGGTGCGCGAGCTCGTCGGCACCGGTTACCCGGACCTGCCGCCGGCCGAGCTGTGCGTGGTGGGTGACGCCGACCAGTCGATCTACGCCTTCCGCGGTGCGACCATCCGCAACATCCTCCAGTTCGAGGAGGACTACAAGGACGCGACGACGATCCTGCTGGAGCAGAACTACCGCTCCACGCAGACGATCCTCTCCGCCGCCAACGCGGTCATCGAGCGCAACGAGAACCGCCGCGCCAAGAACCTGTGGACCGAGGCCGGCTCCGGAGCCGTCATCACCGGCTACGTCGCGGACACCGAGCACGACGAGGCGCAGTTCGTCGCCGACGAGATCGACCGGCTGACGGACGCGGGCGACGCCAAGGCGGGCGACGTGGCGATCTTCTACCGGACGAACGCGCAGTCACGCGTGTTCGAGGAGATCTTCATCCGCGTCGGACTCCCGTACAAGGTCGTCGGCGGCGTCCGCTTCTACGAGCGCAAGGAGGTCCGGGACGTCCTCGCGTACCTGCGCGTCCTGGCGAACCCGGAGGACAACGTCCCGCTGCGCCGGATCCTGAACGTGCCGAAGCGCGGTATCGGCGAGCGCGCCGAAGCGATGATCGACGCGCTCGCGATGCGCGAGAAGATCACCTTCCCGCAGGCGCTGCGGCGCGTGGACGAGGCGTTCGGCATGGCCGCGCGCTCGACCAACGCGGTGAAGCGGTTCAACGTGCTGATGGAGGAGCTCCGCACGATCGTCGACTCGGGCGCGGGCCCGGCGGTGGTCCTGGAAGCGGTGCTGGAGCGTACGGGCTACCTCGCCGAGCTGCAGGCCTCGACCGACCCGCAGGACGAGACGCGCATCGAGAACCTCCAGGAACTCGCGGCCGTGGCCCTGGAGTTCGAGCAGGCCCGAGGGGAAGACAACCCGGGCACGCTCGCGGAGTTCCTGGAGCAGGTCGCGCTCGTCGCCGACTCCGACCAGATCCCGGACGAGGACGAGGACGGCTCGGGCGTCATCACGCTGATGACCCTGCACACCGCCAAGGGCCTCGAGTTCCCGGTGGTCTTCCTGACCGGCATGGAGGACGGGGTCTTCCCGCACATGCGGGCGCTGGGCCAGACCAAGGAGCTGGAGGAGGAGCGCCGCCTCGCGTACGTCGGCATCACGCGGGCGCGCGAGCGGCTGTACCTGACCCGCTCCAGCATGCGCAGCGCGTGGGGCACCCCCTCGTACAACCCGCCGTCGCGGTTCCTCGAGGAGATCCCGGCGGAGTACCTGCAGTGGAAGCGCACGGGCGCCGCGCAGAAGCCGGCCGGCCCGATGCGGAGTTCGGGCTCGGGATACGGCTCGTCCGGCTCGGGGGGCGGGAAGGCCACGTTCGGCACCTCGCCGGAGGCGTTCCTGTCCTCGTCGCGCACGAAGTCGGGGCCGTCCGGGTTCGCGACGCGCCGGGCCGCCGACAAGCCTGTCATCGCGCTGGCCGTCGGGGACCGGGTCACGCACGATCAGTTCGGGCTGGGCACGGTCATGGAGGTCCGGGGCGCCGGCGCGGACGCGCAGGCCACGGTCGACTTCGGGGACGACAAGCCGAAGCGCCTGCTGCTGCGCTACGCGCCGGTGCAGAAGCTGTAACGGGGAGGCGGGGGCCGGGGGATCGATGGTTCCCCGGCCTGTCGGCCTGTCGGTCGCCCTGTCGGTCGGCCTATCGACTCAGGTCGGGTCCAGGCCGTGGCTGCGGAGCCAGGGCAGGGGGTCGATCGCCGAGCCGCCGCCCGGCCGTACCTCGAAGTGGAGGTGCGGGCCGGTGGAGTTGCCGGAGTTGCCCGAGTAGGCGATGACGTCGCCCGCCTTGACCTTGCCGGACCGGATCTTGGTGCTGCTGAGGTGGCAGTACCAGGTCTCGGTGCCGTCGGGCGAGGTCACTATGGCCATGTTGCCGTAGGCGCTGTTCCACTGGGTGCGCACGGTGCCGTCGGTGGCGGCCATGACCGGGGTGCCGTAGGAGACCGGGAAGTCGATGCCGGTGTGCACGGACATCCACATGCCGCCGGCCTGGCCGAAGCTGGCGCTGAGGCCGTGCTGTTCGACCGGGATCGCGAACTTGGGGCGGGCCGCCTCCTTGGCCGCCTCCTCCTCCGCCTTCTTCTTCTTTTCCTCTTCCTGGCGCTGGCGCAGGTCGATGCGCTCCTGCGTGCGGCTCGCGCGGTCCGCGAAGTCGCCCGCGTCGGCGCTGAGCGCCGTCAGCTGGGTGTCGAGCTTGCTGTTCGCCGCAACGGGCTTCACCGAGGCCGGGTCGGGCGCGGCCATCGTGGTGGTGTCGTCGGCGGGCTTGTCCGCGGCGGTGAGTCCGCCGACGGAGGCGGCCGCGACACCGGCGACGCCCATCACGCAGGCGGAGGGCACGGCCACGGTCAGCAGGGCGGAACGCTTCGCCGGGCTGCGGCGCCGGCTGTTGCCGCCGCTTCCGGACGGGGAAGCGGACGTGGACGCCGACTTGGTCTTCGCGCCCGCGCGGCGCGAACCGCGCGGAACGGGCGCGGCGGCCGGGGTGACCGGCATGGCCTGGGTGGGCAGGTCGTGCACCGGGGCGGCCGCGAGGTCGGAATCGAGATCGAGATCGAGCCCGAAGTCGTGGTCGTGGCCGCCGTGGTCGAGGCCGTGGTCCGGGTCGGGGCCTTCGTTGCCGATGACCTCGAAGACGGCGGTCTCGCTGTAGACGTCGGCGGCGGGGGCGGTCGGCGTCTCGTATGCGTAAGCCGCGTCCTGGTGCTGCTGCTGCGGCTGCGCCTCGTGCTGCTGCTGGTACTCGTACTGGTAGTCGTACGAGAAGGTCTGGGTCTGCTGCTCGTGCTGCGGGACGGTGTTCCAGGCGGTGGCGTCGTACGCGCCGGTCTCGGTGCCCGTGGTGCCGTAACCCGGCATCGCCCACTGCCCGGTCTGCGCGGCCTGCCCGGTCTGCTCGTAGCCGAAGGCGGTGGCCTGGTAGTCCGTGCTGGCGGTCGGCTGGTTCCAGGCGTTCGCATCCCACTGTCCGGTGCCGGCGTCCTCGGTGGCGCCGCCCTGGGCGGGGATGGTCGACAGGTAGCTGCCGTCCTGCGGGTAACTGCCCTGGACGGACCAGGCGGTGGAGTCGTACGCACCGGTCTCGTAGGAGGCGTAGTCGTACCCCTGGCCCTGCGTTTCGTAGGAAACGTAGGCCGAGTCACCAGCGAAAGTGGTGTCGGAAAGGCCGTCGTACCCGGAATCGGGGTACAGGCCCGACGAGGGGCGGTCGTTCACCAACTTCTCTTTCGCCTCGGCAGTGGGGGCCTGGGTGGCCAGGGAACTCGGGGTTCCCTGGGGAGAGCAGTGGCGTGACTGTACCCGGCGGTTACTGGCAACGACAATCTTCGAGGGGTCCCGAGCTTTCCGGAACCGGGCATTCGGCCGCCTTTCGGTCGCGGCAAGGCCGAGCCTTGGCCTTGAGTTCGAAATCCGTTCGAGTCCGGGTGGGTTGGTGTTCACGCGACGGAAGCGGCGTCTCCCAGGCTTTCGACGGCGGCCGGACCGGGCCCGTCGAGTGTGCGCCGGACCGCCGCCGTCACGGCGGGATGGGCGGCCAGGGCGAGGTGTCCGATGCCGGTGACCTGCACGTTCTCCACGAGGAGATCCGGATGTTCGATGCAGGCGGTCTCGGTCGGATCCATCAGCTCGTCGAACTCGCTCCAGAACGCGACGCATCGGGTCCGGCAGCCGGGCGCGGGCGCCCGCAGTTCGGCCATGACCTCGGAATCAGGGCGCATCTGCCGGACCAGCGGGTGGGCGTCCATGAAAGGAGCGATCCGCGTACCGGAATGCGGGGTGCCGAGCGTGACGAGCATGCGGACGCGGGCGTCGCCGCCGAGGCACTGGACGTAGTACCGCCCGACCAGCCCGCCCAGACTGTGCCCGACCAGGTCCACCTGATCCCGTCCCGTGCGCTCGCACAGCTCCTCGACGCGCCGGGCGAGGTGGCGGGCGGTGACGCGCAGGTCGCGCGTGAAGGGGGAGTAGTTGTACGTCTCCACCTGCCGCCGTCCGCCCGCGGCGAGGGTGCGGCGCAGCAGGACGAAGACGGACCGGTTGTCGGTGAACCCGTGCAGCAGGAGCGCGGGCGTCTGCCCGAGGTGTTTTCTGCCGGTTCCGGCGGGCTTCTCCTGGAGTATCCCGGTCGGGTAGAGGAGCAGGTGGCCGCCGAGGACCACCGCCTCCAGCACGCCGGCGCGCAGCGCGGCACCGGACACGGGTACGGGTATGGACACCCCCACGACGGCCCCCCTCAGCCTTGTGGGACTGCGCCTCTCGGGGCTGCGGCAGGCCGCGCCACCGTGCCGTGCGGCTGTCGGTACGGTGGCGCGGCGCCCCCGGTGCGGCTCCCCTGGCGGTGAATCAACGCCGTCCCACGTGTGATTTCCCCCTCGTGGTTGACCGTGAAACGGGGGTGTGCGCGATGCTGTACTTAACGTTCGTTCACTCGGGAGGCAGTGCGATGGGTGTGACCGGTCCGATCCGTGTGGTGGTGGCCAAGCCGGGTCTCGACGGCCACGACCGCGGGGCCAAGGTGATCGCGCGTGCGCTGCGGGACGCGGGCATGGAGGTCATCTACACCGGCCTCCACCAGACCCCCGAGCAGATCGTGGACACCGCCATCCAGGAGGACGCCGACGCGATCGGCCTCTCGATCCTCTCCGGCGCCCACAACACGCTGTTCGCGCGCGTCCTCGAACTCCTCAAGGAGCGCGACGCGGAGGACATCAAGGTCTTCGGCGGCGGCATCATCCCGGACGACGACATCGCCCCCCTGAAGGAAAAGGGCGTGGCCGAAATCTTCACCCCGGGCGCAACGACGACGGCGATCGTGGACTGGGTCCGCGCCAACGTCCGTACCGCGTAGCCCGCCGGGCCACCGCTGCGCGGATCCGACGCTGCGCAGCGGACCCTCGGGGCGTCCTGCGGGTCAGGGTCCCGGGGCCAGCTCCGCAAGCATCGTGGCGCGCAGGCGCAGCGTGGCGACCAGGCGCTGGAAGGCCTCCGACCAGTACGCCGCCGCGCCCGGGGACGTGTCCGGCGGGCCGTCCGACGCCGTCGTCAGGGACTCCAGGTGGTCGGCCGCCGCGGGATCCAGGCAGCGCTCCGCCAAGCCCATCACCCCGCTGAAGCTCCACGGGTAGCTGCCCGCCTCCCTGGCGGCGTCCAGCGCGTCCACCACGGCCCGGCCCAGCGTCCCCGCCCACGGCACCATGCACACGCCGAGGAGCTGGAAGGCCTCCGAGAGGCCGTGGGCCCGTATGAACTCCGCGACCCACTCCGCCCGTTCCCCCTCCGGCAGGATCGACAGCAGCTTCGCCCGCTCCGCGAGCGACGCCGTGCCGGGGGCCGTCGCGGGCGGCGCCGACGCCGCGCCGAGCAGGGCCTTCGACCAGTGCGGATCACGCTGGCGCACCGCCGCCCGGCACCACGCCGCATGCAGCTCCTCCCGCCAGCTCTCGCCCTCGGCCACCGGCAGCGCCACGATCTCCGCCGGGCCGAGCCCGCCGAACCGCTCCCGCCAGCAGGACAGCGGCGCCGCCTCCACCAGCTGGCCCAGCCACCAGGCCCGCTCCCCGCGCCCGGCCGGCGGCCGTGCGACCACCCCGTCCCGGAGCATCCCCGCATCGCACTCGGCCGGCGGAGTCACCCCCTGCGGCCCCACGCAGGCCAGCGCCCGCTCCGCCATCCGCCCGGCCAGCGCGGACTCCGGCAGCGCGGACAGCAGCTCGGCTGCCGTCGCCCGGACGTTGCGGCTCCGGTCGCCCAGGGCCGCCTCCAGGAACGGCTCGTCCGCCGCCGTGAGCCCCACCCGCAGCGAATCGAGGAACATCAGCCGGTCCTCGGCCCGTTCCGTGGCCCAGGTCGTCGACAGCAGCCGCGTCGCCGCCGCCGCCTCATGTGCCCGTACGGTCCCCAGCAGGGCCACGCGCTCCGCGAACAGCCCCTCCTGCCAGAGCCGTTCCACCCCGGTCCGGTCCTCGGGGCCGGGCAGTTCCCCGGCGCCGCCCGCCCCGCCGCGCAGGGCGAACCGCCAGTCGGGGTTCAGCCGGGCCAGCCACAGCCCCCGCGCCCCGGCCAGGGCCAGCGCCTGCGGGCGCAGGTCCGTACGGGCGCGGGCCGCCTCCAGCAGGGCCGGCACCAGCGCGTGCGGCGCCCGGTAGCCGTGCCGCCCGGCGGCGGCCAGCCACTGCGGCAGCAGCTCCGTCAGATCCGGGGCCGCCCCGCGCCGCCCGCCCCCGCTGCCCGCGCCGGTCCGCCCGGCCAGCAGCTGGGCGAGCCGCCGCCGGGCCGGCTCCGGCGGAGCCGGGCGCGGATCCCGCGGCGCGGGATCGGGCCGCGGACCCGCCTCGGCGGGCCGCAGCCCGGCCCGGCGCCGTACGGTCTGGACGGCCGCCGCATCGAGCAGCGCCGCCGGATTTCCCTGCCGCCGACCGGTCCCCAGCAGCGCGGCCCCGACCAGCTCCTCCCACTCCCCGTAACCCGCGTCCGCGGTCGTGCCCGTAGTCGTAGTCGTAGTCGTGCCCGTGGTCGTCCCCGTCGTGGTCACCGCGCCCCTCCCTCTCGTCGTGCAGTGCTCCGGTCCCGCCCCCTCCGCGGGACCGGAGCAGCTTTCGTACCCCGTCTCGCGACCCTTCAGCTTGCGTGGTTGTCGTTCACAAAAGCCCCCCGGCTTCATCGTTCATGCACGTCAGCGCCCCCGCGCCAACGTTCCCTCCCTACAAGGGCCTGCGGCCCTTCACCCCAAAGCGACCGGTTCCGGGCAGCCCGGATGCCACGCCGTCAATGGAGTGAATCCGCGGTGTCCGCATTCGCCGAACACCGTGACCGGGCCGCCGCCCGAGAGCGCGGCCAGCTGCCACAGCCCGGACCGCGATCCGCCGCCGGGGAGTGCGACCGGCAGCGCGGAGTCGCCCTCCGCGTCCGCCAGCTGCCAGCCCAGTTCCCCCGGTATCGGGATCACCGCACCCAGCACCACCGGCCACGAGTCGAGCCACGGGTCTTCCCGCAGCGCCGCTCCGTACGCCTCCAGTGCCTCCCCCGTACCGACCCCGGCCGGGATCCGATCGCACGGCGCGGCCGCCGCGGCCCTCTCCCCGAGATCCGCCCGCAGCCCCGCCGAACCGGGCCGGAAGCGAGCCTCCGCCTCCAGCACCAGCCCCACGGGCAGTGCCAGCCCCGGAGGCCGCCCGGGCGGACCGAAGTCCAGGACCAGGGCCGGGCGCCCGCTCCCCAGCCCGCGCAGCCAAGTCCGCCGGGTGGTGAGCCGGCCGTCCGGCGACACCGAGTCGTACTGGGACAGCACCAGCCAGCGGTCCCGTACGACCTCCCCCTCCGCGGCGGTACCCCCGAGCCCCACCCTGCTCCGGACCGTCGCGGCGAGCGGCTCCGGCAGACCTGCCAACCCGAGCCAACCCCGGTTCAGCAGGTGCAGCAGCGCGCCCTCCTCCAGCATCCGGGCGGGCCATCCGGGACCGCAACTGGGTATCGTCCCCAACTCCCGGACCCGGGCCGCCAGTCCGGGTGCCTGGGCGTCGACCATCCGGGCGGCCGTCTCCTCCCAGGGCGCGTACCCCGCCTGCTGCTGGCCGGCCAGGCCATCGCGCAGCACGTCCTCGAGCCGCTGCTCCAGCTCGCCGACGCCCGCAGTGATCCGGGCCGCCCTCCGTTCGGCCCGGCGCTTCGCCGCCTCCTCGTCCACCGGTCTGCCCGCCGCGGCCGCGGGACGCTCGGACTTCGCCACCCGCTCGGCCAGCCACCCGGCGGCCCAGTCCGGCGCCTCGCCGGGCTCGCCGAACCCCTCCGCCGCCCAGAGCAGCAGCAGCCCGAGCGCGTGCTTGCACGGGAACTTCCGGCTCGGACAGGAGCACTTGTACGCGGGCCCCCTCAGGTCCACGACCGTCCGGTACGGCGTGCTGCCGCTGCCCTTGCACAACCCCCACACCGAACCAGAAGCGGAATCTCCGGTCTGTGACCACGGACCCGCCCCGCCCAGCCTGGCCCCCGCCTTGCGTGATGCTTCGTCAGGAGCCAGGGCCAGTACCTGTTCCGCCGTCCAGCGGACCGCCTGCTCAGTCATGTGTCCCACCGTAGAGACCCCCACTGACAATCGCCCTGACCTGCAACGACGTTGTGGACGAGGGGCGTTGTCAGTGGTGTGGTGCACGGTTGTTCCAGCAGTCGGGAGCGGCTGCCGAGCATTGGAGGGGGAGCATGACCATGCCCGGGAACGGCAAGGGCGCCGAGGCGCTGCGACCGCACGCCGAAGACGCCTTCGCGGAAGAACTGAAAGCCCTCGCGGCCACCGACGACCGGCCCCGCCCGACGCGCTGGAAGCTCTCCCCGTGGGCCGTCGCGACGTACCTCCTCGGCGGCACCCTCGAGGACGGCACGGTCATCACGCCCAAGTACGTCGGCCCGCGCCGCATCGTGGAGGTCGCCGTCACCACCCTCGCCACGGACCGCGCCCTGCTCCTGCTCGGCGTCCCCGGCACCGCCAAGACATGGGTGTCCGAGCACCTGGCCGCCGCCGTCAGCGGAGACTCCACCCTCCTCGTCCAGGGCACCGCCGGCACCCCCGAGGAGGCGATCCGGTACGGCTGGAACTACGCCCGCCTCCTCGCCCACGGGCCCAGCCGCGAAGCCCTCGTGCCGAGCCCGGTCATGCGGGCCATGGCCGAGGGCATGACCGCCCGCGTCGAGGAGCTCACGCGCATCCCGGCCGACGTCCAGGACACCCTCATCACCGTCCTGTCGGAGAAGACGCTGCCCATCCCGGAGCTCGGCCAGGAGGTGCAGGCCGTGCGCGGCTTCAACCTCATCGCCACCGCCAACGACCGTGACCGCGGGGTCAACGAGCTCTCCAGCGCGCTGCGCCGCCGCTTCAACACCGTCGTGCTGCCGCTGCCCGCCACCGCCGAGGCCGAGGTGGACATCGTCGCCCGCCGCGTCGACCAGATGGGCCGCGCCCTCGACCTGCCGGCCGTGCCCGAGGGACTGGAGGAGATCCGCCGCGTCGTCACCGTCTTCCGCGAACTGCGGGACGGGGTCACCGGCGACGGCCGTACGAAGGTGAAGTCGCCGAGCGGCACCCTGTCCACCGCGGAGGCCATATCGGTCGTCACCGGCGGCCTGGCCCTGGCGGCCCACTTCGGGGACGGAGTCCTGCGCCCGTCCGACGTGGCCGCCGGGATCCTCGGCGCCGTCGTCCGGGACCCGGCCGCCGACAAGATCGTCTGGCAGGAGTACCTCGAGGCCGTGGTGCGCGAGCGGGACGGCTGGAAGGACTTCTACCGCGCCTGCCGGGAGGTGACGGCATGAACGGTGCGAGCAGCCCGGCCGCGGGGCGGCGGGGGCCGCTGCTGCTGGGCGTACGGCACCACGGCCCCGGCTCGGCCCGCGCGGTGCGGGCCGCCCTCGAGGCGGCCCGCCCGGCGGCCGTGCTGATCGAGGGCCCGCCGGAGGGGGACGCGCTGCTGGCGCTGGCCGCCGACCCGGGGATGCGGCCGCCCGTCGCCCTACTCGCGCACGCCGCCGACGATCCGGGCAGGGCTGCGTTCTGGCCGCTGGCCGCGTTCTCGCCGGAGTGGGTCGCCATCCGCTGGGCGCAGGAGCAGGAGGTACCGGTTCCGGTGCGGTTCATCGACCTCCCGGCCGCGCACACGCTGGCGGCGGAGAGCGGAACCGACCCGGACGGGGGCGAGTCCGTACGACCGGATCCCCTGGCGGTGCTCGCCGAGACCGCCGGGTACGACGACCCCGAGCGCTGGTGGGAGGACGTGGTCGAGCACCGGGGCGCCGGCCGGGCGGACCCCCTTGCCGCGTTCGAGGCCCTCGGGGAGGCGATGGGGGCGCTGCGCGAGGCGTACGGGGACGGCGGCCACGCGCGGGACCTGGTGCGCGAGGCGTATATGCGGCAGCGGATGCGGGCCGCCCGCCGGGAGTTCGGGGATGCGTACGCCGTGGTGTGCGGGGCCTGGCACGTACCGGCGCTGCGCGCGAAGACCACGGCCGCCGCGGACAAGGCACTGCTCACCGGGCTGCCCAAGGTCAAGGTGGAGACCACCTGGGTGCCCTGGAGCCACCGGCGGCTCGCCCGGGCCGGCGGGTACGGCGCGGGCATCACCTCGCCCGGCTGGTACGCCCACCTCTTCGCGGCCCGGGACCGGCCCATTGAGCGGTGGCTGACCAAGGTCGCCGGGCTGCTGCGGGAGGAGGACCGGCAGGTCTCCTCGGCGCACGTCATCGAGGCGGTCCGGCTGGCGGGGACGCTGGCCGCGGTGCGGGGGCGGCCGGTGGCCGGGCTGACGGAGACCCTCGAGGCGGTGCGGGCGGTGATGTGCGACGGCTCCGAGATACCGCTCGCGCTCGTCGAGGACCGCCTGGTCGTCGGCGACGTGCTCGGTGAAGTCCCGGACGGCGCGCCCGTCGTACCGCTGCAGCGGGACCTGACCCGGCAGCAGCGCTCGCTGCGGCTCAAGGCCGAGGCGCAGGAGCGTGACCTGGAGCTCGACCTGCGCAAGGACACCGACGCGGCCAAGTCGCTGCTGCTGCACCGGCTGCGGCTGCTCGGCATCGACTGGGGCACGCCGGCCGCCTCGCGCGGGAGCACGGGGACGTTCCGCGAGACGTGGCGGCTGCGGTGGGAGCCGGAGCTGTCGGTGCGGGTCGCCGAGGCCGGGATCTGGGGCACCACCGTCGTGGCGGCCGCCACCGCCAAGGCCGAGGCGGATGCGGCGGGGGCGGCGGAGCTCGGCGAGGTGACGGCGCTGGCCGAGCGGTGCCTGCTCGCCGGGCTGTCCGAGGCGCTGCCCGCCGTACTGCGGGCCCTCGCGGACCGGGCCGCGCTGGACACCGACGTGGCGCGGCTGGCCAAGGCCCTGCCGGCGCTGGCCCGTTCACTTCGGTACGGGGACGTACGGGGGACGGACGCGGCGGCGCTGGGCACGGTCGCGGGCGGGCTCGCGGAACGGATATGCGTGGCGTTGCCGGCCGCGTGCGCGGCGGGTCTGGACGCGGATGCGGCGGCCGAACTGCGGGGGCACGTGGACGGGGTCCACGGCGCGATCGGGCTCCTGGAGGCGGACGGCCTGTGGGATCGCTGGTCGGCGGTGCTGCGGGCGCTGGCCGGGCGGGACACGGTGCCGGGGGCGATCCGCGGGCGGGCGGCCAGGCTGCTCCTGGACGACGGGCGGCTGCCGGCGGAGGAGACGGCGCGGCTGATGGGGCTCGCGCTGTCCCCGGCGGCGTCGCCGGCGGACGCGGCGGGCTGGATCGACGGCTTCGCGGGGGGCGGGGGCACGCTGCTCGTCCACGACGAGCGGCTGCTGGGGCTGATCGACGCGTGGCTGACGGCGGTGCCGGAGCGGGCCTTCACCGACGTACTGCCCCTCCTCCGAAGGACGTTCGGGTCGTACGACCCGGCCGTCAAGCGAACGCTGGGGGAGCTGATCCGCCGCGGCCCGTCGGCGAGGGCCGCGCCGTCCCAGGCCCCCGAGGGCTTCGCCCCCACCCTGGACCCCGCCCGGGCGAACGCAGTGCTCCCCGTCCTCAGCCTCCTCCTCCCGACCCCGGGATGACCAAACTCTCCGGGCCCGGCCCCCACGCCTCAATCGCCGGCGGGGCTGGAAGTGCCGGAGGGGCTGAGCAGTGGCAGCTGGGCCGGATGTGGCCGGGTGGTCCGGGAGCGGCTTCAGCCTCGGCGGCGATCGAGGCGCGGGTCCGGGCGGAGCCGGGGAACGGGGGGAAGGGCGGGGCGGGGACGGCTCCGCGCAGCGGGGACAGGACAAGCGGCATCGGTACGCGCCGAGGGCAGGACAAGCGGCCTCGGCGCGGGCCGGGTGCAGGACAAGTGGGCTCGGCACAGGCCGGTGGGCCTATGAGGAGGGGGACGGTTTGATGACCGGTACCGGGATCTCGGTGGGCGGCGACGGCGTCGAGGCGCGGTTGCGGCGGTGGCGGATGGTGCTCGGAGGGGATGGGGACGGGACCGGGTGGGTGCCTGGCGGGCGGGATGTCGGTATGGATGCCGCGCTGTCGGCGCTGTACGGCGGCGCCGGAAGCGGGGAGCGGAGCGGGGGGCTCGGGGGGTCCGCGCCCCACGTGGCGCGCTGGCTCGGGGACATCCGTACGTACTTCCCCAGCTCCGTCGTCCAGGTCATGCAGCGGGACGCCATCGAGCGGCTCGGCCTCGCCTCGCTCCTCCTCGAGCCCGAGATGCTGGAGGCCGTCGAGCCCGACGTCCATCTCGTCGGAACGCTGCTCTCCCTCAACAAGGCCATGCCCGAGACGACCCGGGAGACGGCCCGCGCCGTCGTCCGCAAGGTGGTCGAGCAGCTCGAGAAGCGGCTCGCGTCCCGCACCCGCGCCACCCTCACCGGCGCCCTCGACCGCTCCGCCCGGACGAGCCGCCCCCGGCACGCGGACATCGACTGGGACCGGACCATCCGGGCGAATCTGAAGAACTACCTGCCGGAGTACAAGACCGTCGTCCCCGAGCGGCTCGTCGGGTACGGGCGCGCCGCCCAGGCGGTGAAGAAGGAGGTGGTCCTCTGCATCGACCAGTCCGGATCGATGGCGGCCTCCGTCGTCCACGCCGCCGTCTTCGGCGCGGTCCTCGCCTCGATGCGGTCGATCGCGACCCGGCTCGTGGTCTTCGACACCGCCGTCGTGGACCTGACGGATCAGCTCGACGATCCGGTCGACGTCCTGTTCGGCACACAGCTCGGCGGCGGCACCGACATCAACCGCGCGCTCGCCTACTGCCAGTCCAGGATCACCCGTCCCGCCGACACCGTCGTGGTCCTGATCAGTGATCTCTACGAGGGCGGCATACGCAACGAGATGCTGGGCCGAGTGGCGGCCATGAAGGCGTCCGGCGTCGAGTTCGTGGCCCTGCTCGCGCTGTCCGACGAGGGCGCTCCCGCCTACGACCGCGAGCACGCCGCGGCCCTTGCGGCCCTGGGCGCCCCGGCCTTCGCCTGCACACCCGACCTGTTCCCCGAGGTGATGGCCGCGGCCCTGGAGAAGCGCCCCCTGCCCATCCCCTGAAACCGCCCGCTCCCCCTCCCCTGAACCGTTCCCGGCCCGCGCCTGCGCACCTGGCGGATCGCACGAATATCCAGCTCAACCGTGAGGGGATCTGTGACAGGTATCACCGCTCAGGTGTGATCTGCGATTTAGGGACCCAGGTCCCACGGGGATAACCTGCGGGACGGACATGCCGCGTCCACGGTCACCGTGTGCGCCTCCCTAGTGACAGCGCCGTCACGTTGCCCTCCGCGGCACGCCCACGCAGACAACCGCGAATCACTGCGAATCTTTGAAGACAAGGGACGGACGCGCGTGGACCTGTTCGAGTACCAGGCGAGGGACCTCTTCGCCAAGCACGGTGTACCGGTGCTGGCCGGTGAAGTCATCGACACGCCTGAGGCGGCTCGCGAGGCCACCGAGCGGCTGGGCGGCAAGTCGGTCGTCAAGGCGCAGGTGAAGGTCGGCGGCCGCGGCAAGGCCGGCGGCGTCAAGCTCGCCGCCACCCCGGACGAGGCCGTCGCCCGCGCGACGGACATCCTGGGCATGGACATCAAGGGCCACACGGTCCACAAGGTGATGATCGCCGAGACCGCTCCCGAGATCCTCGAGGAGTACTACGTCTCGTACCTGCTGGACCGCACCAACCGCACCTTCCTGGCCATGGCCTCGGTCGCGGGCGGCATGGACATCGAGCAGGTCGCCGAGGAGACCCCGGAGAAGCTCGCCAAGGTCCCGGTGAACGCCAACGAGGGCGTGACCATCGAGAAGGCCCGCGAGATCGTCGCGCTGGCGCAGTTCCCGGCCGAGGTCGCGGAGAAGGTCGCCGAGGTCCTCGTGACCCTGTGGGCGACCTTCATCGCCGAGGACGCGCTCCTCGTCGAGGTCAACCCGCTCGCGAAGGTCGCCTCCGGCGACGTCATCGCCCTCGACGGCAAGGTCTCGCTCGACGAGAACGCCGAGTTCCGCCAGCCGGGCCACGAGGAGTTCGTGGACCACGCGGCCGCGAACCCGCTCGAGGCCGCCGCCAAGGCGAAGAACCTCAACTACGTCAAGCTCGACGGTGAGGTCGGCATCATCGGCAACGGCGCGGGTCTCGTCATGAGCACCCTCGACGTCGTCGCGTACGCCGGTGAGAACCACGGCGGCGTCAAGCCCGCCAACTTCCTGGACATCGGCGGTGGCGCCTCCGCCGCCGTCA
Source organism: Streptomyces sp. R33 (assembly GCF_041200175.1). Lineage (NCBI taxonomy): Bacteria > Bacillati > Actinomycetota > Actinomycetes > Kitasatosporales > Streptomycetaceae > Streptomyces > Streptomyces sp. R33. The sequence continues at coordinate 3,717,171 of NZ_CP165727.1, read as the reverse complement.
TGGCCAACGGTCTCGAGATCATCCTCGGCGACCCGGACGTCAAGTCCGTCTTCGTCAACGTCTTCGGTGGCATCACCGCCTGCGACGAGGTCGCCAACGGCATCGTCCAGGCGCTGGCCCTGCTGGAGGAGAAGGGCGAGGCGGTCACCAAGCCGCTCGTCGTCCGTCTCGACGGCAACAACGCCGAGCTGGGTCGCAAGATCCTCTCGGACGCCAACCACCCGCTGGTGCAGCGCGTGGACACCATGGACGGCGCGGCCGACAAGGCCGCCGAGCTCGCGGCTGCGAAGTAAGGGCAGAGGTCACAGACTCACATGGCTATCTTCCTCAACAAGGACAGCAAGGTCATCGTCCAGGGCATGACCGGTGCCACGGGCATGAAGCACACCAAGCTGATGCTGGCTGACGGCACCAACATCGTCGGTGGCGTGAACCCGCGCAAGGCCGGCACGACCGTCGACTTCGACGGCACCGAGGTCCCGGTCTTCGGCTCCGTCGCCGAGGCGATGGAGAAGACGGGCGCCAACGTCTCCGTCCTCTTCGTCCCGCCGGCCTTCGCCAAGGCCGCCGTCGTCGAGGCCATCGACGCCGAGATCCCGCTGGCCGTCGTCATCACCGAGGGCATCGCGGTGCACGACTCCGCCGCCTTCTGGGCGTACGCGACCGCCAAGGGCAACAAGACCCGGATCATCGGCCCGAACTGCCCGGGTCTGATCACCCCCGGCCAGTCCAACGCCGGCATCATCCCGGGTGACATCACCAAGCCCGGCAAGATCGGTCTCGTGTCCAAGTCCGGCACGCTGACCTACCAGATGATGTACGAGCTCCGTGACATCGGCTTCACCTCCGCCGTCGGCATCGGTGGCGACCCGGTCATCGGCACCACGCACATCGACGCCCTGGAGGCCTTCGAGGCCGACCCGGAGACCGAGCTCATCGTCATGATCGGCGAGATCGGCGGCGACGCCGAGGAGCGTGCGGCGGACTTCATCGCGAAGAACGTCACCAAGCCGGTCGTCGGCTACGTCGCGGGCTTCACCGCCCCCGAGGGCAAGACCATGGGCCACGCCGGCGCCATCGTCTCCGGCTCCTCCGGCACCGCGCAGGCGAAGAAGGAGGCCCTCGAGGCCGCCGGCGTCAAGGTCGGCAAGACGCCGACCGAGACGGCGAAGCTCGCGCGCGAGATCCTGAACGCCAAGTAGTCGTACGCAACGGCCGACCGGCCGGCTGTACGGGCGTGGCCCGCATCCCCGAGTGGGGTGCGGGCCACGCCCGTTTCCGAGGTGGCCGCTACTCCGGGCTGGGGGCGAGCCGCTCGGGCCTGTGCGCCGGATGGGCGCGCAGCTTTTCGCGCAGCTGCCGGGTCTCGGCGGTGAGCCGCTGGGGGCCGCTGAGCGGGGGGACCCCGGAGACGCTCGCGCCCGGCGCGACGGGGGGCTCGTACTGCCGGGGCGCGGTCACTGTGGTGTACGCGGTCGCGACGGCGATCACGGCGCTCAGGCCCAGGACCGCGCGGGTCAACCGCCTGGCGCGGTGCTCGGCGGCGATGCGTACGACGGCCGCGGGGCGGGGTTCCAGAGGGACGGCCGGCTTGACCGCGCCGAGCCGCTCTCGCAGCAGTGCGGACTGCCTCTCGGGCGGCGCGGCGGCCAGTTCCGGGATCCGGTCGGCGAGGGTGGCGTGCGCGTGCAGGAGGCGGTGGCCGGCGGTGGGGGTGCTGGCCTCGGTCTCGGCGGCGGTGTCGGGGAGGTCGAGGCCGACGCCGTCGTAGAGCAGGACGGTACGGCGGTGGACCGGCGGGAGCGCCAGCATGGCGTCCATCAGGACCCGGTCGGCGGGGGCGGCCGGCGCCTTGTCGGGGTGCTTGTGGGCGCGGCGGAACCGGTGCCAGGGGGACAGGGCGTACTCGTACGCGGCTGCGCGCACCCAGCCGACGGGGTCGGGATCGGTGGCCACCTCGGGCCACCGCGCCCAGGCGTGCTGGAACGCCCGCTCGACGGCCTCCTGGGAGAGCCGGCGGCGGCCGGTGAGCAGGTACACCTGCCGCGTGAGGGCGGGGGCGGCGTACCCGTACAGCGCATCGAACACCTCCCTGGGCCCCAACGGGCCGTCCGCCGCCCCGTCATCCGAGACCTCCGGCTCCCCCTCCGCCCCGGGCCGGGCCCCGGTGTCCCCTCCGGCCGCGTGCCCCTCCGTCCCGTCGGCCGTCTGTCCCGCCCCCTCGGGCTCGGCCGCGGCGTGCAGGTCCCCGGGCTGCCCGGTGGCATCGGCCGGCGCCTGCTCGTGGCCCTCCGGGGCGGTTGCCGTGGCGTCGGCCGGGGGCTGTTCGGGGTGCTGGGCGGAGTCCTCCGGGGTGGTTCCTGACGGGGTGTGGGGCGGGTCCTGCTCCGACGTGGGTACGGGGGCGTCCTGCTCCGGGGACCGGCCGGCCGGGCCCGAGGTCGCCCGGACGGGCGTGCCGATCCCGCGGGCGGTGGCCCGGACGTTGACCCTGGCCTCGTGCCGGGGCATGAACACGGGGAGGTTCGTAGCCTCCTGCTCGGCGGCCGATGACGTGCCGTCATCCGCCGCCGAGCCCGACCCGGTGGGGACGGCGTCCTGCGCCTCCGGGACCGGCGCGGCCGGGGCCGGGGGGTGGAGGGTCGTCAGGAAGCCCACGTACGCCGCGCGTTTGCGGCCCCGGGGGCCCGTGCGGCCCGACTCCCAGGAGCGGACCGTGCCGACTGTGACGCCCACCGCCGTCGCGACGTCCTCGTACGTCAGGCCCGCCGCCTCGCGCAGTCTGCGGCGTTCCTTGGGCGAGGGGAGCCTCGGCTCCTCGACGCTCTCTGTCATGCCACACTCCCCGTGACCTGCCGGCAGCCCTGGGCGTAAAAGTACATAAAACGTATATTGAGCGACACCACGGACATTCGCCTGTTACCCGCCCATAGCGCGTGTCGTTGGCACCATGGCGGGGTGACCCAAGTGACCGAACGCGGCACCCCGTTGCCGACGGCGTTGCCGCCCGCCCCGCGTGCCGCCGGGCGGCGCCGTTCGCCGGCCGCCGCGGCCTGTGTGCTGGGCGGGGCCATGGCCGCCGGGCTGGGGCTCGGCTTCCTCGCCGTGCTCGTCATCGTGCTGTGGATCAGCTCCCCCTACCCCGACAGCGGTCCCGGCGGCGCACTGCACCTGGCCGCCGGGCTCTGGCTGCTCGCCCACGGGACCGAGCTCGTCCGGTACGACACCCTCTCCGGGGTCCCGGCGCCCGTCGGCATGACCCCGCTGCTGCTCGTCGCGCTGCCCGCCCTGCTCATGCGCCGCGCCGCCCGCCTCGGCAGCGCCTCGGGCGACGGCAGCGACGGGGACGAGGTCCTGCCCGCAAGCGCCGTCTTCTCGGCCGTGACCTGCGGATACCTCTCCGTCGGATCGCTGGCCACCGTCTACGCGGCCGGCGGCCCCATGCCCGCCGACCCGCTCAGCGCCGCCTGGCACGTCCCCCTGGTCGCCGTGCTCGCCGCCGCCGGCGGGGTGTGGGCGGCCAAGGGGCGTCCGGTCGGGCCGCTGCCCGAGTGGGTGCCGGGGGGCGTACGGAGGGCCGTCGCACGCCCCCGCTACGCCCTCGCGCTGCGCGCCGGAGCCGCCGGAGCACTGGTCCTCCTGGGCGGCGGCGCGCTGCTCGTCGGGGCTTCGCTCGCCTGGCACGCCGCGGAGGTCCAGGGGTCCTTCCTGGCGCTGACCGGGGTCTGGTCCGGCCGCTTCGCGGTCCTGCTGCTCGCCCTCGCGCTGCTCCCGAACGCCGTGGTGTGGGGCGCGGCCTACGCCCTCGGCCCCGGCTTCGCCCTCGGCGCCGGCGCCACCGCGACCCCGCTCGGTTTCGCCGGATCGCCCGCGCTGCCGAGGTTCCCGCTGCTCGCGGCGCTGCCGCCGGAGGGGCCCGGGACGGTGCTGACCTGTGCGACCGTCGGGGTGCCGCTGCTGGCCGGGCTGGCAGTCGGGTGGTTCGCGGTACGCCGGGCGCGTGAAGTCTCGTACGGGGAAACCGCGCTGACGGCGGCTCTGGGCGCCCTCGTGTGCGCGCTGGTGCTGGCCGGGCTCGCGGCGGCGTCCTCGGGGCCGCTCGGCTCGCGGGGGCTGGCGAGCTTCGGCCCGGTGTGGTGGGAAACCGGCGCGTCGGCCTTCGCGTGGACGCTGCTCCTGGCGGTGCCGGTGGCGGTGGCGGTGCACTCCTGGCGGACCCGGCCCGCCCGGCAGGCGGACGCGAGCGCCATGGAGGGCGAGGACGAGTGGCACGACAGCGGCGTACGGGAGCTGCGCTGGGAGGCCCTGCGGCGCGCCGCGGGCGCCCTGATCCCCGACCTGGCGCAGGACGCGCCCCATGTCCCCGCCGAGCCGGCGCCCGCAGCCCCGCCGCAGGCCGCACCCGTCACATCGTCGCGCCGGTTCACCGTCATGACGGGGCTTCACCTGGACCTGACGCCGGCTCCGGTCCCGGCGGAGCCGGCCGCTGTGCCGGCACCCGAGCCGTCCGCACCCCTCGTACCGCCCGTGACCGGCGCCCGCGTGCTGGCCCGCCGCAAGCCCCCGGCCTGATCCGGGGCGGCCGCTGCGGCCGGACGTCACCGACGGACGCTACTGCTGCACCTTGAGGATCTTGCCCACCATGTTGTCCGGGAGCAGCGTGTTGCACTGCAGCTCCGCCGACTTCGTGAGGGCGTCCTCACGGCAGATGTAGAAGTCCTTGTACGCCAGCTGCAAGCCGTACGAGCTCAGGGCCAGCAGGATCGCCAGCGAGGCCGTGACCAGCCCGCCGATCGCCGCCGTCCGCTGCGGGCGGGCGGCCGGCCCGAGGGCCGCCAGGCCCCCCTGCGCGGCAGGGCCCGCCACGGCGTCGGCCCTCGCGCCCGACGGGGATCCGGCCGCCGGCCTCCCGCGCAGCCCGCTGATGCCCCAGTACAGGGCGAGCGCACCCAGCAGCAGTCCCACCGACGGGATCCCGAAGATCCCGAAGAAGAAGCCCCACATGCCGGCCAGCAGCGCGTACCGGGCGCGCCGCTGGACCGGGTCCGTCGGGTCCCAGCGCACGGGCCCGCTCGGACCGGTGCCGGGGTCCTCCCCGGGGCGGCCGCCATCGCCGTCGCCACCGCTGCGCGGCTGCCACGGCTGGTCGGGCCGGCCTTCCGGGGGAGCCGCGAAGGGGTTGTCGTCGGTGGAGGAGTCGGGCTGGCGGCGATCCGGCATCGAGTGCGTTTCTTCCCCTGTGTCGTGGCCGTATGCGGCTTGTATGCCAGACGCTACCGCCCGCCCGTCCCCCCGTCCCTCGGGGGCTGTCCGGTGTGCCGGTATCGTTGCAGGCGGTCGGCGGCTTCGTAGGGTCCCCCGTATTTCGGGACACCGAAGTTTTGTCTGATCACACAAGATGTATGGAAGCATTCCCGCAGAAAGGGCCTCCCATGGCCGCCTCCCGCCTGGTCGTGCTGGTCTCCGGTTCCGGCACCAACCTCCAGGCCCTGCTCGACGCCATCGATGCCCACCCCGGCGGATCCGAGGGCTTCGGCGCCGAAGTCGTCGCCGTGGGGGCCGACCGCGAGAACATCGTCGGCCTGGAGCGGGCCGAGAAGGCCGGGATCCCCACCTTCGTGTGCCCGGTCAAGGCGTACGCGACCCGTGAGGAGTGGGACGCCGCCCTCACCGAGGCGACCGCCGCCCACGAGCCGGACCTCGTCGTGTCCGCCGGGTTCATGAAGATCGTGGGCGCTTCGTTCATCGGCCGCTTCGGCGGCCGCTTCATCAACACGCACCCCGCCCTCCTCCCGGCCTTCCCGGGCGCCCACGGCGTACGGGACGCCCTCGCCTACGGCGCGAAGGTCACCGGCTGCACGGTCCACTTCGTGGACGCCGGCGTGGACACCGGTCCGATCATCGCCCAGGGTGTGGTCGAGGTCCGGGACGAGGACGACGAAGCCGCTCTGCACGAGCGCATCAAGGAAGTCGAGCGCCAGCTGCTCGTCGACGTCGTGGGGCGCCTGGCCCGGCACGGCTACCGCATTGAGGGACGAAAGGTAACAATCCAGTGACCGCCGTAGAGAGCAGCACCATCTCGTCGAGCTCGTCGAAGCGACCGATCCGGCGCGCGCTCGTCAGTGTCTACGACAAGACGGGACTGGAGGAGCTGGCCCGCGGCCTGCACGAGGCGGGCGTCGCGCTCGTCTCCACCGGCTCCACCGCCTCCAGGATCGCCGCGGCCGGCGTGCCCGTCACCAAGGTCGAGGAGCTCACCGGCTTCCCCGAGTGCCTGGACGGCCGGGTCAAGACCCTGCACCCGCGCGTGCACGCCGGCATCCTCGCCGACCTGCGCCTGGAGGACCACCAGCGCCAGCTCGCCGAGCTCGGCATCGAGCCGTTCGACCTGGTGATCGTCAACCTCTACCCGTTCCGGGAGACCGTCGCCTCGGGCGCCACCCCCGACGAGTGCGTCGAGCAGATCGACATCGGCGGTCCGTCGATGGTCCGCGCCGCCGCCAAGAACCACCCGTCGGTCGCCGTCGTCACCAGCCCCGCCCGGTACGCCGACGTCCTCGCCGCGGCCCGGGGCGGCGGCTTCGACCTCACCGCGCGCAAGCGGCTGGCGGCCGAGGCCTTCCAGCACACCGCCGCGTACGACGTGGCCGTGGCCTCCTGGTTCACGAACGCGTACGCCCCGGAGCCGGAGGCCGTGCTGCCCGAGTTCCTGGCCGGCGCGTGGGACCGCAAGTCCACCCTCCGCTACGGCGAGAACCCCCACCAGGCCGCCGCGCTGTACACCGACGGGCAGCCGGGCGGGCTCGCCAACGCCGAGCAGCTGCACGGCAAGGAGATGTCCTTCAACAACTACGTGGACACCGAGGCCGCCCGCCGCGCCGCGTACGACCACGACGAGCCCTGCGTCGCGATCATCAAGCACGCCAACCCGTGCGGCATCGCCGTCGGCGCCGACGTCGCCGCCGCGCACCGCAAGGCGCACGCCTGCGACCCGCTGTCGGCCTTCGGCGGCGTCATCGCGGTCAACCGCCCGGTGACCGTCGAGCTCGCCGAGCAGGTCGCGGAGATCTTCACCGAGGTCATCGCCGCCCCGGCATACGAGGACGGCGCGGTCGAGATCCTGGCCAAGAAGAAGAACATCCGCGTCCTGAAGGTCGACGGCACCCCGCACCAGCCCGGCGACCTGAAGCCGATCTCCGGCGGCGCGCTGCTCCAGCAGTCCGACCTCTTCCAGGCCGAGGGCGACGACCCGAAGAACTGGACCCTCGCGACCGGCGACGCCCTTTCCCCGGAGGAGCTCGCCGAGCTCACCTTCGCGTGGAAGGCCTGCCGGGCCGTCAAGTCCAACGCGATCCTGCTCGCCAAGGACGGCGCCTCGGTCGGCGTCGGCATGGGCCAGGTCAACCGCGTCGACTCGGCGAAGCTCGCCGTCGAGCGGGCGGGCGCCGAGCGCGCGCAGGGCTCGTACGCCGCCTCCGACGCCTTCTTCCCGTTCCCGGACGGGCTGGAGATCCTGACCGCCGCGGGCATCAAGGCCGTGGTCCAGCCGGGCGGTTCGGTCCGTGACGAGCAGGTCGTCGAGGCGGCGAAGGCGGCCGGCGTGACCATGTACTTCACCGGGACCCGGCACTTCTTCCACTGAGCACCCGTCACCGGACACCGGGCACCGGACACCGAGTACGGCGAAGGCCGCCACCCGCAGTGCTGCGGGTGGCGGCCTTCGCCGTGCTGACGGGGTCTCGTGCCGCGGCTCAGGACCGCGGCTCAGACCGAGGGCTCAGTACTGCGGGCGCCGGAAGTACGCACCGGCGGCCGAGTTGGCCAGGCCGACCAGGACCCAGAGGGCCAGCCCGAACTGGATCAGGGCCAGGAGCAGCGAGAACACGACGGCCCCCGCCGCCGTGTCGCTGCTGAGCGCCACGAAGTTGATGATCAGGCTGATCCCGGAGAAGAGGGTCATCAGCGAGCCGTAGATGATTCCGGAGACCCGGACACCGCCGCGGCCCTTGCCCAGCTTGGCGGCGGTCAGGATCGGCCACAGCGCCAGGGCCAGGGCGAAGATGCCGGCGACGACGATCACGCCGCCCGCGAGCGCGCCCGCGTCGCTCGCCGAGGAGCCGTACTCCGAGGAGCTGGAGCCCGAGAACGCCGAGGCGAACAGCGCCCCGCCGAGGAGGACGGCGATCCCGCCCAGGGCCTGGAGACCACCGACGATGAACAGGATGACGCGGGCGGCCTTCACCCCGCCGGGCATGGGCATCTCGGCGCCCGGGTATCCGCCGGGACCCGCCGGGTATCCCTGGTTCGGGTAGCCCATCGGTGCCTGCTGCGGGTAGGCGTAGCCGCCCTGCGGCGGGACACTGGGCGGTGCCTGCTGCGGGTAGCCGTAGCCGGGCTGGCCCTGCGGGGCCGGCGGCTGCTGCCCGTACGGGTTGTTCGGGTCGCCGAAGCTCATCTTGGGGTGTTCCTCCGTGGAAGTGCGGGGACGCACGGCACGCACGGAGGAAAATACTGCGATTTGCGGTCCGCCCCCCGGCACTGCCCGCGGCACTCTTTCGGTCATCGTGGTCCGATCGGGCCGGAGTTGTCCAGCCGCGGCGCGACCGGCCCGTCACTTGTTGTGCAAGTGCAATGAATGGTTCAAGTCTGTGACGAACCCGCGGCGGCCCCCACGACTGGAACCCGGGGCGTCCCATCCGGGAGGATGGGACCATGACCGCCCAGATTCTCGATGGCAAGGCCACCGCCGCCGCGATCAAGTCCGAACTGACCGCCCGCGTGGCGGAGCTCAAGGCCCGGGGCATCACCCCCGGCCTCGGCACCCTGCTGGTCGGCGACGACCCGGGCAGCCGCTGGTACGTCAACGGCAAGCACAAGGACTGCGCCGAGGTCGGCATCGCGTCCATCCAGCGCGAACTGCCCGCGACGGCCTCCCAGGAGGACATCGAGGCGGTCGTACGGGAACTCAACGCGAACCCGGAGTGCACCGGCTACATCGTCCAACTCCCCCTCCCCAAGGGCATCGACACCAACCGGGTCCTGGAGCTGATGGACCCGGCGAAGGACGCCGACGGCCTGCACCCCATGTCGCTCGGCCGGCTGGTGCTGAACGAGCCGGGCCCGCTGCCCTGCACCCCGTACGGGATCGTCCAGCTGCTGCGCCACCACGGCGTCGAGATCAACGGCGCGCACGTGGTGCTCCTCGGCCGCGGCATCACCGTCGGCCGCTCCATGGGCCTGCTGCTGACCCGCAAGTCGGAGAACGCCACCGTGACCCTGTGCCACACCGGCACCCGCGACCTGCCCGCCCAGCTGCGCCAGGCGGACATCATCGTCGCGGCGGCCGGCGTCCCGCACCTGGTCAAGCCGGAGGACGTGAAGCCCGGCGCGGCCGTCCTGGACGTGGGCGTCAGCCGCGACGAGCACGGCAAGATCGTCGGCGATGTGCACCCGGGCGTCGCCGAGGTGGCCGGCTGGATCTCCCCGAACCCGGGCGGAGTCGGCCCGATGACCCGCGCGCAGCTGCTCGTGAACGTCGTCGAGGCGGCGGAACGGACGTCGACCAGTGCGGGCTGAGCACGAAGCGGAAGCCGGGACCGGCGCCGACTCGGGTACCGGCGCCGAAGCCGGCCCCGGCGCCGCCCCGGGGACCGGCCCCGACACCGGCGCTGACGCCACGTCCGGAGCCGGCCGCGGCGCCGAAGCCGCCGCGGCCGCTGCCGCGGGCACGGAGGCCTCGAAGTCGCGCCGTTTCCCCTCCGTCACAAAGGACACGGCCCGCCCCGAGGGCCACGGCCGCGCCGCGCCCGGGGACGCCCTCGCGGCGCGCCAGTGGCCGATGCTCAGCGTCCTCGGCGCCACCGCGGTCGGACTGCTCCTGACCGCGCTGGGCCACCCCCGGGCCGGCTGCCTGGTGATCGGCGTGGCCCTGATCACGGCCTCCGTGCTGCGGCGCATACTGCCGCAGGTGGGGATGCTCGCGGTGCGCTCCCGCTTCACGGACATGGTCACGTACGGGCTGCTGGGGGTGGCGATCACGCTGCTCGCGCTGGTGATGGAGCCTCATGGGCTCGACATCCCGTTCCTGGAGGATGCGGTGCACTTCACGGTCCGCTGAGGCGCGCGCCGGGGTCCGCGAGGTTTGCGGTGCCTTTCGTGCGCCTGTGCGACACCCGTCCGGCAGCGCCGTATGGCTGAAAAGCGGGGGGAATTCCCGCTCTGCGCCTTCGAACTCCCGGTCCGTGTGCCATGCACCACACGGACCGGGGGATTGGGCCGCTCGAAGGTCGGATAGCCTGACGCCGGATGTCTCTTCACGTCAAGATTCGCAGCGAAGCGGCGTCCGCCAGCACATGGGGCGGGGACGCCCCACCGCCAGCTGTCTAACGGAGAAGGCCATGACCCGCACTCCCGTGAATGTCACCGTCACCGGCGCCGCCGGCCAGATCGGCTACGCGCTGCTCTTCCGCATCGCGTCCGGTCACCTGCTCGGCGCGGACGTGCCGGTCAAGCTCCGCCTCCTGGAGATCCCCCAGGGCATGAAGGCCGCCGAAGGCACCGCCATGGAGCTCGACGACTGCGCCTTCCCGCTGCTGAAGGGCATCGACATCTTCGACGACCCGAACGCGGGCTTCGAGGGTGCGAACGTCGCCCTGCTCGTGGGCGCCCGCCCGCGCACCAAGGGCATGGAGCGCGGTGACCTGCTCTCCGCCAACGGCGGCATCTTCAAGCCGCAGGGCGCCGCGATCAACGCGCACGCCGCGGACGACATCAAGGTCCTGGTCGTGGGCAACCCGGCCAACACCAACGCGCTCATCGCGCAGGCCGCCGCCCCGGACGTACCGGCCGAGCGCTTCACCGCGATGACCCGCCTGGACCACAACCGCGCGATCTCGCAGCTCGCCAAGAAGACCGGCGCCGACGTCACCGACATCAAGCGCCTGACCATCTGGGGCAACCACTCGGCCACCCAGTACCCGGACATCTTCCACGCGGAGATCGCCGGCAAGAACGCCGCCGAGGTCGTCAGCGACGAGCTGTGGCTCGCCGACACCTTCATCCCGACCGTCGCCAAGCGCGGCGCCGCGATCATCGAGGCCCGTGGCGCGTCCTCGGCCGCCTCGGCCGCCAACGCCGCCATCGACCACGTCCACACGTGGGTCAACGGCACCGCCGCGGGCGACTGGACCTCCATGGGCATCCCGTCGGACGGCTCCTACGGCGTCCCGGAGGGCCTGATCTCCTCCTTCCCCGTCACCTGCAAGGACGGCAAGTACGAGATCGTCCAGGGCCTGGACATCAACGAGTTCTCCCGTACGCGCATCGACGCGTCCGTGGCGGAGCTCGTCGAGGAGCGCGACGCGGTCCGCGAGCTCGGCCTGATCTGATCGCCCGTACGGAGCAGGCGCGTCACCTGATCGCCTGAGCGGTACGAACGCCCTTGCGCCCCGGCCAAACACGGCCGGGGCGCTTTGGCGTGAAGTGGCCTGTCGGGTGCCTGTAGGGGGAAAATAAGGTCAGCCGGTGACCGACCATCTGATTCCCCCTCAGTCGGGCAGGGACGTCCCGGCAGACCCGCGCAACGGCCGCCCGCCGGTGCACCCCTCCGTCAGTGAGGCCGGCCGCCTCCTGTGCGCGGGAACCTACCTCGACCCCTCGTACCGCGCTCGGGTGATCGACGAGCTGTACGTCCACGAGGAGCGGATCGCCGCCCCGTCCTACGGCTTCGACGCCACCCGGGTCCTGGCCCACGCGCTCCGCGCCCGCCGCGTCGAGCTCGCCTGGGCAGGCGGGATACTCGGCGCGTGGTTCGTGGGAGCCCTGCTGACCCGTGTGCTGGGGCTGTTGTTCACCCCGTTCCTGCTGCTGAGCTTCGCCAACTGGCTCCGCGGCCGGCGCCACCCCCTGGTGCGCTTCTCGGGCACGCTGCTGCGGATCTTCACCTGGCTGATGCTGGTCCTCCTCGTCTCCTTCTTCTGGACGGCCGTGTCCGACGACTCCGCGGACGGTGAGTTCGCCCGGCTCCTCCTGGGCGTCGGCTCCGGCAGCCCCGGCGGTTCGGGCGGCCGGGGCGGGTACGACTACGACGGCGGCTTCAGCGGTTCGGGCGGGTTCGACGGCTCCGGCCGCGCCGCCGGCGGATCCGACGACTCCGTGCCCTTCACCCTGTGGCTGGCCCCTTTCGTGTACGCCGCCATCGTCTTCCTGGTGATGCTCCAGCGCGGATACGGCGCTCGCATCGTCTCCACCGACCTCGCCCCGCGCCGGTACGCCGACCCGTCCGCCGATCCCAGGACGCAGAACCCCCGCTTCGCCCGGGTCCGCGACCGCATCAAACGCGAACAGCACGCGCACATGGTCATGTACGACATCAACGGCCCGTTCACGGGGGCCGGGGAGCCGTACCGGCCCTGGCAGCTCTCCGTGGAACTGCGCCCGCGCGACGACCTCGGCCCCGACCGCAAGCCGCAGCCCGTCACCAACGCCGACATCGTGCGGCGCATCGTGCCGCTCCTGCTGGCCCTGCGCGTCCCGTCCCCGCACGGCTCCGCGCAGGCCCAGGCCGCAGTACTGGACCGGCTGCGCGAGCTGGTCGTCGACGAGTGCGTGTTTCTGCCGGCCCGCGGCCTTCCGCACCGGGACCAGGCCCCGGTGTCGGCGCAGCAGTTCGCCGACCACCGCCTCGAGGCCATAGAGGAGGGCGGGGAGCGGCGCAGGCACTTCCTGCGCGTGCGGGTCGGCGGCTGGGACGAGGACCTCGTCGTCACCGTCTTCGTACGGGTCCACACCCAGGGCGGGATGCTGATGCTGGAGGTCGCCCCCCACGTGCTGCTGCCCGTACGGACCACCTTCCAGAACGCCGAAGCGGACGCCGTCCGCTTCCTGAACAACTCCTGGTACGGCAAGGCCGCCGCGGCCCTCGTCGCCACCCCAGGCTCGCTCGGGGGCTCCTTCGCCACCCTGGGCCGGGGGATCGCCGGCTGGTGGCGGATCGTCACCGGCGGCCATGGCGGGGCCCGTCCCGAGGGGCCGCGGCTGTCGGTGCGGGAGATCGCCGCGCAGGGGGACGGCTCGCTCTTCCACCTCATGGACCTCGACCGGTACCTCAAGACCATTCAGGACCGGGTGGTCGGCGGGGTCACCGTCGCCCTGCACGAAGCGGGCTGGCACACAGCGGAATTCGCGCAGCGCGCGATCCACGTCGCCGATGGCGGCACCTTCATCCAGTCGGTGAGCAACAGCGCCTTCAGCGTCGGCGGCACCGACAACAAGAACACCGCGGGGAGCGGTACGGGCAGCAAGGGGAGCAGCGGTGGGAAGTAACGGCGAAGAGAGCGCGGTCCGGTTCGGCGACGTCACCGGCAGCGCCTTCAGCATCGGCGGAAGCAACAACAGGAACACCGTCCAGCAGGCCGGCGGCAGGGACGACGACGGCGTGCCCGGCGCGGCGGAGCTGCTGAAGGCCGTACGGGCACTGCGCGCCGAACTCGTGCAGATGCCCCGCAGCACCGGACGGGTGGAACTGGACGCGGAGCTGGAGGAGGCGGCCGACCAGCTGGAGGAGGCCGAGGAGATCCGGCCGGGGCTCGCCGCGCGGCTGCGCGGGGCGCTGGAGCGGTGGGCTCCGCTGGTGGAGTCGGTGAGCGCGGCCACGGCGCTGGGCGGGCTGCTCGCCTCGCTGGGAGGCTGAGCGGTGTCCTCGTCCGACGACGCCTGGTGGAACCCGCAGTCGCAGGCGTGGGAGTGGGGGGAGCGCCCGGCGTCCCCGGACGCGCCCCCGCCCGAGCCTGCGGGCCGGCCCGAGCAGCCGACGCAGCCCGAGTGGTGGGCCCAGGGGTCGACCCCGGCCCCGGCGCCGACTCCGGATACCCCGCCGACGGAGGCACCGCAGCCGGCGCTGCCTCCGCTCCCGCCCCCGCCGGTCCCCGGATACGAGCCCTGGAGCCCCCCGGACCCGAACGGTCCCGGTGACGGCGGCCGGGGGCGGAAGTGGCGGAGCCCGCTGCTGGTGGGGCTGGTGGCGGCGGTCGTCGGCGGGGCCTCGGTGGCGGGGTGGATGCTGCTGGGCGGGGAAGACGGGCCCGGCACGAACGCGCAGCCACCACTCGGGTCCGGGGCGGCCACGGGCGGGTCGGCCACGGCCGGCTCGTCCGCCTCGGCGCCGGCGAGCCCCGCTCCGGGCCCGAGCCGGTCGGCCTCGCCGAGCACCGGCAGCAGTCCCGGCTACACGGTGGTCCACAACGACGCCGGCTTCTCGGTGTCCGTCCCCACCGGATGGCAGCCCAGCTACGAGGAGCAGGGCAGCGGGTCCTTCTACCGCCCGCCCGGCGGCGACCGCAGCGCCCTGCTGCAGGTTTTCCCGATCACGGAGGACCGGTCCACCAGCTCCTGCGAGCTGCTGCGGATCTCCTCGAAGTCGCTGGAGAGCGGGACGCCCAACTACCGCCAGGTCTCCCTCGACCCGGTCGCCGGGAGCGCCTGCGAGCTGGTCTACGAGTACGACAGCGCGGAGTCCCGCGGCCGCCGCCGGGGCATCGAGCGGATCGTCACCGCGGCGGACGGCCGGCGCTGGGCGCTGCTGGCGGCCGGCCGCGCCGCCGACACGGCCACCGTACGGGCGAACCTGACGGCGGCCGCGGAGTCGTTCCGGCCCGGGTGACGGGGGCCGGGCGTCCGTCCTACTTGTGCATGCCCGGCGTGTAGTGGCCCGGGACCATGCGGGTGGTCACCGCGAAGCGGTTCCAGACGTTGATCGTCGCGATCACGGCGATCAGCTGGGCGAGCTCCTTCTCCCCGAAGTGCTTCGCGGCCCGCTCGTACACCTCGTCGGGAACGAAACCGTCGGTCAGGACGGTCACGGCCTCGGTCAGCTCGAGCGCCGCGGCCTCCTTCTCGGTGTAGAAGTGGCGCGATTCCTCCCAGGCGGCGAGCTGGACGATCCGCTCGACGGTCTCGCCCGCGGCGAGCGCGTCCTTCGCGTGCATGTCCAGGCAGAACGCGCAGTGGTTGAGCTGCGAGGCGCGGATCTTGACCAGCTCGACCAGGACCGGGTCCAGACCCTTCTTCGAAGCGATCTCCAGGCCCACGACGGCCTTGTAGACCTCGGGCACGTGCTGGGTCCAGCCCATGCGCGGGGTGTGCTCGGGGGCGTGTGCGGCGGTGTGTTCGTGCGTGGTGGTCATGTCTCCACCCTAGGCAGCAGGCGGCCCGCCGATATGGTCCATATCCATGACGGAACCATGGGCCACTTTCGGCGCCGACCTGCATCTGGACCTCTCCGCCGGGCGAGGTCTGCGGGCCGGCCTGGTCGACGCGCTGCGCGAGGCCGCGCGCAGCGGGCGGCTGGCACCCGGGACCCGGCTGCCGTCCTCGCGGTCGTTCGCCGCCGACCTCGGGATCGCGCGCAACACGGTCGCGGAGGCCTACGCCGAGCTCGTCGCCGAGGGCTGGCTGACGGCCCGGCAGGGCTCGGGCACGCGGGTCGCGGAACGGGCCCGGCCGCGGCGGCCCGCGGGCGCTGCCCGGGTCCGGCATCCCGCACGGCGGCGGCCCTCGTACGACCTGGTGCCCGGCACCCCGGACCTGGGCGGCTTCCCGCGCGCCGCCTGGCTGGCGGCGGCCCGGCGGGCGCTGACGGACGCGCCGAACGAGGCCTTCGGGTACGCGGCCGACGCGCGCGGCCGGGTGGAGCTGCGGGAGGCGCTCGCGGGGTACCTGGCGCGGGCGCGCGGGGTGTACGCGGACCCGGAGCGGATCGTGCTGTGCGCGGGTTTCGTGCACGCGCTGACGCTGCTGGCCGGGGTGCTGCGGGCGCGGCGGGTACGGGAGGTGGCGGTGGAGGGGTACAGCCTCGACCTGCACCGGGAGCTGCTGACGGGGGCGGGGCTGCGGACCCGGCCGCTGACGGTGGACGCCTCGGGGGCGCGGACGCCGGACCTGTCCGCGCAGTCGGGGGCGGTGCTGCTGACCCCCGCCCACCAGTTCCCCACCGGGGCGGCGCTGACCCCGCCCCGGCGGGCGGCGGCGGTCGACTGGGCCCGGACCACGGGCGGGCTGATCCTGGAGGACGACTACGACGGGGAGTTCCGCTACGACCGCCAGGCGGTGGGGGCACTGCAGGGACTGGACCCGGACCGGGTGGTGTACCTCGGCACGGCGAGCAAGTCGCTCGCGCCGGGGCTGCGGATGGGGTGGATGGTGGTGCCGCCGGGGCTGCTGGACGAGGTCGTGGAGGCGAAGGGGCGGACCGACTGGACCTCGAGTGCGCTGGACCAGCTGACGCTCGCGGAGTTCATCCGGTCCGGGGCGTACGACCGGCACGTGCGCGGCATGCGGCTGCGGTACCGCAGGCGCCGGGACGAGCTGGTCGCGGCCGTCGCCGGCCGGGTGGCGGTGTCGGGCATCGCGGCGGGCCTGCACGCGGTGCTGGACCTCCCGGCGGGGACGCAGGCCTCGGTGCTGCGGGCTGCCGCCTGGCAGGACCTGGCCCTGGAGACCCTGTCCCGCTACACCCACCCGGAGGCGGGGCTGCCGGCGCGCGAGGCGCTGGTGGTGGGCTACGGGACTCCGTCCACGAGCGCCTGGTCCCCGACGCTGGCGGCGCTGGTCTCCGCTCTGCCGTGACGCGTGCGCGGCGGGTGCGGGGTCCGGGTCCGGCCGCGCCGCCGCTGTCGGGGGCTCCGCCCCCGAACCCCGCGCCTCAAACGCCGGCGGGGCTGGGTTTGCCCCAACGCCGGCCGGTTACGGCGCTGCCGGGGCGGGTTCCGGTTCCGGCGGTTCGCCGAAGCGGGTCAGGAGGAGGGCTCCGGCGACCGATACCGCGAAGCCGAGGACGGCCAGCCAGGTCAGGCCCTCGCGCGTGCGGTCGCCGAGCCAGGCCACGCCCACCACCGCGGGGCCGATCGTTTCGCCGATCACCATGCCCGCCGTGGCCGTCGTCACCGAGCCCCGCTGCAGCGCCGAGGTGAGCAGCAGGAACGCCGCGCCCCCGCCCAGCAGCAGTGCGTACAGCGCCGGGTTCGTGAGCGACGCCCACGAGATGTCGTCGATGAGACGGACCGCCACCTCCACCACCCCGAATCCCGTCCCCGCCGCGAGGCCGAGCACCAGGGCCCGGGACCGGTCCGGAAGCCCGCCGGCCACGGCCCCCACCAGCAGCACCAGCCCGGCCACCACCAGCAGCCCCAGCTTCAGCGCGAACGACCCCGTCCCCGAGCCCTCCTCGCCCGACGCCAGCCCCAGCATCGCCAGCCCCGCGCACACCATCCCCACCGCGCCCCACTCGGCCCTGCTCAGCCGTACGTGCAGCAGCCGCGCCGAGACCACGGCCGTCACCGCGAGGCTCGCCGCCAGCGCCGCCCCCACCGTGTAGATCGGGATGTTCTTCAGCGCCACGATCTGGAGGACGAATCCGGCCGCGTCCAGCCCCAGGCCCAGCACGTACCGCCATTGCCGGGCCGCCCGCAGCAGCAGCGCCGTGTCCACCCCCGACCCGGTTCCCGGCTCCACCGCCCGCGCGGCCATCGCCTGCAGGACCGACGCCGTGCCGAAGCAGACCGCCGCACCGAGCGCGCAAACCATCCCAAGAAGCACGAATTGACTCTAGGTCATGGAGGTGATGAGAGGGTTTCGACGGCCGGATTCCATCGCTTCGCCGCCCCGTTCTAGTCTGTCCGCCATGGATGGCATGGACGACAGCAGCAGTAGAAGCAGCACCACCCGACGCCGCATGCGCTCCGGCAGCGTCGCCCTCGGCGGCATGGGCCTGCTCGCCGCCGCCCTCGTGGCCTGCGGCAGCAGCAGCGAGCCCGACAAGCGCTGCGTGGACCGCGCCACCCTGGAGAAGCTGAACACCAAGGAGTGCAAGAGCGGCAGCAGCCGCGGCGCGTACTACTACGGCGGCACCGTCGCCAACAACCGGGTCAGCGGCGGCAGCTTCGACAAGTCCGCCGTCACCCGCGGCGGCATCGGCGGCCACTCCAGCTCCAGCGGCGGCTGAACCGCGTGCGCCGTCACACCATCGAGCCGCGCCCCGACTGGCAGAAGACCGTCGAGGAGCAGGGGCTCATCTACCCCCTCACCCGCTACCCCGACGACTCCCTGCGCCCCTACTGGGACGAGAGCGCGTACTACTCCTTCTCGCTCCCCGAGGTCGAGGCGCTGGAGAACGTCGTCGAGGAGCTGCACGCCATGTGCCTGGCCGCGGCCGCGCACATCGTCGAGCACGACCGCTTCGCGGACCTCGGCATCACCGACCCGCGCCTCGCGGAGCGCATCGCCGAGTCCTGGCGCCGACGGGCCGAACAGCCTTCCCTGTACGGCCGGTTCGACCTGCGCTACGAAGGTGACGGCAGCCCGGCCAAGATGCTGGAGTACAACGCCGACACCCCCACCTCCCTCGTGGAGGCGGCCAGTCCGCAGTGGTTCTGGATGGAGGAGCGCTTCCCCGGCGCCGACCAGTGGAACTCCCTCCACGAGCGGCTCGTCGAGGCCTGGCGCCGGCAGGCGGAGCTGCTGCCGCCCGGCCCGCTGCACTTCGCGCACTCCGAGACCGACGAGCTCGGCGAAGACCTGATGACGGTCGCCTACCTCCAGGAGACCGCCGAGCAGGCGGGCCTGGACACCGAGGCGCTGTCCGTCGAGCAGATCGGCTGGGACAGCCTGTCGGGCCGGTTCGTGGACCAGAAGCTCGGCTTCATCCGCAGCTGCTTCAAGCTCTACCCGTGGGAGTGGCTGGCCACCGACGCGTTCGGCCCGCAGGTCCTCGGAACGTACGACCACGGCGGCGGCTCCGGGACCACCGCCTGGATCGAGCCGCTGTGGAAGATGCTGCTGTCCAACAAGGCGCTGCTGGCCATCCTGTGGGAGCTCTTCCCGGAGCACCCGAACCTGCTGCCCGCCTACCTCGACGGCCCGCGCGAGCTCGCGGAGACCACCGGGTACGCCGCGAAGCCCCTGCTGGGCCGCGAGGGCGCCGGGGTCACCCTGCACCCGGCCGGCGGCGAACCCTTCGTACCGCAAGAGGGGGAGACGTACGTCTTCCAGGGCCTGGCCCCGCTGCCCGACTTCGACGGCAACCGCGTGGTGCTCGGCGCGTGGGTCGTCGAGGAGGAGGCGGCGGGCCTCGGCATCCGCGAGTCGGCGGGCCCGGTCACGGACGAGTACGCCCGCTTCCTGCCGCACGTCATCCTGTAGCCACCGCAGGCACCGGCCGGGAACCGGACGGTTCCCGGCCGGGCCGCGGCCGATTGCGGTCAGCCTGCTGCGAGCACCGTCCGCAGCTGGTCCAGGCCCCAGTCCAGGTCCTCCTTGCTGATCACAAGCGGCGGCGCGATCCGGATGGTCGACCCGTGCGTGTCCTTGACCAGGACGCCCCGCTCCATCAGCGCCTCGGAGATCTCCCGGCCCGTGCCGTGCCCCGGGTCGATGTCGACGCCCGCCCACAGACCGCGCCCGCGTACGGCGGTCACCGCGCCCCCGCCGACCAGCAGGTTCAGCTCCCGGTGCAGGTGGTCGCCGAGCTCGGTGGCGCGCTGCTGGTACTCGCCGGTGCGCAGCATCGCGATCACCTCCAGGGCCACCGCGCAGGCCAGCGGGTTGCCGCCGAAGGTGGAGCCGTGCTCGCCCGGCCGGAACACCCCGAGCACGTCCCGGTCCGCGACGACGGCCGACACCGGGACCACGCCGCCGCCCAGCGCCTTGCCGAGGACGTACACGTCCGGCACGACGTCCTCGTGCTCGCACGCGAACGTCTTCCCGGTCCGGCCCAGCCCCGACTGGATCTCGTCCGCCATGAACAGCACGTTCCGCTCGCGCGTGAGCTCCCGTACGCCCCGCAGGTACCCGGCGGGCGGAACCAGCACCCCCGCCTCGCCCTGGATCGGCTCCAGCAGCACGGCCACGGTGTTCGCCGTGACGGCCGCGGCCAGCGCGGTGAGGTCCCCGTACGGCACGATCTCGAACCCCGGCGTGTAGGGCCCGTAGTGGTCGCGGGCCTCGTGGTCCGTCGAGAAGCTCACGATCGTCGTCGTGCGGCCGTGGAAGTTGCCCGACGCGACCACGATCTTGGCCTGCCCGTCCGGGACGCCCTTGACCTCGTAACCCCACTTGCGCGCGGTCTTCACCGCCGTCTCCACGGCCTCCGCGCCCGTGTTCATCGGCAGCACCATCTCCTTGCCGCACAGCGCGGCGAGCTCGGTGCAGAACTCGGCGAACCGGTCGTGGTGGAAGGCCCGCGAGGTGAGGGTGACCCGCTCCAGCTGCGCCTTGGCGGCGTCGAGCAGACGCCGGTTGCCGTGGCCGAAGTTGAGTGCCGAGTAGCCCGCGAGCATGTCCAGGTAGCGGCGGCCCTCCACGTCGGTCATCCACGCGCCTTCCGCGGACGCCACGACGACGGGCAGCGGGTGGTAGTTGTGCGCGCTGTGGGCCTCGGCGGAACGCATGGCTTCAGCAGTTGTCGACACGGGGTCTCCGATCGTCGGTCAGGCGGGCCGGGTGACAGGGGTGACGAGGGTGGTGCCACCGGCGTCACATCACCTTGTATACGGCTATACGTCGCTCGTATACCGGACGGGGAAACCTTTCCTGTGGACCGCCCGCTATGGTGGGCGGCACGCACGGCGACTGGCGTACGGAGAACCAACTCCGGGGGAGTCGTGCGCGCACGACCGCATACAGGGCCGCTCGCCTGGGCCTCGCGGGGACGAGATCTGACATCGACCCCGGAGGAGCCGCCATGAGCGCGAGCCGCCACCCCGCCCTTCTCGCCACCGATCCCGAACTGGCGTCCTACGTCACGGCCGAGGAATCCCTGCAGGCGCAGACCCTGCGCCTGATCCCCAGTGAGAACTACGTGTCCGCCGCCGTGCTCGAGGCCGCCGGGACGGTGCTGCAGAACAAGTACAGCGAGGGCTACCCGGGCCGCCGCTACTACGAGGGCCAGCAGAACATCGACCGCGTCGAGGCGCTGGCCGTCGAGCGGGCGAAGGGCCTGTTCGGGGTGGACCACGCCAACGTCCAGCCGTACTCCGGCTCGCCGGCGAACCTCGCGGTGTACCTGGCCTTCGCGAAGCCCGGCGACACGGTGATGGGCATGGCCCTGCCGATGGGCGGGCACCTGACGCACGGCTGGGGGGTCTCGGCGACGGGGTCCTGGTTCCGGGGCGTGCAGTACGGGGTGTCCGCGGAGACGGGCCTGATCGACTACGACGCGGTGCGGGAGCTGGCACTGGCGGAGCGCCCGAAGATCATCTTCTGTGGCGGTACGGCGCTTCCGCGTACGATCGACTTCGAGGCGTTCGCCTCGATCGCCCGGGAGGCCGGCTCGGTCCTGGTCGCGGACGTGGCCCACATCGCGGGCCTGATCGCGGGCGGGGCGCACCCCTCGCCCGTCGGGCACGTGGACGTGGTCTCCACGACCACGCACAAGACGCTGCGCGGCCCGCGGGGCGCGATGCTGATGTGCCGCGAGGAGCACGCGAAGGCCATCGACAAGGCGGTGTTCCCGGGACTCCAGGGCGGGCCGCACAACCAGACGACGGCGGGCATCGCGGTGGCGCTGCACGAGGCGGCGCAGCCGTCGTTCGTGACGTACGCGCACGCGGTGGTGGCGAACGCGAAGGCGCTGGCCGCGGCTCTGCTGGAACGGGGCTTCGACCTGGTCTCGGGCGGTACGGACAACCACCTGATCCTGCTGGACCTGACCTCGCGGGGGGTCCCGGGCAAGGTGGCGGCCAAGGCACTGGACCGCGCGGGGATCGTCGTGAACTACAACACGGTCCCGTTCGACCCCCGCAAGCCGTTCGACCCGTCGGGCATCCGCATCGGCACGCCCTCGCTGACGTCGCGGGGGCTGGGCGCGGAGCACATGCCGGTGGTGGCGGAGTGGATCTCCCGGGCGGTGGACGCGGCGTCCAAGTCCGACGAGCCGGCGCTGTCCGCGATCCGCCGCGAGGTGTCGGACCTGATGGCGGCCTTCCCCGCCCCTGGCCTCCCGGTCTCCTGACCCGGGACGCGGTGGGGGGCCGCTGTGCGGAGCCGTCCCCCACCGTCCCCCACCCGCCCTTGCCCCTCCGCCGGACTCCGTCCGGGGGATCCCCGCCCGGACCCCGCCCGGGCCCGCGCCTCGAACGCGGGCGGGGCCGGGTGGGGTTTCCGGACAGGTGCGGACCGGCAGGGCCGTCATACCTGAGAGAATGGGGCCATGGCTTCTGATCGTCCTCGCGCGCTCTCCGGTATCCAGCCCACCTCCGGTTCGTTCCACCTCGGGAACTACCTCGGAGCCATCCGCCAGTACGTCGCCCTGCAGGAGACGCACGACGCCTTCTACATGGTGGTCGACCTGCACGCGATCACCATGCCGCAGGATCCGGCCGCGCTCCGCGCCAACACCCGGCTCTCCGCCGCGCAGCTGCTCGCCGCCGGGCTCGACCCCGAGCGCTGCACGCTCTTCATCCAGAGCCACGTCCCCGAGCACGCACAGCTCGGCTGGGTCATGAACTGCATCACCGGCTTCGGCGAGGCCAGCCGGATGACCCAGTTCAAGGACAAGTCCGCCAAGGGCGGCGTCAACAACGCCACCGTCGGCCTGTTCACGTACCCGATCCTCCAGGTCGCCGACATCCTGCTCTACCAGGCGAACGCCGTCCCCGTCGGCGAGGACCAGCGCCAGCACATCGAGCTGACCCGCGACCTGGCCGAGCGCTTCAACCAGCGCTACGGCCAGACCTTCACCCTCCCCGCCGCGCACATCGTCAAGGAGGTCGCGAAGATCTACGACCTCCAGGACCCGACGATCAAGATGTCGAAGTCCGCGTCGTCCCCCAAGGGCCTGATCAACCTCCTCGACGAGCCCAAGGTCACCGAGAAGAAGATCAAGAGCGCGGTCACCGACACCGAGGCCGAGGTCCGCTTCGACACCGAGCACAAGCCCGGCGTCAGCAACCTGCTCACGATCTACTCCACCCTCACGGGGGAGTCGGTCCCGGCCCTCGAGGCCAAGTACGAGGGCAAGGGCTACGGCGCGCTGAAGACGGACCTGGCCGGTGTGATGGTCGATTTCGTCACACCGTTCAAGCAGCGCACCCAGGAATACCTGGACGACCCGGAGACGCTGGACTCCATCCTCGCCAAGGGTGCGGAGAAGGCCCGCGCGGTCGCCGCCGAGACCCTGGCGCAGGCCTACGACCGCCTCGGCCTGGTGCCCGCGAAGCACTGAGGCGGGGCTGACGAATCGGTCAGGGAAAGAGGCCCTGGCAATCCGGGGGGTGCTGGCCCCACACTGGGTCGGCAGGACCCGTACGCAACCTGTACGCACCAGACGACGGAGGAGACATACGTGGGGACCGTAACGCTCGGCGTTTCGATCGCGGTCCCGGAGCCGTACGGCAGCCAGCTCCAGGAGCTGCGCACCGGCTTCGGGGACGCTGCCGCGCACGGCATCCCCACGCATGTCACCCTCCTCCCGCCCACCGAGGTGGAGGCGGACCGGCTGGCGGAGATCAGGGCCCACCTGTCCGAGGTCGCGGCCGCCTTCGGCCCCTTCGCGATGCGGCTCGCCGGCACCGGCACGTTCCGCCCGCTCTCGCCGGTCGTCTTCGTCCAGGTCGTCGAGGGCGGTACGGGCTGCACCCGGCTCCAGGGCCTGGTCCGCGACCCGGACGGGCCGCTCGACCGGGAGCTGGCCTTCCCGTACCACCCGCACGTCACGGTCGCCCACGGGATCTCCGAGGAGGCGATGGACCTGGCGTTCACGACCCTCGCCGAGTACGCGGCGCAGTGGACCTGCACGGGCTTCGCGCTCTACGAGCAGGGCTCGGACGGCGTCTGGCGGAAGCTGCACGAGTACCCCTTCGGCAGCGGCCCGGTCAGCGGGGTCCCGGCGCAGCTCGGGTCACCGGTCGACGAGGCGGCGGGGACCGCCGGTGCGGCCGAGACCGCCGTACGGCGCTCCTGACGGCGCTGCCTGAGCGTGAGGCGGGCGTGGAACCGGAGCGTGCGCAGGACCAGGGTGTGGAACGGACGGTCGTCCATCGGACGCGCTTCGCGAAAAGTCACAATCGACGACCGTAGTGCCCAAAACCGGCAATCCCGGCTATTTCCGTCAGCTCCTTTACGGTGACCCCATGGACTGGCTGACGAAACTCCCCGTGATCGGGCCACTCATGGTCCGGCTGATGCGGACACACGCGTGGCGTGCCTACGAACGCCTCGACCGGGTCCACTGGAGCCGGCTCGCCGCCGCGATCACCTTCATCAGCTTCATCGCGCTCTTCCCGCTGATCACCGTGGCCGCCGCCATCGGCGCGGCGCTGCTCAGCCAGGAGCAGCTGGACCGGCTGCAGAAGAACCTCGCCGAGCAGGTCCCCGGCATCTCCGGGCAGCTCGACCTCGACGGCCTCGTCGCCAACGCGGGCACGGTCGGGCTCGTCGCCTCCGCCCTCCTGCTCGTCACCGGCATCGGATGGGTCGGCTCGATGCGGGACTGCCTGCGCGCGGTGTGGGAGAAGGACGACGAGGACCTGGGAAACCCCGTCGTCCGCAAGGGCAAGGACGCGCTCGTCCTCCTCGGCCTCGGCGGCGTGGGCCTGTGCTCGGCCGCGGCCTCGATCCTGGGCTCCAGCGCGGTCGGCAAGTTCGGCGGCTGGCTGGGCGTGCCGCAGAACGGCGCGGGCGGCGCGCTCCTGCGGACCGGCGCCTTCCTCGTCGGCGTCGTGGCGGCCTTCCTGATGCTGCTCTACGTGCTGACCCTGCTGCCGGGCGTCGAACCGCCGCGCCGCAGCCTCATCCAGGCGGCCCTGCTCGGCGCGGCCGGCTTCGAGCTGCTGAAACTGCTGCTCAGCGGGTACATGCGCGGGGTCGCCGCGAAGAGCATGTACGGGGCCTTCGGCGTGCCGGTCGCCCTGCTGATCTGGATCAACCTGATGGCGAAGCTGCTGCTGTACTGCTCGGCCTGGACGGCCACCCGCGCCGCCGCGGACGGCGACGGCGCGGAGGACCCCGAGGAGCCCGCGAACCGGAAGCAGGAGGCCTAGGAGGACTAGGACGCCTGGTCACCGCCGCCGGTGCCGGTGCGGCGGCCGCGCGGGCCGCGCGGCCAGCGGCGGTTGACGGCGTACGCCCCGCCCGCGATCACGGCCAGCGCCCCGCCCGCGATGCCGAGCGCGGTGCCGACGCCGCCTTCCGCGCCCTCGCCCGCCGCCGAGTGGCCGTTCTCGTGCGACTGGGCGGGCGAGCCGATCGAGGAGGTGTCCGCACTCTTCGGCGGAACCAGTTCGCCGACCGGCTTGACCTTGCCGATCGCCGCGAAGCCCCAGTCGAAGAGGCCGGCGGTCTCCTCGTAGACGGAGTTCAGGCCGCCCGCGCTCGGGTTCATCACCGTGACCAGCAGCTTCTTGTTGCCCTGCTGCGCGGCGCCGGTGAAGGTGGAGCCGGCCATGGTGGTGTTGCCGTTCTTCACCCCGGCGATGCCCTTGTACGGGGAGAGACCGCTCGCGCCCGTCATCAGCCGGTTGGTGTTCTGGATCTCGAAGTACTCGCGCGGCTTCCCGGGCTCCTGCAGACCGGGGAACTTCGCCTCGGCCGTCCCGCAGTACTCGCGGAAGTCCTTCTTCTGCAGGCCGGAGCGGGCGATGAGGGTGAGGTCGTACGCGCTCGACACCTGCTCGGGGGCGTCGTACCCGTCGGGGGACACGACGTGGGTGTCGAGGGCCTGCAGCTCCTCGGCGTGCGCCTGCATGTCCTTGACGGTCTTGTCGATGCCGCCGTTCATGGCGGCGAGCACGTGCACGGCGTCGTTCCCGGACCGCAGGAACACCCCGAGCCACAGGTCGTGCACGGAGTACTCGTGGTCCTCCTTGACCCCGACCAGACTGGAGCCGGCCCCGACGCCCTCCAAGTCCTGGTCGGTGACCTTGTGGACCTTGTCCTTCGGAAGGCTGGGCAGCACCGTGTCCGCGAAGAGCATCTTCAGGGTGGAGGCCGGGGGCAGCCGCCAGTGCGCGTTGTTGGCGGCCAGCACCTCGCCCGTCTCGGCGTCGGCCACGATCCACGAACGCCCCGTCAGGTTCGTCGGCAGGGCGGGGGCGCCGGCCAGCGGGTTCACCTGGACCCCCGGCTTGCCGAGCAGGGCCCCGCCGACCGTGGACATCGACGCCGGCGGCCCGGCCACGGCCGGGGCCTTGCCCGGCTGTCCCTTCCCGTCCGTCGGCGGGGTGGGCGCGGCGTGCGCGGGCACCACGAGCATCGCGGGGACCAGCAGCCCGGCGGAAAGGACCGTCAGCGCGGTCTTTTTGGCAGACACGCAGGTGAAAGTACATCCCGATCGGCTGTCCGCACCCCCGGACCGGCCAACGTGGCCGAACCACCGCCGGTACAGCCCACCCCGGCGCGTCCGTCCTGGGGACCAAACCGATACTGGGGGCATGAAACTCAGCCGTGCCGTCTCCTGGTTCCTGCTCGCCTTCGGGGTGTGGAGCTGGTTCATCTGGGTGTCTTTCGTCCGGAACCTGTGGAAGGACGCCAGTGGTCTGGCATTCGACGCGGCGGGCGAGCCGACGGCCTACTTCTGGGTCCACCTTCTCCTGGCCATCGCCTCCTTTCTCCTGGGGACGGCCGTTGGTGTGATCGGGTTGCGCGGCGTCCTCGCGCTGCGGCGCGCATCACGCCGGGGTCCGGACGCGGGTCCGGACGCATGAAGATCGCAATCTTCGCGGTGATCGCAGTGCTGGTCCTGGCCCTGCTGGTCCTGGTCCACCGCTGGCTGTGGGTCCGTCTGGTCCGGGATACGACGCGCCCGCGCGGCACGGCCCGCCGGATCGGCACGATCCTCGCGTTCGCCCTGCCGCTCCTCTCGCTGGCCGCCCTCACCACGGGCCGCGCCGGCGCCCCCTTCTGGCTCCAGCAGTCCGTGGCCTGGCCGGGTTACATGTGGCTCGCGGTCCTGCTGTACCTGACACTGGCGATGCTCCTGGCCGAACCGGTACGAGCCCTCCTCCTCCGCGGCCCGGCCCGCCGGATCCGGCCCCGCCGGGGTTCGATGCGCGGGGTCCGGGGCGGAGCCCCGGGTGGGGGCCCTTCCCGGACGGAGTCCGGGGGAGGTGGAAGGGCGGGTACGGGAGCAGCCCCGCAGGGCCCCGCGACCGCCCTCGACGAGCCGCTCCCGCCCGAGCCGGGCCAGGGCCCGGCGGCCCCGGACGACGACCCCGCAGGGGCGACCCGCCGCCAGTTCGTCGCACGGGCGATCGGCGGCGCAGCCGCCCTCGCCGCGACCGGAACCGTAGCCACCGGCACGTACGGCGTCCTCCGCGGCCCCCGCGTCAAGCGCGTCCAGGTCCCGCTCGCCAAACTCCCCCGCGCCGCGCACGGCTTCCGGATCGCCGTCGTCAGCGACATCCACCTCGGCCCGGTCCTCGGCCGCGCCCACACCACCCGCATCGTCGAGACGGTCAACCGGACGCAGCCCGACCTCATCGCCATCGTCGGCGACCTCGTGGACGGCAACGTCCACGACCTCGGCAGCGCCGCCGAGCCCCTGCGCCGGCTCCGCGCGCGGCACGGCTCGTACTTCGTCACCGGCAACCACGAGTACTTCTCGGGCGCCCAGCAGTGGATCGACCACGTCCGTGAGCTCGGCCTCGTCCCCCTGGAGAACGCCCGCCGGGCGCTCCCGCACTTCGACCTCGCCGGGGTCAACGACGTGGCGGGCGAGACGGAAGGCCACGGCCCGGACTTCACCGCGGCCCTCGGCGACCGCGACCGGGCCCGAGCCGCCGTGCTCATGGCCCACCAGCCCGTCGTCATCCACGACGCCGTCCGCCACGGCGTCGACCTCCAGCTCTCCGGGCACACCCACGGCGGCCAGCTCTGGCCGGGCAACTACCTCGCCGAGCTCGCCAACCCCACCGTCGCCGGTCTCGAGCGTTACGGCGACACCCAGCTCTACGTCTCCCGCGGCGCAGGCGCCTGGGGGCCTCCGGTCCGGGTCGGCGCTCCGTCCGACATCACGGTCGTCGAACTCGCCTCGTACCAGGCCTGACCGGTCACCGGTGACGACCCGCCGTCAACCGGCCTTCCCGGGGCCCGTTTTCCCGAGCCGGATGCCGCGCCGGGCGCTACGCGGGCCCGGGGTCCGGGTCGGAGGCCCGCTTCTTCTTCGACACCACCGTCTGCGCCATCCCGGGCAGGAAGTCCGCGAACAGCTCGTGGACCTCGCGCACCAGCGGCCGCAGCACCCGGAACCGGGCCAGGACGATGCCCCGCGTCGTCAGCTGCGCGCCGCGCTCCGCGAGCCGCCGCGTCTTCTCGCTGTTGGGGGACCGGTCGAAGACCCAGTACAGGACGAGCCCCATCTGCGAGAGCCACATCAGCTCCGGCAGTACGTCGGCCAGCTCCTCCGGGACCTTCGTCTTCGCTCCCGCCAGCACCTCGCGGTGCATGTCGATCGCCGCTTTGCGCGCGGGTTCCGATTCGGGGGAGAAGGGGCTGAGCGGGCTCTCCGGGTCCGCCGCGTTCTTGAAGAACTGCGAGGCGAACTCGTGGTACGGCGCCGCGATGTCCAGCCAGCTCGTCAGCACGCCCGCGAGCCGCTTCTGCAGATCGGTCTCGCTGTCCAGGATGGGCCGGACCGCCGCCTGGTGTGCGGCGCCGATCCGGTCGTAGAACCCCTGGACGAGGTGTTCCTTCGACGCGAAGTAGTAGTAGGCGTTGCCGACCGAGACCCCTGCCTCCTTGGCGATGGCCCGCATGGTCGTCTTGTCGAAGCCGCGCTCCTGGAAGAGACGGAGCGCGGTTTCGAGGATGAGCGTGCGGGTCTGCTCGCTCTTGGGAGCCTTCTGATCAGTCACGGTGTACGAGCCTATCCGGGTACGGCGCAGTGGTCGTCACAGGCCGGTGCCTCCGGCTCCACTTCACCCTCCGGACCGGGCCCGGTTCGTACCGCCTGCCGCCATGCCGAGGCCGTGTACATGGCGGCCCGGGCGAAGGGCCGGCCCGCCGGGGTGGCGAGCCAGTTCGCCCTCGGCCGGTGCTCCGCCAGCGCCCACAGGCACACGATGAACGCATCCGTACCGGTCCACACCTGCCCCGAGTCCCCGATGACGGTGATCTCGCGGAGCGTCGCCGCGTGGTCGAGCTGCGGATACCTGCGCTGCGCCTCGTAGGACCCGGCCGGGATCAGCCGGAGCGGTACCAGCCAGCGCTGCCCGAGGAGCCAGTGCCGGATGTGCACGCAGAGCGGGCAGTTGGCGTCGTACAGCACGGTCAGGTGGTGCGTGGCCCGTTGCGCCGGCGTTGCCCCGGTCACCGGTCAGGCCCCGGCCGGAGCGGTCCACCCCTGCGGGGCGACCGGCGGGGTCTGCTGGCGCTCCATGATCCCGCGGCGGCGCATCTTGTTCAGCACCCAGACGTTGCCGAGGTGCATGACGCCGAGGACGAGCAGGACGACGCCGAGCTTGACCGACAGGGCCTCGAAGAGCTGGCGGGCCGTGTCGATGGCGACGTCCGAGCGCAGGTAGAGCGTCACGAAGCCGATGTTGACGAGGTAGAAGCCGACCACCAGGAGGTGGTTCACGGCGTCCGCGAGCTTCTCGTTCCCGTGCAGGACGTCGGCGATGAAGATGCGCCCGTTGCGGCTGAGCGTACGGGCCACCCAGACGGTCAGCGCGATGCTGATGAGCAGGTAGATGACGTATGCGACGACGGTGAGGTCCATGCCCTCGCCCCCCTTGAACGTGTTCAACTTGTTGGCAGGACTGACTGTAGACCCATTTTTGAACAGGTTCAAGCCTTCGCGGGGAGGGCTACTTCGACACCTCCGCGACCGCCCCTGCCGGGAACGGCGTGCGCTTGCTCTCCGTCACCAGTCGCCGGTGGAAGCCCGCCATCACGAGCCCCGTCGCGGCGTGCCGGTCGAGCAGCGCGGCGGCCTCGGCCGGCATCCCGTCCCGCCCGCGCCCCGCGATCCACTCCCGGAGGAAGGCCTCGTGCTCCAGGTCGTCGCGCTCGTCGGCGCCGGGCAGGTGGTACCGCAGGAGATGGCTCGCGGTGTACGCGCGGTCGTAGCCCAGGTGCTGCGTCAGGAACCGGGCCTCGTCGGGCGCCAGCTCGAAGCGGGTACTGAGCGCGAGCCCGAAGTCGGCGAAGTGGACGAGCTCGCCGTCGGTCAGGACGTTGTGGAAGTGGGCGTCGAAGTGGACCAGCCCGCGCGAGCTCATGAACTCCGCCCCGCTCAGCAGGGCCCGGTGCGCCCAGTCGTACGCGGGGTGCCCCGTCAGCCAGGTGCCGAGCCGGTGCGGCACGTGCTCCAGGAAGAGCACCAGGCTGTTCGAGGCCCGCGCGATGGCCTCCAGCCGCCGGCGCACGGCGTCCGACCCCTCCCAGCGGGCGACGGCCGCGTCGAGGCCGTCGCCCCCCGGCGGGGAGTCGGGCAGCACCCGCCAGTGGTACATCAGCGGAAACCCCTCGTACGCGCCCTCGATCACCCAGCCGGTGGTCATGGTGTGCACGGCCAGCTCCCGCCAGGCCCCGAACCCGGCCGAGCCGACCCCGTACTGGTAGTGCAGCGGCAGTTCGAAGAGGTTCGCGGTGGACCGTACGTTGCGTGGCAGCAGCTCGATGTCGGTCAGCGGCACGCGCTTGACGAAGACCCGCGTCCCGTCGAGGTCCAACTCGGCGGTCCGGCCGCCGATACCGGACCCGAAGGGCATCGCCGCGGCCGTCAGCGCGCGGAGCCGGTGGTCGCTCAGCAGGGACAGGCGGGTGGAGACGGCGCTGTACGCCGTCAGTCGCTCTCGGTGCATCCGCCGACGCTACCGGCAGGACCGCCCCGCCGTAGGTCGTCAGCAAGGCGGCCGGAAGCCGTTGCGGTCGGTGTGGGGGCGGTCCGCCGAGACGATCGCGGCCTCGGGGCGGGGCATGGGGGTGCCGTCGGCGAGGAGGAAGGGGGCGGGTTCCAGGACGGTGCCGACGTCGGCGCCGCGGCGGGTGGTGTTGGCGGCCGTGACGCGGTTCAGAGGCGCGGGGGTCAGGGTCTGCGTCTCGCGGACGTACGCGACGAAGCTCTCGAAGTCGCGCTGGTGGCGGTACGGCGCCTGGAAGCCGGTGAGTGCGCCGTAGCCGTCGTTCGCCAGGAAGGTGTACGAGGGTGACGCGAGCCGGTAGCTGCCGGTGAGGTCGAGCGCGGCACCGTCGATGAACACGTCCGCCGGGTCGACTCGGTCGCCGACCCGGCCCAGGGTGTCGAAGGTGTAGCGGACGTTCGCGGAGACGGCCAGCGGTGCGAACAGCAGCTCCCCGCTCGCTGCGGTCGTCCACTGCTGCTCGAGGGCGTCGTGGATCTGCTGCCCGGTCACCGTCGCGGTGACGATCGGGTCGCCGAAGCCGACGGCCTTCCAGGCGCGGCCGAACGTGACGGCGCCACCCGAGGCCGTGTCGCGGACCAGGTCGCCCGCGATGACGGCCTGGCCGACCCGCGGTGCCGCCGCCACGAGGGCGAGCTGGGCCGGGACGGCGGGGTGGACGTTGGCGTCGTTCTCCGGGTCGGCCGGCCTGCGCCCCGCCCACAGCGCCCAGTCGGCGACCAGGTCGCCCATGGTGCTCTCGCCCGCGGTGTTTCGCGCACGTACGAATGATCCGGTCTGCTTGCCGATGCGGGTGGCGCCGCGCGCCGCGGCCTGGCCGGCCCAGTAGTCGACGACCTCCTTGAGGTCCGGATCGGGGGTGACGTCACGGGTGTTGGGGTGGTTCGTCGACACGGTCAGTTCACGGATCACCCTGCCGGTGGCCGGGTCGAGGCGGAGGTTGATCTCGTTGATGAGCTGGCCGTGGCAGCCGGCCTCGACGAAGGGGCGCGGGACGCCGTTCGGGTCCGGGACCATCATGTTGAACCGGGTGTGCCAGTGGCCGGTGACGATGGCGTCGATGTCGGGGGAGACGCGCAGCGCCAGGTCGAGTGCCGGGCCGGACGGGTCGGTACCGCTGTTGAAGTCGCCGCCCGCGACCGCCCCGTCATGCATGATCAGCACGATCGCGTTGACGCCCCGGGCCTTGAGCAGCGCCGCGTACCGGTCGGCGGTGGCGACCTCGTCGAGGGTGGCGAGACCGGGTTGGTAGGAGCCGGGGAACAGCTCGGTGCCGAGTGCGGTGAGGTGGATGAAGCCGATCTGCAGCTCCCCGCCGGCGGCGGTACGGACCTTCTCGATGCCGCACGCGGGCAGGACGGTGCGCCGGTCGGCGTCCCAGACGACGTTGGCGCTGTAGTAGCGGAAGCCGGAGCCGTGGAAGCGGGCGCCGGAGGAGTCGGTGAAGGTGGCGTCGCGGCCCACCACGGGGAAGGGGACGCCCTGCTCCATGTGCCGCTGGAGGAAAGCCGGGGACTTGTCGAACTCGTGGTTCCCGGCGGTCGCGAAGTCGAGGCCCATGCGGCTCAGGGCCTCGATGGTCGGCTCGTCGGCGAAGGCGGCGGCGTCGAACTCCCAGCCGGAAAAGGAGTCTCCGGGGGTGAAGAAGAACGAGTTCAGCCGGCCGTCGCGGAGGCGGGCGAGGTGGGCGCCCATGTAGGCGACACCGCCGACGGTGTAGGTACGGCCCCCGTTCCCGCTGATGGTGGCGTTGCTGCCGGGGGCGGCCTGCAGGTAGCCGTGCAGGTCGGTGATGCTGAGGAGCTGGACGTCGACGTACTCGACGGCGGAGGCGGCGTCGCGCGCGTGGTCGGTGGCGTGGGCGGGGATGCCGGTGGCGAAGGTGGCTGCGGCGGTGCCCGTGGCCGTGAGGAACGTCCGCCGCCCGAGGTGATGAGAACTGTGGTCCGGATACGTGGTCTTGGAGTGCGAGTGCCTCGTCACGGGGGAATGGTCCCGCCGGGCGGGGCCGGTGTCGACGTGCCGGGCCGTACGCCTGCGGGCCGTGGCCCCCGGGGCCCGGATGGCGGGTCGGCGGGGCGGGTGGCAGGCTGGAGGAGGGGCAGGAGCGGCGGGCCGTGCCATGTGCCGCCCGCACGCTTGGACCGGTGTTTCGTGTTCGCAGGAGGTGGACCTCCTTGAGCAGGCACGCTTCGCTCATCAGAACAGCACGGAGTCTCGCCGTGGCCGGAGTCCTGTCGGCCGCGCTCGTACCCGTCTCGGCGGCGCCGGCGGCGGCCGTCACGTGTGATGCCGCAGCCGCGGCCCGGGCCCCGACCAGCAGCAACGACAGCGCCGCGCGGAACGCGGTGATCTGCCTCATCAACGCCCAGCGCACGCAGCGGGGGCTGCCGGCCCTCACCGTGAACCAGGCCCTGACGAATGCTGCGCAGCAGCACTCGGCCGCTGCGGTGCAGCTGAAGTGGTGGGGCCCGTACAAGGATTCGCACACCAACCCGCAGACCGGCTCGACGCCGACGACCCGGATCAAGGATGCGGGCTACTGCCCGAACCCCAGATCGTTCAACGTTGCCGAGATCACGTACACGGGCTGGGGCGGCTCGGCCGGTACCCCGAACGCCGCGGTCAACTGGTGGGTGAACGTGAGCACCTACGGCCACCGTGATCGCGTCCTCGACCCGGCGATGCGGGAGATCGGCGCCTGGGCCCAGCCGGGCGCGGCGGACCGCGCCGGGGCCGGCGCCAGCCAGGCCGGCACCTACGTCGTGACGTTCGGCCGCTGCCAGCAGTGACGGGTCACTCGCCCCCGGGCGACCCGCAACCCTGCCTCGGCCCGCCCCCCGACCGCTACGAGGGCATCACCGACTCGGGCAGCTTCCTGCGGATGCGCACCGACCAGGTGTGCTTCTACCCGATCGGCGCCCCGCAGAACTCGGCGCACGCCTGCGGCGGCTCGGCGTGGCCGGCGTCGGCAACGATCCGGCCGGGCAGGACGGCGGCCCCGCGGGCCGCTTCCCGCCGACCCGGCCGTCACCCGTCAGATACTGAGGGAACGGGCGTAGTTGATCTGGTTCATCACCCAGGGGAACGTTCCCGCGTCGACCGCCGGGATCATCGTGGAGTGGTGGCGGCCGCCGCTCGTGACGGTGACCTGGATGTAGCCGGTGGTGGTCTTCTCCTTCATGAGGAGGAAGAGCAGGCCCAGCAGGCAGAACAGGAAGAAGACGATCGCGAGCACGACCGCGTGCGTCGGGATCTTCGTCTCGGTGCGGGAGAAGTCCGAGGCGTTCCACATCGCGCCCTTGAGCGGCATCGCGCCCGAGGGGGTGATGATCTGGTCCCCGGCGATGGTGATGTCGCCGAGGGACAGGCCGGAACCGCCGCCGCCCTGCGGGGCGACGGGGTAGGCCGGGGGCTGCATCGGCGGCTGCGCCTGGGCGGGGATGCCCGCGCCGCCGACGGTCGGCTGGTAGCCCGGTGCGGGCGGAGTGGCCTGCGGGTAGCCGTAGCCGGCGCTCCCGGGGGCCGCCGGGTAGGGCTGCGGGTAGCCGTAACCGGCATTCCCGGGAGCCCCGTTGTCACTGGCGTACGGATTCGGCTGCTGCTCGCTCATGCGCTCGATCTTTCCACAGGCCTGCCCGACCTCGTACCCCGATCCTCAGGCCCGGGTCAGCTCCTCGCCGATCGTGAGGCCCTTGGCGGGACCGTCGGGGATGACGACGGAAGTGCCGTATCCGACAGTGGTCTTGGTGGCGTACGTGCCCTTCTCCGGGTCCGGGGCGCTGAACACGGTCCCCGTGCCCTCGTCGTCGAAGTCGTCGATGACGACGTAGACGGGGATGCCGGCCTGGGCGTACCACCGGCGCTTGCGGATGTGGTCCCACCGGTGTGCCTCCTTCCCGGGGGAAACGATCTCGGCGACCAGGGGGACGCGGGTGGCGTCCACACCGAGACCTTCCTCGTCGGGGATCTCGTCCAGGTCCTCCAGGCCCACGAACAGGTCCGGGATGCAGACCTTCCGGCCGCGGATGATGTTGCCGTCCTGGTAGATGTCGAGCCCGCTGTCTGCGAGCCGGCCTGCGGACGACACTCGGGTACAAGCGACGCCGGTGACCGTACTGCCTTCAGCCCAGTCGGCACGTGTGATGAAAGGTTCATCCGGATGGTCTTCGCTCCTGGGGGTGAACGTGGCGAGGGCCCCGCTCCCGGATCGAAATCCGGGAGCGGGGCCCTCGTACAGCCGACTGCGAGGCGGTCAGAAGCGGCGCGTGATCAGGGCGCGCTTGACTTCCTGGATGGCCTTCGTGACCTCGATGCCGCGCGGGCAGGCATCGGTGCAGTTGAACGTCGTGCGGCAGCGCCACACGCCGTCCTTGTCGTTCAGGATCTCCAGGCGCTGCTCGCCGGCCTCGTCACGCGAGTCGAAGATGAAGCGGTGCGCGTTGACGATCGCCGCCGGGCCGAAGTACTGCCCGTCGTTCCAGAACACCGGGCACGAGGACGTGCACGCGGCGCACAGGATGCACTTGGTGGTGTCGTCGAACCGCTCGCGGTCCTCGGCGGACTGCAGACGCTCACGCGTCGGCTCGTTGCCCTTGGTGACCAGGAACGGCATGACGTCCCGGTACGCCTGGAAGAAGGGCTCCATGTCGACGACGAGGTCCTTCATCACCGTGAGGCCCTTGATGGCCTCGACGGTGATCGGCTTCTCCGGGTTGATGTCCTTGATCAGCGTCTTGCAGGCGAGCCTGTTCTTGCCGTTGATCCGCATCGCGTCGGAGCCGCAGATGCCGTGCGCGCACGACCGGCGGAAGGTCAGCGTGCCGTCGAGGTCCCACTTGATCTTGTGGAGACCGTCGAGCACGCGCTCCTTCGGGTCGATCTCGATCTGGAAGTCCTGCCACTGCGCCTCGTCCGAGATCTCGGGGTTGAAGCGGCGGATCCGGAACGTGACCGTGATGTACGGGGAGGCAGCAGCCGCCTCTTCCATCTTGTCCGTCTTGGACAGGGTCGGGGTTGCCATCAGTACTTACGCTCCATCGGCTGGTAGCGGGTCGTGACGACCGGCTTGTAGTCGAGCCGGACCGAGTCCGAGCCATCGGCTCCGACCTCGCGGTACGCCATGGTGTGGCGCATGAAGTTGACGTCGTCGCGGTTCGGGTAGTCCTCGCGGTAGTGACCGCCGCGGGATTCCTTGCGCGCCAGCGCGGACACGGCCATGACCTCGGCAAGGTCGAGCAGGTTGCCCAGCTCGATGGCCTCCAGCAGGTCCGTGTTGAAGCGCTTGCCCTTGTCCTGGACGGACACGTTCTTGTAGCGCTCGCGCAGCTCCGCGATCTTCTCGACCGCGGTCTTGATGGTCTGCTCCGTACGGAACACCATCACGCAGGCGTCCATCGTCTCCTGGAGCTCCAGGCGCAGGTCGGCGACCCGCTCCTTGCCCGTGGAGTTGCGCAGGCGCTCGACCAGGTCGATGACCTGCTGCGCCGGGTTCTCGGGGAGCTCGACGTAGTCGTTCTCCTGCGAGTACTTCGCCGCGGCGATGCCCGAGCGCTTGCCGAACACGTTGATGTCCAGGAGCGAGTTGGTGCCGAGGCGGTTGGCGCCGTGCACGGAGACGCAGGCGACCTCGCCGGCCGCGTACAGGCCCGGGACGACGGTGGTGTTGTCCGCCAGGACCTCACCCTCGACGTTCGTCGGGATGCCGCCCATGGCGTAGTGCGCGGTGGGCTGGATCGGGATCGGGTCCGTGTACGGCTCGATGCCCAGGTACGTACGCGCGAACTCGGTGATGTCCGGGAGCTTCGCGTCGAGCTGCTCCGGCGGCAGGTGCGTCAGGTCCAGGTACACGTGGTCGCCGGCCGGACCGCAGCCGCGGCCCTCACGGATCTCCGTGTAGATGGAGCGCGAGACGACGTCACGGGACGCGAGGTCCTTCATGACCGGCGCGTACTTCTCCATGAAGCGCTCGCCGTCCTTGTTGCGGAGGATGCCGCCCTCACCGCGGGCGCCCTCCGTCAGCAGGATGCCCATGCGCCAGATGCCCGTCGGGTGGAACTGGAAGAACTCCATGTCCTCGAGCGGCAGGCCGCGGCGGTAGCAGGCCGCCTGGCCGTCACCCGTGAGGGTGTGCGCGTTGGAGGTCACCTTGAAGAACTTGCCGGTGCCGCCGGAGGCGTAGATGACGGCCTTCGCCTGGAACACGTGGATCTCGCCGGTGGCGAGCTCGTACGCGACCACACCGGCCGACTTCTTGACGCCGTCCTCCTCGACCAGGAGCTGGTCCAGGACGTAGAACTCGTTGAAGAACTCCACGCCCTCCTTGACGCAGTTCTGGTACAGCGTCTGGAGGATCATGTGGCCGGTGCGGTCCGCGGCGTAGCAGGACCGGCGGACCGGCGCCTCGCCGTGGTTGCGCGAGTGGCCGCCGAAGCGGCGCTGGTCGATGGTGCCGTCCGGGGTGCGGTTGAACGGCAGGCCCATCTTCTCCAGGTCGAGGACCGCGTCGATGGCCTCCTTCGCCAGGATCTCGGCGGCGTCCTGGTCGACCAGGTAGTCACCGCCCTTGACCGTGTCGAAGGTGTGCCACTCCCAGTTGTCCTCTTCCACGTTCGCCAGCGCGGCGGCCATGCCGCCCTGCGCGGCGCCCGTGTGGGAGCGGGTGGGGTAGAGCTTCGTCAGTACCGCGGTGCGGCTGCGCTTCGTCGACTCGATGGCGGCGCGCATGCCGGCGCCACCTGCGCCGACGATGACGGTGTCGTACTTGTGGATCTTCATTGGATTCGCCTCAGCCCCGTTGCCTAGCGGATGTTCGGGTCGAAGGTGAAGATCACCAGCGTGCCCAGAAGGATGGTGAACACCGTGGCGGTGTAGAGCAGGCCCTTCAGCCACAGCCGCGTGTTGGCGCGCTCCGCGTAGTCGTTGATGACGGTACGCAGGCCGTTGGCGCCGTGCAGCATGGCCAGCCACAGCATCAGCAGGTCCCAGACCTGCCAGAACGGGGACGCCCAGCGGCCCGCCACGAAGGCGAAGCCGACCTTGGAGACGCCGCCGTCCAGCACCAGCTGGATGACGAGGTGGCCGATGACCAGGACGACGAGGACGATGCCCGAGAGGCGCATGAAGAGCCACGCGGCCATCTCGAAGTTGCCGCGGGTCGAGCGCGGGGTCTTGCCCGTGCGCTTGCGCGGGGCCTCGATGTACGGCGCCGGGTTGTCGACGTCGTAGAGGCTCACGCCCTCCACGTCGCCGATGGCCTGGGCGGAGGAAGCGTCAGAAACCGTGTTGTTCGAAGACATGGCGCGTGTCACTTCCCGAACAGTTCAGCAGCTGCGTGACCGAGGACGGGGTACAGGGCCCCGGCCATCAGGATGATCCAGACGATCATCACGCCCCAGAGCATCTGCTTCTGGAGACGGGGGCCCTTGGACCAGAAGTCCACGGCGATCACACGGAGACCGTTGAGCGCGTGGAAGAGGATGGCGGCCACGAGGCCGTACTCCATCAGCGCGACGATCGGAGTCTTGTAGGTAGCCACGACATCGTCGTACGCCTCGGGGGAGACGCGGACGAGAGCGGTGTCGAGGACGTGTACGAACAGGAAGAAGAAGATGAGGACGCCGGTGACTCGATGAGCCACCCAGGACCACATTCCTTCCCGGCCGCGGTACAACGTTCCAGCCGGCACGGAAAACCCTCCGGAAGCGGGGCGGGGGCCAGCCGGCTTCTTTGTCGGTCGGGCCCGGCCGGGTACGGTCCTCCGGCCCCGGACATCGTAGCGACGCTTTGTCGGTTCCCTTGCGCCGGGTCCATCGGTGTGATCAAACAGGCACGGACGGACTATCCCACAGGGGCGAATAGCCCTGAATCCGCGGCGGAAACCCCGTCCGGCGAGGTCAGCCAATGTGTCAGGTCGGCGAGCCGGACCTGGGCGAGGCGGCGCAGCTCGTCCGCCGAGATCGACCGCTCCTCGTCCGCCTCGAGCTCCATCCGCCGCCGGACCGCGGTCAGGAGCTGGTCCGCCTGCTCCTCCGGCGGGTGCCCGTCCAGGCAGATCACGAAGGCGTGGCCGAACTTGCGCTCGTACTCCGCATGGGCCGCGTCGAGCGCCAGGAGCGCGGCGTACGGGGCCCCGTGGTCCAGCTCCACCGGGACCTCCGAGGCCAGTGCCTCGCCCAGGTCCGCCTGGGAGAGGTCGTACGAGGCCTCGTCGGCGGCGGCCAGCAGCGCCCCCGGATCCGGATAGGGGCGGTGCCTCGCCACCCGCTGGGCCCAGCGCCGGCTCCCGCAGCAGTGCAGCAGGACGGCCTCGGCGGCCTCGGGGGACAGGGCGTTGAACCGCGCCAGCCCGGAGCCGTGCGAAGGATCGGAGCTGCCGCGGGCCTGTGCCGGAAGGTGGCTGGACAGCGGGGGGCTCCTCGGGGCGTGGCTCGGGTGTGCCGCCACGCTAGCGACGCCGGGCCGGGTGTGTCGTACCCATCCGGGGTTTTCACCCGGAAGTGAGCCGAAAGGATGACGTGATGACGGGGCGGCGCGCCGGAAACCGGAAAACAGGGAGCAGCGGCGGTGCAGGGAGGGGCGGCGGGGGAGGAGGAAGACGACCGAGGCCGCCACCCCCCACAGGAGAGGCCCCGGTCGCCGTCCGTACGGGCTCGTGCGACAAGCCCGTACCCCTGTCAGCGCCGCGAGTGCGTTTTGTGTCACACCCCGCTTCGCGCACGATTGGTTGCTCCCCGTACACCACGTGGACGAAGGTACTTGAAGGCCGTAACGTGCTGATTTGCGCCACACGTACAAGACAGTGAACGGGTTGGGGACTTTGCTGGGGGACGACGCGGAGCTGACCGCCGCGGTGCTCGCGGCACAGGGCGGCGACGAGAGCGGGTTCCGTACTGTGTACCGCGCCGTGCACCCACGCCTGCTCGGATACGTACGCACACTCGTCGGGGACGCCGACGCGGAGGACGTGACCTCCGAGGCCTGGCTGCAGATCGCCCGCGACCTCGACTCCTTCACCGGCGACGCCGACCGCTTCCGCGGCTGGGCCGCCCGGATCGGCCGCAACCGGGCCCTCGACCACATCCGCATGCGCGGGCGCCGCCCCGCCATCGGCGGCGACGAGACCGAGCTGACGGTCCTCGCCGCCGACAGCGACACCGCCGGCGAGGCGATGGAGGCCCTGTCGACCGGCCGGACCATGGCGCTGATCGCACAGCTTCCGCAGGACCAGGCCGAGGCCGTGGTGCTCCGCGTCGTCGTCGGCCTGGACGCCAAGAGCGCGGCCGAGACCCTGGGCAAGCGGCCCGGAGCGGTACGCACCGCAGCCCATCGGGGCCTGAAGAAACTGGCCGAGCTGCTCGGCCAGGAGGGCGGCTTCGGGCCGGACCTGGATCCGGGCTCGGATGAGGCGGGGCCGGTCGGCCATAATGCCGATGGCCAGGCGCGGGACGGCAGGGGCGGGAGGGATCTCGACGCCGTGCCCGCTCAGCGTGGCCGGGGCGGTGGCCTCGTAGAGCAAACCGGTGTGACGCATTCACGTTGGCGGACGCAGAAGGACATGTGATGGCCGACGAGCGCAACAGGTGGCTGGACAAGGCCGCGGCGGAACGAGTGCTGCGCGGCGGCCCGGCCGCACCTGGCGCCGACCGGCGCGCCCAGGAAGCGGAGGCCCGGCTGCGGGCCGCCCTCGACATGCTGGCCGCGCCGCAGCCGCCCGCCGGGGTGGAACTGCCCGGCGAGGCCGCGGCAGTGGCCGCCTTCCGTGCGGCGCGCGGCGGGGCCGTGGCGGGCGGGGCATCCGGGGCGATGTCGGCATCAGGAACATCCGGGGTGGCTTCGGCGCCCGGATTGTCCGCGATATCCGCACTGCCCGGGACGTCCGGACCGGTCGGCGTCGACGCCACGCCCCTCGTGGAACTCGGCACGGCCGCCGCCCCCCTCACCGTTGCCGCATCCCGGCGCGGCCGCCCGGCGCGGTTCGCCCTGGTCGCCGCACTGGCGGGCGTCGCCGTCGGCAGCCTGGCGGTCGCCGCAGGGGCCGGCCTGCTGGACCGGGTCACGCACGACACGGCGGGTCCTGCACCGGCGGTCTCCCTGAGCGCCGACGAGAATCCGACGACGGCCGGCGACACCGCGGGCCCGACCCTCGCACCGCAGCTGCGGCCCACCCCGCTCCGCGGCACCGACGGCTCGGAGCCCGGCCTCGGCACGGCGCAGACGCCGGGTGCGGACGCGGGCGCGGTCCAGGGATTCGGTACCGGAACGGGAACCGGACCCGGCACCTCGTCCGGCGGCGGCGCCGGCAGCGGCGACGCGGGCGGCAAGGACACGAAGGACGGCAAGGACACCTTCGCCGGCGGGACCACCTCGCTGAAGGACGCCGACAAGCAGAACCGCCTCAAGGCGGTGGACCTGTGCGAGGCCTACCGGTCGGGGCACATGACCTCCGACCGACGCGAGCGGCTCTCGAAGCTGGCGCAAGGCCTCGCGCGCATCCCGCAATTCTGCGAGGCGCTGCTCGACGGGCCCGTCCGGAGCGGTGCGCCGGCCGTTCCGCGCACGGCCGACGACGGGAGCCCCGTACTCAAGGCCCCGACGTTCGTCCCGGCGAGCCCGGTCCCGTCGTCCGCGGCGGCCGGCAAGCCGCGCTGACGGCTGCAGCCACAGCGGCTGCCGGCTGGCAGGCGTTCCTTCGGGTGGTCCGCGAGCACTCCTCGAGCGGGTCCCGAGCGGCGGCGTGAACGGGCTGTAACACTTTTCGAACCTGCGGCGCAGTACATAACGAGCCGACTGGTCATCGGCCGCGCATGAGCCGGGGTTCCCCCCGTACCCCTGGGCTCTGCGCACCCGGCGCGGGCGGGGTTCGTTCCCCCGGCCCTGCCCGCGCCCTTTACTTCTCCGACCGGATCCCCGGGATCCCCGGGGCCCATCCGGATCACGCGGATCACGCGGATCGGATCACTCGGATCACGCGGATCGGATCACGCGGATCGTCAGGATCTTCCGGCAACCCGGGATCACCAGTAGACGACGACCTTGTCGCCGACGTGCACCTGGTCGAACAGCGCCGCGAGCTTGCCCTTGTCCCGGACGTTCACGCAGCCGTGCGAGGCGCCGGCGTAGCCGCGGGCCGCGAAGTCGGCGGAGTAGTGCACGGCCTGGCCCTGGCTGAAGAACATCGAGTACGGCATCGGCGTGTGGTAGATGGTCGACGTCCAGTCCTTGGCCTTCCACTCCACCTTGAACTCGCCCTCACGGGTCGGGGTGTTCTCGGAGCCGAAGCGGACGTCCATGGTGGAGACGATCTTGCCGTCGATCATCCAGGCGAGCGTGCGGCTCTCCTTGCTGATGCACATGACGCGGCCCGTCATACAGCGCGGGTCCGGCGCGTCGACCTCGTTGACGGTCGGCGGGCGCAGCTCGTCGGCGGTGGGCTTCTTGCTGAGGCTCTGGATCTTCTTCCAGGTGGCCTCGTCGACCGCACCGGACGCCGTCAGGCCGTTCTTCGCCTGGAAGGCCTTGACCGCGGCGGTCGTCTTCGAACCGTAGAAGCCGGTGGGCGCGACCGTCATGTACTTGAGCTGCTTCAGGCGGGCCTGGAGCTCGCGCACCTGCTCGCTCTCGTCGCCGTTCGCCATGATGGCCTTGACGGTCGGCGAGGGCGACGCGGACGGCGAGGCCGACTGCGAGGCGGACGGCGAGGGCGAGGCGTCGGCGGGCTTGTTGTCCGTCGACGGGGAGCTCTCGGGGGTGGAACCCGCCGCGGACGCGGACGGAACCGAAGAGGCGGAGCCGGCCGGCTCCGTCTTCTGCGGCCCGCAGGCGGTCGCGGCGAGCGCGACGGCGGTGGCCACCCCGAGCGTGCGGACTATGAATCTCTGGCGGTGCATTGCAGTCCCCCGATTTCTACGTCGTGTATCTAGGTGATGCCTGGCGGGCGCGGAGAGTTGCAGACGATCCAGGGATGTTGCGCCATTGTGACCAGCGGCCGTCAGGGGACGGCCGCAGCCGTCGCGGGGAGGTTGTATCAGCCCCGCGGCCATTTGCTCTACAGCCCCTCCCGGACAGCCTTCCGCCGGCCAGGAGGGATATGGCGTACATCTGCTGACATGGTCTTGTTTGCCATGGAGTGATCGCATGAGTGCGGAACTTGCATACGAGAAGCGCCAGTTCGGGCACCGTGCGCGCCTCGCGCTCCTCCCGCGCTCGCCCTGAAGGTGGATGACCAAGCTCACACGGCGCGCACGATGCGAAACCTGCCGCACCGGCTGCCGGGAGGGCAGTCGTCAGGCGCGTCCAGCGCGCCAAGCCCACCGCCGCACGGTAGGGAGGAACCTCCTGATGTGAACCAGGAAGGCACCTCAAGGAGGGCTTCGTCGCATGGCGAGTACTGAGAGCGGATTTCCGATCGAACCCGTTTACGGGTCGCGCGATCTGACGGGGTGGGATCCCGAGGGCAAACTGGGCGAACCTGGGGCGTATCCGTACACGCGAGGGGTTTACCCGACGATGTACACCGGCAAGCCGTGGACGATGCGGCAGTACGCCGGGTTCGGGACGGCGGCCGAATCGAACGCCCGGTACCGGCAGCTCATCGCCGGCGGCGGCACCGGGCTGTCCGTCGCCTTCGACCTGCCGACACAGATGGGGCACGACTCCGACGCGCCGCTCGCGCACGGGGAGGTCGGCAAGGTCGGCGTCGCGATCGACTCCGTCGAGGACATGCGGGTGCTGTTCGACGGGATCCCGCTCGACCGGGTCTCCACGTCCATGACGATCAACGCCCCCGCGGCGCTGCTGCTGCTGATGTACCAGCTGGTCGCCGAGGAGCACGGGATCGACGGCGGGCAGCTGACCGGGACGGTCCAGAACGACGTGCTCAAGGAGTACATCGCGCGGGGCACGTACATCTTCCCGCCCGAGCCCTCGCTGCGGCTGACGGCCGACACCTTCCGGTACTGCAAGGCCGAGATCCCCCGCTGGAACACCATCTCCATCTCCGGCTACCACATGGCCGAGGCCGGAGCCTCGCCCGCGCAGGAGATCGGCTTCACGCTCGCGGACGGGATCGCGTACGTCCGGACGGCGTTGGCCGCCGGGATGGAGGTCGACGAGTTCGCCCCGCGCCTCTCCTTCTTCTTCGTCGCCCGCACCACGCTGCTCGAGGAGGTCGCGAAGTTCCGGGCCGCACGGCGGATCTGGGCCCGGGTCATGCGCGAGGAGTTCGGGGCCCGCAACCCGAAGTCGCTGATGCTGCGCTTCCACACCCAGACGGCCGGGGTCCAGCTGACGGCGCAGCAGCCGGAGCTGAATCTCGTACGGGTGGCCGTGCAGGCGCTCGGGGCGGTGCTGGGCGGCACGCAGTCGCTGCACACCAACTCCTTCGACGAGGCGATCGCCCTGCCGACGGAGAAATCGGCGCGGCTGGCGCTGCGGACGCAGCAGGTGCTGGCGTACGAGACGGACGTGCCGCACACCGTCGACCCCTTCGCCGGCTCGTACGCGGTCGAGCGGATGACGGACGAGGTCGAGGCGGCGGCGCTCGCGCTGATGCGACGCGTCGAGGACCTCGGCGGGGCGGTGGCCGCGATCGAGGCCGGCTTCCAGAAGGGGGAGATCGAGCGGAACGCGTACCGCATCGCGCGGGAGACGGACGAGGGCGAGCGCGTGGTGGTCGGGGTCAACCGGTTCGCGCTGGAGCAGGAGGAGCGGTACGAGCCGCTCCGCGTCGACCCGGCGATCGAGAACCGCCAGCGGGAGGCGCTGGCGGCCCTGCGCGCGAGCCGCGACGCAGAGGCGGTGTCGGCGGCGCTGGCAGCGCTCCGCGAGGCGGCGGCCGGCACGGCGAACGTCCTCTATCCGATGAAGGAGGCCCTGCGCGCCCGCGCCACGGTGGGGGAGGTCTGCAACGCCCTGCGGGAGGTGTGGGGGACGTACGAACCGACTGATTCCACATGGTGACGTATTTAATGGAAAGCGTCAGTCACGACAGGTGTATCGCCATGGGACACTCCTGCTCATGCTGGGTGTCATCGATCTGCCGACCTACCTCGTCGGGCTCATATTGATCATTTTGCTGCCGGGGCCGAACTCGCTGTACGTGCTCTCCGTCGCGGCG
The DNA here is from genome assembly GCF_041200175.1 of Streptomyces sp. R33. Classification (NCBI taxonomy): domain Bacteria; kingdom Bacillati; phylum Actinomycetota; class Actinomycetes; order Kitasatosporales; family Streptomycetaceae; genus Streptomyces; species Streptomyces sp. R33. The sequence goes on along the minus strand of NZ_CP165727.1, from coordinate 3,672,201 downwards.
CGGCGCGGCGTGCGCACCGGGTACAAGGCCGCCGCCGGGGTGTTCACCGGGGACGCCGTGCTGATGGTGCTCGCCGCCGCCGGGGCGGGGGCGCTGCTCCAGGCCAGTCCGGTGGCCTTCGGCGTCGTCAAGCTGCTCGGCGCCGGGTACCTGACCTGGCTGGCCGTCGGGATGATGCGCGGTGCGTGGGCGCTGTGGCGCTCACGGACCGAGCGGGACGAGCGGGCCGAGCAGGACCAGGCCTCGGACGCAGTTCCGGCCGAGGGGGAGCGGCCGTACCGGCGGGCGCTGCTGATCAGCCTGTTCAACCCCAAGGCGATCCTGTTCCTCGTCTCCTTCTTCGTGCAGTTCGTGGATCCCTCGTACGCCTACCCGGCGCTCTCGTTCCTCCTGCTGGGGACGCTGCTGCAGTTCGGCAGCTTCCTGTACCTGACTCTGCTGATCTTCGGCGGCACCCGGCTGTCGGCCGCCTTCCGCCGCCGCAAGCGGCTCTCGGCCGGGGCCACCTCGGCGGCGGGCGTGCTGTTCCTCGGCTTCGCCGCCAAGCTCGCCGTCAGCTGAGCCCTCGGCTGACCGGGCCGTTCAGCCGAGGGCCCGGCGCAGCCGCGGGCCCAGCGGGCGTTCCACCCAGTGGTGCACGGCACACACCCCGAGGACCCGCTCGGCCCCCAGCGGCTGCTGGAGCATCGTCAGGTTGACCACCGCCTGGACGCCCCCTCGGTGCGAGGAGCCGGCACGGTGGTCTGCGCGGTGGCGGTCGCCGTCACCGCGTGCGGGCCGCGCGCAGCCGCCTCAGCCGGCGGACCACGCGGCGGACGGCCGGGCTGTGGGGCAGGAAGGACAGCTGGGCCGGGATGCCGCCGGGCAGTCCGAGGGTGGTCAGCCGGCGGCGTTTGAAGTAGCGCCAGGTGCGCTCGTCGAGGTGCGCGGCCAGATGGCGTTCGGCGTCCGTGCGGCGCGCGGCCAGGATCTGCGGCTGCATGGTGAACCCGACCGCGGTGAGCAGCCCGGCCAGCCCGTCGCGGACCTCGTCGGGGCCGGGCGCGGTCCAGCCGGCGACGGCCTCGGCGTCCGCGAGGGCGGGGAGCAGCGCGTCGACCACCGTCAGCGGGATCCGGTTGCTGTTCTGGTACGGGGCGAGGCGGGCCAGTATGGCCTCGGTCCCGGTGCGCGCGACGGGCAGCCCGTACAGGGTGGCGGCGGTCAGCAGGCCGGTGGAGAAGCAGCCGACGACCAGGGCGGGGCGCAGCCGCTGGTAGAGGGTCTCGGCCAGGACCGGGGTGGTCATGACGGTGAGGCGGGCGCCGAGCCGTTCGGCCTCGGCCTCGGCGCGGCGGGAGTACTCGGCGGGGGCGCTGGGGTGGGGCTTGAAGACGAGCTCGAGGTGGCCGAGGGCGTGCGCGCCCCGGACCATCTCCACGTGGAGGTCCTCCTCCTCCTGCGGGGAGAGGAGTTCGAGGGCGGAGAGGTACTGGCCGAGCAGCAGGGCCGGCGCCTCGCCGACCCCGTCCAACTCCGGTGCGTACGAGGGGAGTTCCCCGAGCACCTTGAGGAACTCCGGCGTCGGGACCAGCTCCGCCGGTACGTCGAACTCGGTGAGCAGCAGCGGTTCCAGACCCGGCACCAGATCCAGGTGCAGGACGCGGCGCACGCGCATGCCGAGCTGCGGGTCGAGGCGGAAGCGGGTGGGTCCGTAGCTCATCAGCCCGTCGGCGTAGACGTCGACGGCGGCGCCGGGGAACAGCGTGCACAGGGTCCGGGCGGGCGGGACCTGGATCGACTCCACGATGATCTCGACGCGGTCCTCGTCCAGTCCCCAGATCGCCCGGAGCTGGCGTTCCCACAGGGGGACGTCCTCGGGGCGCGGGGCCCAGGCGCTGGGGTGCTGCGGGGCGATGGCGGCGTTCCAGTCGAGCACCTCGTCGAAGCGGGTGCGCAGCGCGGCGAAGCCCGGCATGTCGGCGAGGCCGGGGGAGACCTCGGCGGTGAGGGCGTGGTTGCTGGTGAGCAGGATGCGGCGGCCGGCCGGCGGGAAGCTGCCCGCGTCGATGCCGGCGGCGAGCGTGGCCATCCCGTAGAGCGTGGACGCGAGGAAGATCTGGGTGCAGGGAGGGGTGGCGTGAGTGGCCATCAGAGCGCGGCTCCCGCTCGTGCGGGCCGGCCGCGCAGGCGGCGCAGCACTCCGGCGCGGTCGGCGTCCATCGAGTTCAGGGCCCGGTCGAGTACGTCCTGGGGCATGCGTCCGAGCGCGGCCGTGCTCATCGAACGGAGTTTCTTGGCCACGGCCGGTTCGTACCTTTCGATGGTCCCGATATGGTGCGCGATAATTGCACAATATGTTCGGACGGCTTTTGCGAGCAGGAGATCACTTTCCCGGTCTTCTGCCGTATCGGCCAGAACCTGGTCGAAAGCCCTGATGAAATCGAGCTGGCGCTCGTCCTTGATCTGCGTGAGCGAGGTCGCGACCCCGCGCCGGTAGAAGATCCCCGGCAGCCCGACCGCCGCGAAGGACTCCGCACCCCGGTGCAGCCTCCAGATCCACGGCCGGTCCTCCGCCGTCCGCAGCCCGTCGGTGAAGTGCAGCAGCCCGCGGTCCAGCAGCCGCCGGTGGTACATGCCGGCCCAGGCGTACGGGTAGTCGACCGAGGTGGCCCGGGAGGCGGGCAGGATCCCGCCCCGCGGATCGCCGACGACCAGCTGCGGACCGTACGGGACGCGCTGCACCGAGCGGGTGCGGCCGGTCACCTGGACATGGTCGTTGCGGACGAAATCGCAGCTCAGCGCCTCTATGACGGCCAGCGTGCGGGCCAGATGGCCGGGCGCCAGCCAGTCGTCGCCGTCCAGGAACGTCACGTACTCGCCGCGGGCCGCGTCCAGGCCGGTGTTCCGGGCCGTGGCCAGGCCGCCGTTCCGTTCGTGTCTGAGGAGCACCGCCCCCGGCAGCTCGCGTGCCGCACGCTCGAGGAGTTCGGGAGTCCCGTCCGTCGAGCAGTCGTCGACGAGCAGGAACTCGAAATCGTCCCGGGCGTTGAGTTCGAGGCTTTTCAGGGCATCCGGTGCGTATGTCTGCACGTTGTAGAACGGCACGACAACAGAGAGCTTGAGCACCCGCGAGACATTAAGGCGTCGTCCGGCATTCACCATGGCCCGTATGCGGATTCCATGTGAACGACGCAGGGCGGGCGCGTTAACCCGTGCGGTTTCGCATGACGTAGACGGGTTGTTAACCCGCTGTTGTGCGTTCGTTGGGCCGATCACCGAAATTGCGGAATAGCTTCTGCCGGGTGCCAGCCAGTAATCGTGCCGCCACTCATACTCGTACTGCCCTTCGCGTCGCCGTACTCGCCGATTCCGATACGCGATGGAAATGGGGCGCACTCACCGCCCGCCGCCTCGCGGTGGAACCGCACCTCACCGGGTACCTGCTCCGCGGCCGGGCCACCCCGACCGCGCGCCAGCTCGGCGAGGTGGGCGTCCGCGCCGACCGGCTCTCCGAGGTGACCTGCGCGCAGTTCCTCGCGGAGCTCGAGCGCGAGAAGTACGACGTCGTCGTCCTCGCCCTCGTCGGTGGAGCCGTCCAGGCGGTCCTGCACGGGGTCCGCGCCCTGTGGCCCGAGCCCGCCGCCCGCCCCGTCCTCGTCACCGGGTACGTGGGCGTCGTATACGAGAAGCTCGCCGACGGGCTGCTGCTGCGACACGGGGCCGACCTCGTCCTCGCCAACTCCCGCTACGACGCGGGACGCTTCCGCGCGGTGTACGAGGGCGTCGGCGCGGACGCCGGCGCCGTCACGGAGACGGCACTGCCGTTCCTGGACGGAGCGGCGTACGAAAGGGCCGGCAGCAGCGCCCACACCGTGGTCTTCGCCGTCCAGCCGTCCGTCCCCGAGAGCCGCGCCGACCGCGCGTACCTGCTGGAGCGGGCGGCCCGGCACGCCCGGCTGCACCCCGGGCGCGAGGTGCTGATCAAGCTGCGCAGCCGGCCAGGGGAGCACACCACGCACCTGGAGGAGCAGCCCTACCAGCGGCTCGCCGAGCGCATCCCCGGCGGACTGCCCGCCAACTGCCGGCTGGTCTACGGGAACATGGGCGAGGTCCTGGACGGCACGGACCTGCTGGTCACGGTCTCCTCCACGGCCGCCCTGGAGTCCCTGCACCGCGGGATCCCGACGGCCGTCCTCACCGACCTCGGCATCCGCGAGGTGCTCGGCAACCACCACTTCCTCGGCTCGGGCTGCCTGGCGTCCTGGGACCAGCTGGACGCCGGCCTGCTGCCGCAGGGCGACCCGGACTGGCTGGCCGACCAGGGCGTGACGGGCGCGCCGGGCGCCCCGGACTCCTTCGCCGCCGCCCGCGCCCGGCTCGGCGAACTGCTGGACCTCCCGGTCCTCCCCGCCGTCGCCCCCTACTACACGCAGGTCACCGCGCCCGGGTACCTGCCCGGGATCCTGGCCCGGCACCATCTCGCCCCCGACGGGACCCCGCTGCCCGGCGCCGTCCGGGAGGGCGGCGGGGAGTCCCGGCTGCGCCGCTGGCTGCGCTCGCACCTGCGCGAGGCCGCCCGCGGGGCGTACCGGCACGGGGTCCAGCGCGTGGCCCCGATGATCCGCCGGATGGGCGAGCTGTGAGCCCCGCCGCGAACTTCGCCGTGAGGCCCGCCGCGAACTCTGCCGTGAGGCCCGCCGCGAACTCTGCCGTGGGACCCGCCGTCGACCCCGCCGCGGACTCCGCGAGGCGCCCGCGCGTCCTGGCCGTGATCCCGGCCCGCGGCGGCTCCAAGGGCGTCCCGGGGAAGAACCTCGCCGAGGTGGCCGGAGTCCCGCTCGTCGTCCGGGCCGTGCAGGCCTGCCGGGGCGCCGCCACCGTCACCGACGTCGTGGTCTCCACCGACGCCGGGCCCATCGCGGACGCCGCCCGCGCCGCCGGGGCCGAGGCGATCCGCCGGCCCGCGGCGATCTCCGGGGACACCGCGAGCAGCGAAGCCGCCGTGCTGCACGCGCTCGACGCCTTCGAGGAACTGCACTCCCTCACCGTGGACGTGGTCCTCCTCGTCCAGTGCACCAGCCCGTTCCTGACCTCCTCCGACGTCGAGTCGGTCGCCGCCGCCGTCGCATCCGGCGCCGCCGACTCGGCCCTGACCGTCGCCCCCTTCCACGGCTTCCTCTGGCGGGAGGCGGCCGACGGCGCCGGCAGCGGCGTCAACCACGACAAGGCCGTACGCCCCCGCCGGCAGGACCGGCCCCAGGACCTGCTGGAGACCGGCGCCGCCTACGCCATGGACGCCGCCGGCTTCCGCACCTCCCGGCACCGCTTCTTCGGGCGCACCCTCCCCGTCGCCACCGACCCCGCACGGGTCCTGGAGATCGACGACCCGCACGACCTGGCCCGCGCCCGCCTCCTCGCCCCCCTTTTCCCACCCCCTCTGCACCCCCACGCACCGAACGAAGGACCTGAGCTGCCATGACCGTCGCCCCCGCCAACGCCCGCCTGCGCACCTTCGGCTCGCGCACCGCCGGCCCCGGCCGCCCCGTCTACGTCGTCGGCGAGATCGGCATCAACCACAACGGCGACCTCGGCAACGCGTTCGCCCTCATCGACGCCGCCGCCGAAGCGGGCTGCGACGCCGTGAAGTTCCAGAAGCGCACCCCGGAGATCTGCACCCCGCGCGACCAGTGGGACATCGAGCGCGACACCCCCTGGGGCCGGATGACGTACATCGACTACCGCCACCGCGTGGAGTTCGGCGAGGCCGAGTACCGCTCCATCGACGAGCACTGCGCCAAGCGCGGCATCGACTGGTTCGCCTCCCCGTGGGACACCGAGGCCGTCGCCTTCCTGGAGAAGTTCGACGTCCCCGCCCACAAGGTGGCCTCCGCCTCCCTCACCGACGACGAGCTGCTGCGCGCCCTGCGCGCCACGGGCCGCACCGTCGTCCTCTCCACCGGCATGTCCACCCCGAAGCAGATCCGCCACGCGGTGGAGGTGCTCGGCAGCGACAACATCCTGCTCTGCCATGCCACTTCGACGTACCCGGCCAAGGCCGAGGAGCTCAACCTGCGGGTGATCAACACGCTGCAGGAGGAGTACCCCAACGTCCCGATCGGCTACTCCGGCCACGAGACGGGCCTGCAGACCACCCTCGCGGCCGTCGCCCTCGGCGCCACCTTCGTCGAGCGGCACATTACCCTCGACCGCGCCATGTGGGGCTCCGACCAGGCCGCCTCCGTGGAGCCGGGCGGCCTCGCCCGCCTGGTCCGCGACATCCGCACCATCGAGACCGCCCTCGGCGACGGCATCAAGCGCGTCTACGACTCCGAGCTCGGCCCCATGAAGAAGCTCCGCCGGGTCCAGGGCGAGCTCGCCTCCGTCTGAGCCGCGGTCCGGCCTTCGGCCCCTCCGCCGTCCCCGCCCGGTGTCCGTCCGGTACGACGCTCCGCCCCGCCCCTGACGAGGAGTACGTGGTGACCCCCTCAGCCTCCACCCTGGCTTTCGTCGAGAGTCCGGTCCAGCTCCTGAACGTGCTGGAGTGGGCGTACGCCGAAGCCGTGTCCACACCGGGCGGTGCCGTCCGGCTGGACGGCGTCCCCCGGCAGCCGGGCCCGCTCGCCTCCCGCGGCCTGCGGCCGTCGCCGGATGCAGCCGCGGAGAATGCGGGCCCGGAGAATGCAGGCCCGCAGGACGCGGCCCCGGCCGGCGCGCGCTTCGGGGACGCAGCGCGCGCAGCGTCCTGGCTGCGGATCGTCGTACTGCCCCCCACCGACCCCATGTCCCGGGGACAGCTCCGCCGGATGGCGGGCCTCGCGCGGGACGAGGGGTACGAGGTCGCCTGGCAGGAGGCCCGCGGCGGCCGGCTCGCGCCGTTCAAGGCGCTCGCCGCGCTCGCCCGGGACGTGCGCGCGGCCCGCCGGGTCGTCGTCGGCGACCCCTTCTCCCGGTACGTGCAGCTCCTGCTCACCCTCGTACGGGCCGAGGAGCTCGTCGTGGTCGACGACGGGACCGCCACCATGGAGTTCGTCGCCCAGACCGGCCGCGGCGAGCGGCTCGTACGCTGGCACCGGGTCGGCGGCGGAGGCCTGCCCGGCCGCGTCCGCGAGCTCGCGTACGCGCCGGTCTCGGCAGGCGCCCGGCGCCGCTTCACCCCGGCCGCCGGCAAGGGGCGCCGCGTCGAGGTGTTCAGCTCGATGCCCGTCACCGTCCACGGCGCGATGACGCTGCGGGTCAACGAGTTCGCGTGGACCCGCTCCCGCTTCGGCCCGCCGCGGCTGACCAAGGGCACCGACCTCGTCGGCACCTCCCTCGTGGAGACCGGCGTGGTCGACCCGGCCCGCTACCTGGACGCCGTACGCGCCCTGACCCTGGAGCACGGCGCCACCCGCTACTTCGCGCACCGCCGGGAATCCGCCGAGAAGCTGCGCGCGCTCAGCGAGGCGACCGGGCTCGAGATCGTGCGCCCGGACCTGCCGCTGGAGCTGATCGCCCGGCGAGGACCGGTCGGTCGTACGATCGTCAGCTTTCCGTCCACCGTCGTCCACACCCTGCCGTACGCGCTGACCGGAACCGGTGTGACCGTCGCCGTATGCAATGTCGACCCGGCCTGGCTCACCGGCTCCGCCTCGCCGCGGGCCCGCAGCTTCCTCGCCGGGGTCACCGAGACCGCCCGTGATGTGCACAGACTGCCTGCCCAGACGGCCTCTGCGGCCGGATGAGCGCGCGAGTTTACCCCCGGGTGCATCCGGTCATGCGTCCAGAGGTCTGGTTTTTTTCCCCTAACGGCATGAACTTTTGGTGATCTCCAGCCAGTTGAGCCATTCGTGGGCCTACCCTTCAACGGGTGAACCAGTTGATGTCCCGCGAGTCCCAGACCGCCCTGCCCGGCACGCCCGACCGGCCCGAGCTGCCCGGCAAGCTTCCGGACCACCTGCGTGCCGAACTGATCGCCTTCCGCCGGGACTTGCACATGCACCCCGAGCTAGGACACCAGGAGTTCCGCACCACGGCGGCGATCAAGGCCCGGCTGGAGAAAGCCGGCCTGCGCCCCCGCGTGCTGAAGTCCGGAACCGGCCTGATCTGTGACGTGGGCACCTGGGACGGGGGCCGGCCGATGCTGGCCCTGCGCGCGGACATCGACGCCCTGCCCATTCCGGACACCAAGACGCACGTCGCGTACCGCTCGACCTTCCCCGACCGGGCCCACGCCTGCGGCCACGACGTGCACACCGCGGTCGTCCTCGGCGCCGGCCTGGTCCTCGCCGACCTCGACCGGCAGGGTCTGCTGCCCCGCCCCGTGCGGCTGCTGTTCCAGCCCGCCGAGGAAGTGCTGCCCGGCGGAGCCACCGACGCCATCGAATCCGGCGTCCTGGACGGCGTGGGCCGGATCGTCGCGGTGCACTGCGACCCGAGGGTCGACGCCGGGAAGATCGGACTGCGGACCGGGCCCATCACCTCCGCCTGCGACCGGCTGGAGATCACCCTGGCCGGCCCCGGTGGGCACACGGCCCGCCCGCACCTGACCACCGACCTCGTCACGGCCGCCGCCCGGGTCGCCGTCGACCTGCCGGCCGTGCTGTCCCGCCGGATGGACGCCCGCTCGGGCATGTCGATCACCTGGGGCCGGATCGAGGCCGGGCACGCCTGCAACGTGATCCCGATGCACGCCGAGCTGTCCGGGACCATCCGCTGCCTGGACATCAACGCCTGGCACGAGGCCCCCGACCAGATCCACGCCGCGATCGACGAGATCTCCGGGATGCACCGGGCCAAGTCGGAGATCACCTACGTGCGCGGGGTGCCGCCGGTCGTCAACGACCCGGTGGTCACGGAGCTGCTGCGCGAGTCGATGGCGGCCCGGCTCGGCAAGGACTCCGTCGAGGACACCGAGCAGAGCCTCGGCGGCGAGGACTTCTCCTGGTACCTCGAGCACGTGCCCGGAGCCATGGCCCGGCTCGGCGTGCACACCCCGGGCGCGAGCGCCAAGAGGGACCTGCACCGGGGCGACTTCGACGTCGACGAGTCCGCGATCGGGGTCGGGGTGGAGTTCTTCACGGCCGCGGCACTGCTCGACGGACGGCGTTCCAGGCCGATCGGGTAAAAATTTCTACAACATCTGAGCGCCTGCAGGCACACCTGTCCAGCCCTTGGTACACAAGGGCTGGACGTCCGAGCAGTTACCGATCGGTCACTGTCCGATTCGCGACGATCCGATAACGACTCATGAACGGCCCTTTAACTGACATCTACGCGCGTTACGATCGCCGCGAAACCAGCGCCGGTCGTGGCGCTTCGGTCAGGTTTTGAAGGAGCCTCCCCTTGCGCCGGATCACCAGGATCGCCACCGTGGGCATCGCGTCCGCGGCGCTGGCCCTCTCGGCCACCGCCTGTGGCGGAAAGAAGTCGTCCGACTCCTCCGCGTCCTCGTCGGAGTCGTCGTCGGGCAGCAAGTCCGCAGCCATCGCGTACGACATCGGCGGCCGCGGTGACCAGTCCTTCAACGACGCCGCGTTCGCGGGTCTGGAGAAGGCCGAGAAGGACCTCAAGATCAAGGGCGCCGAGGCGGAGCCCACCGAGGGCGAGAGCGAGGCCGACAAGGTCCAGCGCCTCACCGAGCTCGCGCGCAAGGGCAACAACCCGGTCATCGGTGTCGGCTTCGCCTACGCGCCGGCCATCAAGAAGGTCGCCGCGAAGTTCCCGAACACCACGTTCGGCCTCATCGACGACACCTCGGTGACCGACAAGAACATCGCCAACCTCGTCTTCAACGAGGAGCAGGGCTCCTACCTGGCCGGCGTCGCCGCCGCCAAGGCGTCGAAGACCGGCAAGGTCGGCTTCATCGGCGGTGTCGAGGTTCCGCTGATCAAGAAGTTCGAGGCGGGCTTCGCGCAGGGCGTCAAGGACACCAACCCCAACGCCGAGGTGCTGTCGACCTACCTGACGCAGCCCCCGGACTTCTCCGGTTTCGCCAAGCCCGACCTCGGCAAGGCCGCCGCGCAGGGCCAGCTGGCCAAGGGCGCCGACGTGATCTACTCCGCCGCCGGTCTTGCCGGTTCGGGTGCGATCGAGGCCACCGCCACCGCCGGCAAGTGGGCCATCGGCGTCGACTCCGACCAGTACAACCAGGCCGGTCTGGCGAAGTACAAGGACCACATCCTGACCTCGGTCACCAAGGACGTCCCGGACGCGGTCTTCAACCTGATCAAGTCGGTCGAGGACGGCAAGCCGCAGAACGGTGAGATCCGTTACGGCCTCGACAAGGACGGCGTCGGCCTGGCCGACTCCAACCCCGAGTACAAGAAGATGACGGACGTCACCGCCGCGGTCGAGAAGGCGAAGGCCGACATCATCGCCAAGAAGATCAACGTCAAGACCGCCCCGTAAGGCCGTCTCTGATATGAAGTAGTGGTCTCCGGGGTCCGGGGAGCGGCCTGTGCCGCTCCCGGGCCCCGAGCCGTGTTTCGTGATCCTTGTGGCCACTTGGCCGCAAGTTTTCACTTTCGACAGTGCTACGCGCGTAGAGGCATCGTGGACGCGATACCGTCCTCCTCCCGCCCACCCGCCCGGCCGATCCCCGTCCTGCCCCCTGCCAACTTGGCTTTCCAGCTCCTTCCGCGCCAAGGAGAGTGCGTCATCAACGCGTCCAGCCCCCCCGCCGTAGAACTGCACGGCATCACCAAGCGTTTCCCAGGCGTCGTCGCCAACAAGGACATCGCCATCACCGTCCGCAAGGGCACGGTCCACGCCCTGATCGGTGAGAACGGTGCCGGCAAGTCGACCCTGATGAAGATCCTCTACGGCATGCAGAAGCCGGACGAGGGCACCATCGCCATCGACGGGGAGCAGGTCACCTTCGCCAACCCCGGCGAGGCCATCGCCCGCGGCATCGGCATGGTGCACCAGCACTTCATGCTCGCCGACAACCTCACCGTCCTGGAGAACGTGGTTCTCGGCGGCGAGAAGCTGTACGGCATCGGCGCCAAGGCCCGTAAGAAGATCCTGGAGATCTCGGACGCGTACGGCCTCGGTGTGCGCCCCGACGCCCTGGTCGAGGACCTCGGTGTCGCCGACCGGCAGCGCGTGGAGATCCTCAAGGTCCTCTACCGCGGTGCCCGCACCCTCATCCTCGACGAGCCCACCGCGGTGCTCGTGCCGCAGGAGGTGGACGCACTCTTCGACAACCTGCGCGAGCTCAAGGCCGAGGGCCTGACCGTCATCTTCATCTCGCACAAGCTGGGCGAGGTGCTGAAGGTCGCCGACGACATCACGGTCATCCGCCGCGGCACCACGGTCGGCACCGCCGACCCGAAGACCGCCACGACCAAGCAGCTCGCCGAGCTCATGGTCGGCAGCGAGCTCCCCTCGCCGGAGACGCGCGAGTCGACGGTCACCGACGTCCCGATGCTGCGGGTCCAGGACCTGCGCCTGGCCGCCACCGACCCCGACGGCGTCGTGCGCGAGGTGCTGGCCGGCATCGACTTCACCATCCACAAGGGCGAGGTCCTCGGCATCGCCGGTGTCGAGGGCAACGGCCAGACCGAGCTCATCGAGGCCCTCATGGGCATGAGCATCCCGGACGGCGGTGTCATCTCCCTCGACGGCGCCGACATCTCCACCACGCCGACGCGCAAGCGTCGCGAAGGCGGCATCGGCTACATCCCCGAGGACCGCCACCGCCACGGGCTGCTGCTGGAGTCCCCGCTCTGGGAGAACCGCATCCTCGGACACGTGACCGAGGCGCCCAACTCCAAGCGCGGCATCCTCGACCCCAAGGCCGCCCGCAAGGACACCGAGCGGATCGTGCGCGAGTACGACGTCCGCACCCCGGGCATCGACGTGACCGCGTCCTCCCTCTCCGGCGGCAACCAGCAGAAGCTGATCGTCGGCCGCGAGATGAGCCACAACCCGAAGTTCCTGATCGCCGCCCACCCCACCCGCGGTGTGGACGTCGGTGCGCAGGCCCAGATCTGGGACGCCATCCGGGAGGCCCGTCGCGAGGGCCTCGCCGTGCTCCTGATCTCGGCCGACCTGGACGAGCTGATCGGCCTGTCGGACACCCTGCGCGTCATCTACCGCGGCCGCCTGGTCGCGGACGCCGACCCGGCGACCATCACGCCCGAGGAACTCGGCACCGCCATGACGGGTGCCGCACGCGGCCACCTGGAAGCCAACGACAACCCTTCCGACGCTGCCGACGGTGACACGACGGAGGACGAGGCCCGATGAAGAAATTCGACAAGGACCGGCTGATCCTCGCGGTCGCCGGACCGGCGCTCGCTCTGGTCAGCGCCTTCCTCCTGACCATGATCGTGCTGGCCGCCTCGGGCGTCGACCCGATCGACCCGCTGCGCGTCATGATCGACCAGGCCAGCTACGAGGACGTCCAGGTCCTCATCGTGAACCAGGCCGGTATCTACTACCTGGCTGCCCTGGCCGTCGCCATCGGCTTCCGGATGAACCTCTTCAACATCGGCGTCGACGGCCAGTACCGTCTCGCGGCGATGATCTCCGCGGTGGTCGGTGCCTCGATCTCGCTGCCCGGTCCGCTGCACATCTTCCTGATCGTGCTCGTGGCCATGGCCACCGGTGCCTTCTGGTCCGGCATCGCCGGCATCCTCAAGGCCAAGCGCGGCGTGAGCGAGGTCGTCTCCACGATCATGCTCAACGCCATCGCCACCGCCGTGATCGCCTGGCTGATCCTGCCGAAGAACCTCGGTGTCCAGCCGCCCGGCTCGAACAACCTGACCACCGGCGACATCCCGGAGTCGGGCCGGTTCCCGGCCCTGACCATCGGTGACGGCCTGGAGGTCTACGGCTTCACCTTCGTGGCCTTCGCCCTCGGCGTCGTCTACTGGTTCGTCCTCAACCGGACCCGCTTCGGATTCGACCTGCGCGCCACCGGCGCCAGCGAGTCCGCCGCGCAGGCCTCCGGCGTGGACGCCAAGAAGATGATCATGACCTCCATGCTCATCTCGGGCGCGGTCGCCGGTCTGACCGGCATGCCGCTGCTGCTCGGCGAGTCCTACACGTACAACCTGTCCTTCCCCCTGGGCATCGGCTTCACCGGCATCACCATCGCGCTGCTCGGCCGCAACAGTCCGATCGGCATCTTCTTCTCCGCGTTCCTGATCGCCTTCATCGACAAGGCCGCCGCCGGTCTCGACACCGCCGGCTACGCCAAGGAGATCGGCACGATCATGCAGGGCCTGATCGTGATCGCGGTCGTCGTCAGCTACGAGCTCGTCCGCCGCTACGGCATCCGCCGCCAGCAGCAGAAGGTCGGCCGTGAGCTGGCCGCCGGGCACGCCCTCAAGACCGACAACAAGGAGGTCGCGGCGTGAGCACCAGCACCGTTTCCGCGACGAGCGCCGCGCCCAAGAAGGACGGCGGCCGACGCAAGCTCACCCTGCCCTGGATCCTGCTGATGATCGCGGGCGGCCTCGCCCTGATCTCACTGGTCCGGGTCATCTCCGGCGCCGACGACCTGACCTCCGCGGGCCAGATCTCCGGCGCGCTCCAGCTCGCCGTCCCGATCGGCCTCGCCGGCCTCGGCGGCCTGTGGGCCGAGCGCGCGGGCGTCGTCAACATCGGCCTCGAGGGCATGATGATCCTCGGCACCTGGTTCGGTGCCTGGGCCGGCTACCAGTGGGGTCCGTGGACCGGTGTCCTCATGGGCATCGTCGGCGGCGCCCTCGGCGGCCTGCTGCACGCGATCATCACCGTGACGTTCAACGTCAACCACATCGTCTCCGGTGTGGCGGTCAACATCCTGGCTGTCGGCTTCACCCAGTACCTGTCGAACTTCACCTTCGACAAGGCCCCGGGCGGCTCGTCCAAGCAGTCCCCGCGCATCGACCCGATCACGGAGATCACCGTGCCGGGGTTGTCGGACTGGCTGGCGACACTCCAGGGCAAGCACTGGTTCCTGATCTCGGACGTCGCCGGCGTGGTCGGCGGCCTGGTCACCAACCTCTCGCTGCTGACCGTCGTCGCCGTCCTGCTGGTCCCCGCCACCTGGTGGGTGCTGTGGCGGACCTCCTTCGGCCTGCGCCTGCGCTCCTGCGGTGAGAACCCGGTCGCCGCCGAGTCCCTCGGCGTGAACGTCTACAAGTACAAGTACATCGCCGTGGTCGTCTCCGGCGCGCTGGCCGGCCTCGGCGGCGCGTTCCTCGCGATCGTCTCCACGGGCATCTACCAGGAGGGCCAGACCGGCGGCCGCGGCTACATCGGCCTCGCCGCGATGATCTTCGGTAACTGGATGCCGGGCGGCACGGCCCTCGGTTCCGGCCTCTTCGGCTTCACGTACAGCCTCAAGCTGCGCGGCGGCGCCGAGAACGTCCACGCGATGCTGCTGCTCCTGGCGATCCTGCTCGTCGTGGCCTTCGGCTGGTACCTGTACAAGAAGAAGCACGTCCAGGCGAGCGTCGCGGCGCTCTGCGCGGCCGGTCTGTTCCTCTGGTACGCCCTGACCGACGCCGTCCCGAGCCAGTTCGTCGAGGCGGCCCCGTACGTCACGACCCTGCTGGTGCTCGCCCTGTCGGCCCAGCGCCTGCGGATGCCCAAGGCCGACGGCCTGCCCTACCGCAAGGGCGAGGGCAAGTGACCGACGTGGACTGGGAGGCCCTGCGGGCCGCCGCCCGGGAGGCCATGTCCCGGGCGTACGCCCCGTACTCCGGCTTCCCGGTCGGCGTCGCGGCCCTCGTCGACGACGGCCGCACCGTGGTCGGCTGCAACGTGGAGAACGCCAGCTACGGGCTCAGCCTGTGCGCCGAATGCGGACTGGTCTCCGCGCTCCAGGCCACGGGCGGCGGCCGCCTGACGCACTTCACGTGCGTGGACGGCAAGGGCGAGAGCCTCGTCCCGTGCGGGCGCTGCCGCCAGCTGCTCTTCGAGTTCGGCGGTCCGGAACTGCTGGTGGAGACCCCGAAGGGGATCCTTCCTCTGGCCGAGATGCTGCCGCAGGCCTTCGGGCCGGACCATCTGAGATAGCCGTGCCGACGGCCCTTCGCCCTGCCGGGCGAAGGGCCGTCTCCCTTCCGTCTTTCTTTCCCCTCACCTCTATGCGCGTAGAAGGAAGCACCACATGGACGTCATCTCCGTCATCCGCACCAAGCGGGACCGCGGCGAGCTGAGCCCCGAGCAGATCGACTGGGTCATCGACGCGTACACGCGCGGTGTCGTCGCCGACGAGCAGATGTCGGCGCTGGCGATGGCCATCCTGCTGAACGGCATGAACCGGGCCGAGATCAAGCGCTGGACCGCCGCGATGATCGCGTCGGGCGAGCGGATGAACTTCGACTCCCTGTCCCGCCCCACCGCCGACAAGCACTCCACGGGCGGCGTCGGCGACAAGATCACCCTGCCGCTGGCCCCGCTCGTCGCCGCCTGCGGCGCGGCCGTGCCGCAGCTGTCGGGCCGCGGCCTCGGCCACACCGGCGGCACCCTGGACAAGCTGGAGTCGATCCCCGGCTGGCGCGCGCTGCTGTCCAACGAGGAGATGCTGCACGTCCTCGACACCACCGGCGCGGTCATCTGCGCGGCGGGCGACGGCCTGGCCCCCGCCGACAAGAAGCTGTACGCCCTGCGCGACGTGACGGGCACCGTCGAGGCCATCCCGCTGATCGCCTCCTCGATCATGTCGAAGAAGATCGCCGAGGGCACCGGCTCGCTCGTCCTCGACGTGAAGGTCGGCACCGGCGCGTTCATGAAGAACATCGAGGACGCGCGCGAGCTCGCCTCGACGATGGTCGCCCTCGGTACGGACAGCGGCGTCAAGACGATCGCGCTGCTCACCGACATGTCCACCCCGCTCGGCCTGACGGCCGGCAACGCGCTGGAGATCCGCGAGTCGGTCGAGGTCCTGGCCGGCGGCGGCCCCTCCGACGTCGTCGAGCTGACCCTGGCGCTGGCCCGCGAGATGCTGGACGCGGCGGGCATCAAGGACGCCGACCCGGCCAAGGCGCTGGCCGACGGCTCCGCGATGGACGTCTGGCGCCGGATGATCGCGGCTCAGGGCGGCGACCCGGACGCGGCCCTCCCGGTGGCCCGCGAGCAGCACGTCGTCACCGCCCCGTCCTCGGGCGTCCTGACCCGCCTGGACGCGTACGGCGTCGGCGTCGGCGCCTGGCGCCTGGGCGCCGGCCGCGCGCGCAAGGAGGACCCGGTGCAGGCGGGCGCGGGCATCGAGCTCCACGCGAAGCCGGGCGACACCGTGACCGCGGGCCAGCCGCTGATGACCCTGCACACGGACACCCCGGAGAAGTTCGAGTACGCCCTGGCCTCCCTGGAGGGCACGTACGACATCGCCCCGGCCGGCACGGCGTTCTCCGCCACGCCGATCGTCCTGGACCGCATCGCCTGACCTGCGGCTTCCCTGACGGGTGAACGGGACCGGTGCACCTGCGCCGGTCCCGTTCGGCATGCCGGGCCGGCGCCCTGACGCCCGACCGATGACTTTCCACGGGGGCGGGGGTCAACCCCCCCGTGGAGATCACCCGACTGGTACTGCCCGGCCCCGGCCCGACCCGGCGGGACGCGGCCCTGCTCTGCGCCCGGCTGACCCGGTTGTACGAGGCCGGGGCGGACGCCGTGGAGTGTGACGTCGGGGCCGTCACGGCCCCGGACCTCGCCACCGTCGAGGCCCTGGCCCGGCTGCGGCTCACCGCGCGGGGGCGGCCGTTCCGGGTGACCGGAGCCGGGCCGCGGCTACGCGCCCTGCTGGACCTCGTCGGACTCGTCGAGCTGCTCGGGGAGGCCGAAGAGGGGGAACCAGCGGGCGGTGTCCAGGAAGGCGTTCAGGCCGGTGATGCGGCCCCCTGAGATCTCCAGGACCTGCAGCGCCCACGGCGTCCAGCCCGGCGTCCCGTCCTCCCGGGGCCGGTACTGGCCGAAGGCCGGCAGGCCGTTCGCCGTGGTCGGGATCAGGCGGGAGCCCTTGCAGCCGATGCCCTGGTTCAGATGCCAGGCGGCGATGTCCGCCGGCCCCTGCAGCCACAGGTCGAACGGCGGCATCGACAGCACCGCGTCCTCGTGCAGCAAGGTGGTCAGCCGCGAGATGTCGTACGCCTCGAAGGCCGAGAGGTACTGCTCCAGCAGGTTCACCTGCTCCGCGTCCAGCGGGTCCGCCGCCTCGCTCTCGCGCATGCGGGTGGCGGACATCGTGGCCCGGGCCCGCTGCAGGGCGCTGTTCACCGAGGCCACCGTCGTGTCCAGCAGCGTCGCGACCTCGTCCGCCTTCCACGCCAGCACCTCGCGCAGGATCAGCACCGCCCGCTGCTTCGCCGGCAGGTGCTGCAGCGCCGCCACGAACGCCAGCCGTACGGATTCCTTCGCCAGCGCCATCGCCGCCGGATCGGCGGTCTGCGGGAGCACCCGCCCGTCCGGGACCGGCTCCAGCCACGTCGCCTCCGGCGACTGGCTCAGCACCGCGGACGCCTGGTGCTGCGGGGAGCTGAGGTCCATCGGGCGGGCCCGCTTCTTCCCCGCGCTCAGCAGGTCCAGGCAGACGTTCGTGGCGATCCGGTACAGCCACGAGCGCAGCGAGGACCGGCCCTCGAACTTCTCGAAGCTGCGCCAGGCCCGGACGTACGTGTCCTGCACCGCGTCCTCGGCGTCGAAGGACGAGCCGAGCATGCGGTAGCAGTAGCCGGTGAGCTCGACCCGGTAGCGGTCCATCGCCGCATCCAGGTCGGAGTCGATGCCGGTTCCGGTTCCGGTCGCGAGGTCACCCATGGCTGTCTTCCCCCAGTCGGTGCGATACCTCGAAAACTACCGGAGGGGTCTGACAACGGCAGCCGGAAAGCCCTGGCTAGGTACCGGGCTTGCGGCCGTACACGTACACGTCGTCGCCCTTGACCAGCAGGTTCCAGTACGCCTTCGCGTCCGCGGGCCTCATGTTCACGCAGCCTCCGGAGCCCGGCGGGTTCCACATGCTCTTCTCGACGGAGTGGAAGGCGATCCCGCCGTCGAAGAACTGCGCATACGGCATCGACACGTCGTAGACCGTCGACCAGTGGTCGATGCTGCGGTAGTAGATCCGCTTCAGGCCCGTCCGGGTCTCGGTGCCGTCCTTGCCGGTGCGGACCGGCACCGGGCCGTACTTCAAGGTGGCGCCGTCCTGGACCCAGCTGAGCTGGCGGGTCAGGTCGACGCAGGCGATCCGGCCCAGGTTCACCGGGCACTTGCCGTCCTTGTTCGGCGTCGTGCCCGCCGCCCGCTGCGCCAGCATGGTGCTCATCGTCTGCCAGGTCAGCGGCCCGGCGTAGCCCGCGGTCGGGGTGATGCCGTGCTTCGCCTGGAACGCCTTGACCGCCTGGCAGTCGGCCGCGGACTGCCACCCGTCGACCGGCCGCCCCAGGAACTGCTCCACCTGCCGCTGGTACGGCCCCGTGGTCACGTTGCACGAGCCGGCGGCCTGCGCCGCCCCGCCCCCGCCGACCACCAGCGGGGCCGCGAGCACCACCGCCCCGCAGACCGCCGCCGCACGTCGCCACGGACGCGTCCGTCCCGTACGCGTCCGTCCCGTACGCATCCGCATGGATTTCACGTCGGACTCCCTCCCACCCCCTCATGCCTTCCCGGCGGGGAGGGGCAACGCGCCGGAGCCCGGGGCGGCTTGCGCCTCCGGGCTCCGTAATTCCGCTCGTACCGATGCCGTACGGGCGATCCGCGCGCGGCCGTATCAGCGTGCGGCGGCCAGCGCGCCGTGACGCCGTTCCGCGCGGGCCGCGTGCGAGCCGTACAGGGTGATCGACACGACGCCGAGCACGGCCAGCAGCGCGATGCCCACCGTGGCCGCCCAGCCCGCCGAGTGGTAGGCGAGCGCACCGAGCGTGCCGCCCGCGCTGGAGCCCAGGTAGTACGCCGACTGGTACAGCGCCGAGGCCTGCGCGCGGCCCGACGTCGCCGTCCGGCTCACCGCGGCGGACGCCACCGCGTGGCCCGCGAAGAAGCCGGCGGTGATCAGGACCAGCCCGACCAGGATCGCGGCGAGCGAGTCCGCCAGGGACAGCAGCAGGCCCAGCGCGGTCGTGGTCACCGCCAGGTACAGCGCCCCGCGCCGCCCGGCCCGGGCCACCAGCTGCCCGGCGGCGGCCGAGGAGACCGTACCGACCAGGTAGATCAGGAAGATCGACCCGATCACGCCCTGCCCGAGCGAGAACGGCTCGTCGACCAGCCGGTAGCCGATGACGGTGTACACGGCCCCGAAGACGGTCATGAACAGCGCGCCGATCCCGTACAGCCGCATCAGCAGCGGATCGCGCAGATGGCCGGCGACGGTCCGGCCCACCGCGCGCGGGTTCAGCGAGGCCGGGCGGAAGAACCGGGCCCGGGGGAGCAGCACCAGGAAGGCGGCCGCGCAGGCCAGTGCCATCACCCCGACGGCCAGCAGCCCGCCCCGCCAGCCCCACACCTGGGCCGCCCAGCCGGTGACGAGGCGGCCGCTCATGCCGCCGATGGAATTGCCCGCCACGAACAGGCCGATCGCGCCCACCAGGGCCTTCGGCTTGACCTCCTCCGCCAGGTACGCCATCGCGGAGGCCGGGATGCCGGCGATCGCCGCGCCCTGGACGGCGCGCAGCGCCACCAGCCACTCCAGGTTCGGCGCGAACGGCACGAGGAGGCCGACGCCGACGGCGACCAGCATGGACACCGTCATCATCCGGGTCCGGCCGAAGCGCTCGGAGAGCGCGCTGAGCGGCAGGACGAACAGGGCGAGGGCGCCGGTGGCCGCGGACACGGTCCAGCTGGCCTGACCCGCCGTCACCCCGAACCCGTCGGAGATCGCGGGCAGCAGCGCCTGGGTGGAGTAGAGGAGGGCGAACGTCGCGAGTCCGGCGGCGAAGAGCGCGAGGCTCATGCGGCGGTAGCCGGGGCGGCCGGGGGAGCGGGGTTCCGGTGCGGCAGGAGACGACGGGGTGGAGGCACCCGTGGTGACGGGCGCCCC
Organism: Streptomyces sp. R33; assembly: GCF_041200175.1. NCBI lineage: Bacteria > Bacillati > Actinomycetota > Actinomycetes > Kitasatosporales > Streptomycetaceae > Streptomyces > Streptomyces sp. R33. The sequence goes on along the minus strand of NZ_CP165727.1, from coordinate 3,652,271 downwards.
GGTATGAACGGGAGGCATGCAACGACCGTAGACCCGTCCCGTTTCATGCGTCCAATGCACAGAATCGCGATAATCGATCCACTGGTGCATGACCACAGCTCAGAGGGGTGCCTGTCAATGAACCGTTACGAAGAAGACATCGCGGTGACAGGTTTGCTGGCGCCGCGCCTCGCGTACTTCGCCGCCGTCGCCCGCCACGAGCACGTCACCCGGGCCGCGCACGAGCTGGGCGTTCCGCAGTCCACCCTGTCCCGGGCCATGGTCCGGCTCGAACAGGACCTCGGCGTCACGCTGTTCGCCCGCAAGGGCCGCACCGTCGCGCTCACCACGGCCGGCCGGACCTTCCTCGCGTCGGCCGAGCGGGCCCTCGCCGAAATCGCCCGCGCCGCCGAGTCGGTGCAGCAGGACGCCGACCCGGCCTTCGGCAAGGTGGCGTTCGGTTTCCTGCACACCCTCGGCCCCGAAACCGTGCCCGGCCTGATCCGCGCCTTCCGCGCCGACCACCCGCGCGTGCGCTTCTCCCTGGTGCAGAACTACGGCGAGGCCATGCTCGAGAAGCTGCGGGCCGGCGAGCTCGACCTCTGCCTGACCTCACCGCTCCCCGATGCCCCCGACCTGGTCGCCCGCCGCCTGGACGTGCAGCGGCTGCGCCTGGTGGTCCCCGACGACCACCGGCTGGCCGCCCGCAAGCGCATCCGCCTCGCCGAGGCCGCCGAGGAAACGTTCGTCACCCTGGAGCCCGGCTACGGCATGCGCCGCATCACCGACGACCTGTGTGCGGAGGCCGGGTTCACCCCACGGGTGGCCTTCGAGGGCGAGGAGGCCGAGACCCTGCGCGGCCTGGTCGCGGCCGGGCTCGGCGTGGCCCTGCTGCCGCCACCGGCCGTGGCCCGCCCCGGGGTGGTCGAGCTGACGGTGACGGCCCCGCGCGCGGTCCGCGAGATCGGTGTCGCCTGGCTCGACGGCCACCCCGACACCCCGCCGGTCGCCGAGTTCAAGCGGTTCCTGCTGTCCCGCCGCGGCCGGCTGATCCCGGAGCTGCACGGCTGGCACCCCGGTCAGGACGGGGCTTCGTCCCCCGAGACGGCGGGAGCCGCCGCCGAGGAGAGCAAGTAGCCGGCCTGGAAACGGGACTTGGCGCCCACCGCGCGCATGATCTCCGCGATGTGCCGCTGGCAGGTCCGCTCCGACATGCCCAGCCGGCGCGCGATCACCTTGTCCTCCAGCCCCTCCGCCAGCAGCCGCACGATCGTCTGCCGCAGCTCGTCCGAGAGCGAGCGGGCCGCGTCCGGGCCCACCGTCGTGGGGAACGGCTCCGCCTCCACCCAGCACCGCTCGAACGCCGAGGTCATGAAGTGCACGACCGCCGGCTCCCGCACCACCAGCGCCGCCCCGCTGCGGTCCGGCACCGCCATCAGCCCCGTGTGCCCGTCGAAGACCAGCATCCGCATCAGGGCGTCGCCCAGCGTCCGCACCTGCGCGCCCAGCGCCGTCACCCGCTCCACGTACGCCGCCGTGGGCCGCGAGTAGCGCGCCGTGTGCTGGTAGATCGTGCGCATCCGCACCCCGCGCGCCAGCAGCGACTCGTCCCGCCCGATCGCCTCCTCCAGCGTCTCCACCGGCCGGCCCCCGCCCGGCTGCGAGGCCAGCAGCTCCCGCTCGCACCCCGCGACCAGCTCCGCGATCAGAGCGCGCACCGCTCCCAGGTCGGTGACCAGCTCCAGCTTCGCCCGCCCCGACCCGTTGCGTTCGAGGTGCGCCGCCCCCGCCTCGTACGCCGGGACCAGCGTCTCCAGCCGCCCGCGCAGCCGGTCCATCTCGTCGTGGGTCTCCCGTACGAGCAGGGCCAGCGGGGCCAGCGCCCGGGCCGCCGCCGCCCGCGGCGCCACGGCGCTCCACCGCTCCGGACCGTCGCCGGAGGCCCGCTGGAGCAGGTGCGCGGCGGCCAGTTCGGTGATCGCCGCGGCCGCCCGCGCCCCGAGGGCCTCGACGGCCTCCGCCTCGGCGAACGAATGCCGCTCCACGGCGTAGGCGTACAGCCGCCGGGCGGCGCGGCTCAGGTCGCCCCCGCGCGGCTGGTCGGCTTCGTCGGCTGGCATATGCATATTCGTCCCGGATTGCGGATGTTTATAAACCCCTCGTATTCCCGCAAGGCGGCAAGACGACCCCCGATCGGGCGCCTTGCGGATATGCCGGACCGGCACAGTGGTCACACCGGGTGAAGGGGGAAACGCGGTGACGGGGGAGCGGGAGCGGGTTCGCAGGACCGGGCGGGGGCCCATGGCGGTCCTGCTGAGCCCGCGCCCCGCCGCGGTGGCCGCCGCCCGACGGGCGGGCGCGCGCACCGTGGTGGTCGCGCCGGCTGCGCCGATGCCTTCCGACCGTGAGGGGGCGGAGCGGCGGGTACGGACGGACTGGCGCGACCACCGCCGCCTGATCGGCGCCGTCGGCCGGCTCGATGCGGTCCGGCACGGGCGCGCACGCGTCTTCGGCTTCGACCACGCCGGAGCGCTCGCCGCCGCCCGTGCCAACGAGGCGCTCGGCCTGCCCGGCACCCCCTCGGCGGCCGTCACGGCCCTCATGGACAAGGCCGCCCTGCGCGCCCGCTCCAACGCGTTACACGCCGACCGGCCCGTCTCCTTCGTCCGCTGCGGACGCGCCGCGCTGATCCCCTTCCTGGCGGGCCTCATCGGCTTCCCCTGCGTGGTCAAACCCCGCGCCGGTTTCCTCGGCGAGGGCGTACGGCTCCTGACCGGCCCCGCCGGGGCGGAGGCCGCCGTACGGCACTACCCCGAGGTCACCGACCTCCTCGTCGAGGAGTACCTCGAAGGCCCCGAGCTCGCCGTCGAAGCCCTCTCCCGCGACGGCCACCACCGCATCCTCGGCTGGACCCGCCGGATCCCGGGGCCGGGAGCGGCGGCCACCACCGCCACCGGGCACGAACTGCCCGTCGCGCTCCCCGCCTGCGCCGCCGAGGCCGTACGGGCCCTCCTACGCGGCGCCCTCGACCTCGCCGGGCACCGCGACGGCCCCTCCCACACCGAGGTCGTCCTCACCCTGCACGGCCCCCGCCTGGTCGAGGCCCACGCACACCCCGGCGCCGAGGAGCTCGTCCAGCTGCTCCGGCTCGCCCACGGCACCGACGTCCTCGGTCTCGCGCTCGCCGCCGGGCTGGGCCTGCCCGACCCCGTACGCCACCCGCGGGCCGCCCATGCCGGGCTGCGGTACGTGGACTTCCCGCCCGGCAGCCGCATCGAGCATCTCCGCCCCGGACTGGCCGCCGCCCGCGCCGTGCCCGGCGTGGCCGGGGTCCGGCTGGGGCTCCCGCCGGGAGCGACGGTGCGCCGGGCCCCGACCGGCTCGCTGCACCACGCCCACGTCCTCGCCACCGCCCCGACGGCGGGCTCCCTGACCCGTGTCCTGGACCGGGCCGTGGCCCTGCTCGGACAGCCGGGACCCCTCACCCCGGATTCACACGGGATTCACGTACCGCCGCCACCGTGGAGGCATGGCCCTCACCCGACGTGAAGTTCTGGCGACCGGTGCCACCGGCGCCGCCGCAGCCGCCGCCCCGCACCTGTCCGCGCCCTCGCCCGACACCCGGATCCTGCGCGGCACGATCCCGCCCGGCGCCCCGGACTTCGTCGAGATACCCCTCGATGTGCCGCACGGCGTACGCGAGTTGAGCGTGTCGTACACATACGGGAAGCCGCCCGTACCGCCCGGCACCCCCGGAAACGCCCTCGACATAGGCATCTTCGACCAGCGGGGCACCGCCCTCGGCGGCCGTGGCTTCCGCGGCTGGTCCGGCGGCGCCCGCAGCGAGTTCTTCCTGCGCGCCGACGACGCGACCCCCGGCTACGTGCCCGGCCCGGTGGACGCGGGCCGCTGGCACATCCTGCTCGGCCCGTACACCGTGGCCCCGCAGGGGCTCCCGTACGAGATCACCGCACGCTTCACCTTCGGGGACCCGGGCCGCACCCGCCGCCCCGTCTACCCGCCCCAGCGGGCCCGCGGCCGCGGCCGGGCCTGGTACCGGGGCGACTGCCACATCCACTCGGTGCACTCCGACGGGCGCCGCACCCCGGCCGAGATCGCCGGCCTCGCCCGGGCGGCCGGCCTGGACTTCATCAACTCCTCGGAGCACAACACCCACAGCGCGCACGCCGCCTGGGCCGACGCGCTCTCGCCGGAGCTGCTGATCATGACCGGCGAGGAGATCACCACCCGCACCGGCCACGTCCTGGCCGTCGGCACCGAGCCGGGCACCTTCCTCGACTGGCGCTACCGGGCCCGCGAGAACCGCTTCGGCCGGTTCGCCCGGGCGATACGGGGTGCGGGCGGCCTGGTCGTCCCGGCCCACCCGCACGCCACCTGCATCGGCTGCGCCTGGAAGTTCGGCTTCGGCGAGGCCGACGCGGTCGAGGTCTGGAACGGCCCGTGGACCCCGGACGACGAGGTCTCCCTGGCCGCCTGGGACGCCACCCTGCGGGGCGCCGACGGCGAACGGTGGCTGCCGGCCGTGGCGGGCAGCGACCACCACCGCGACCCGGACCGCATCGGCGGACCGCAGACCGTGGTCCTCGCCGAGGACCTGACCCGGGACGCCGTCCTCGCCGGGATACGGGCCGGCCGGTCCTACGCCGCGGAATCCGCCCAGGTCACCGTCGGCTTCGAGGCCGTCGGAGCGCGGGGGGAGCATGCCGGCATCGGGGAGCGCCTGCGGGTGGCACCGGACGCGGACGTGCTGATCCGGCTCACCGTCACGGGCGCCCCGGGCTGCGAGCTGCGGCTGATCACCGATCAGGGCCCGGCCGTCACGGCCCCCGACGCCACCACCCTGGAATGGCGCACCACGCCGGCCCGCTCCGCCTACGTCCGGGCCGAGGTCCGCCACCCCGCCGCGGCCCCACCGCTGCCGGGCGCCCCGGCGGCGTTCACGAACCCGGTGTGGCTGCCGGTCGGCTGAGGCGGGCGCAGGCCGGAGGAGGTCAGCCGGCCGGCTTTGCGTAATTGCCGAAGCCGGTCCAGTCCAACGCGACGCACTGTTCGTCGCCCACGACCCAGGCGTCGTGTCCGGGTGGGATCTGCATGAGGTCGCCGGGGCCGTACTCCTCGCTGTCCCCGTCGTCCATGACGACCTTCATCCGGCCGCTCACCACGTATCCCGTGTGGGCGGCCTGGCAGCTGTCCGTGCCCGCCAGCGGCTTGATGTGCTGCGACCAGCGCCAGCCCGGCTCGAAAACCGCGCGGCCCACGTCACCGCCGTCCGTCTGGATCACGTCCAGCCTGCCCTTGCCGTCTTCGAACGGACGGGTCTCGTCCGCCTGGTCGAAGCTCTTGCGCACGATTCCGGCCATGCCGAATCGCCTCCCGCGGAGAAGGACCCCGAGTCCACTCCTCACGATACGCGCGGGCGGCCGTCCGCTCGCGCCGTCGCCCCCGCAGGTCAGCCCCGCAGCGACCGCCCGAACCCGGAGGCGAGCGGCATCCGCAGCCCCAGCGGCGGCGGCGCCGCCAGCGCGTCCGTCACCGGCCGCGAGTACCGCCCGGAGAACATCGCCCCCAGGACGAAATCCACGGACAGCGCCACGACTTCCGCCTGGTGCTCCCGCAGCCGGTGTCCGTCCGAGTGCACCTCGAACCGGCACGTCGCCCGGTTCGCCTTCTTCGCCCGCGCCGCCAGCCGAAACGATGCTTCAGGATCGCTGCGCGCGTCGTTCGTCCCGTGCACGATCAGCACCTGCCGCCCCGACAGCTGCTTCACCGGTTCCGGGGAATCCGCCGAGACCACCTCGCCTAAGGAAGGGGCAAGCGCCAGCACCGCGTTGACGGCGTCGTGGCCCGCCGCCCGCAGCGCCGCCCGGCCGCCCGCGTCGTAGCCGACGAGGCACACCGGCACGTCCCCGTACCGGCGCACGACCTCGCCGGCCGCCCACCGGGCGTCGTCCTCCCGGCAGGCCCCCCGGCCGTGCAGGACCGTGTGCGCGACCAGCCCGTCCGCCCCGCCCGCCCGGACCAGTGCCCGCGCGAGCGGACGCACCGGACCGGGGAACAGTCTGGACGCTCCGGGGAGCAGGAGGACCGCTCCGTTGACTGTGCTTCCCGTCGAGACCGAGCCGTTCGCGCCGGCCGCCCGCCCCAGGCGGGCCCCGCGCGCCGGCGGCGCATCCTGTGCCATGGCGGAACATTCTCAGACTGACAGGTGTACGCGACCCGTCCGTACGGTCTCTGTTACGTATCGACCCCCGTCGCCGACGCGCTGCTCTACGCGCGTAGGAGTAGAGTGCCCGGATGACGAGCGAGACCCCCAACCTGCCGACGCCGGACCAGATCCGCCGCTCCCCGAAGGTGCTGCTCCACGACCACCTCGACGGTGGCCTGCGCCCCGGGACCATCATCGAGCTGGCTCGCGAGGCCGGCTACGAGAGCCTTCCCGAGACGGATGCCGACAAGCTCGGCATCTGGTTCCGCGAAGCCGCCGACTCCGGCTCCCTGCCCCGCTACCTGGAGACGTTCGCGCACACGTGCGCCGTCATGCAGACGAAGGCGGCGCTGTTCCGCGTCGCAGCCGAGTGCGCCGAGGACCTGGCCGAGGACGGCGTCGTGTACGCCGAGATCCGCTACGCCCCCGAGCAGCACCTGGAAGCCGGCCTGACCCTCGAAGAGGTCGTCGAGGCCGTGAACGACGGCTTCCGCGAGGGCGAGCGCCGCGCGAAGGCGAGCGGTCACCGCATCCGCGTCGGCGCCCTGCTGACCGCGATGCGCCACGCCGCCCGCGCGCTGGAGATCGCGGAGCTGGCCAACCGCTACCGCGACAACGGCGTGGTCGGCTTCGACATCGCCGGCGCCGAGGCCGGGTTCCCTCCCACCCGCCACCTCGACGCCTTCGAGTACCTCAAGCGCGAGAACAACCACTTCACGATCCACGCGGGCGAGGCCTTCGGTCTGCCGTCGATCTGGCAGGCCCTGCAGTGGTGCGGTGCCGACCGCCTGGGCCACGGCGTGAAGATCATCGACGACATCGAGGTCGCCGAGGACGGTTCCGTGACCCTGGGCCGCCTGGCCTCGTACGTCCGGGACAAGCGCATCCCCCTGGAGATGTGCCCGACCTCGAACCTGCAGACCGCCGCGGCCGCCTCGTACGCCGAGCACCCGATCGGCCTGCTGCGCAAGCTGCACTTCCGCCTGACGGTCAACACGGACAACCGCCTGATGAGCGGCACCAGCATGAGCCGCGAGTTCGAGCACCTGGTCGACACCTTCGGCTACACGCTCGACGACATGCAGTGGTTCACCGTCAATGCGATGAAGTCCGCGTTCATTCCTTTCGATGAACGACTGGCCATGATCAACGAGGTCATCAAGCCCGGTTATGCGGAGCTGAAGTCGGAATGGCTGTTCCAGCAGACCGCTTCGACCAGCGGTTCCGTCTCGGTCTAGGCCACGGCATGACGCAAGGAAAGCGCCCGGGGAAGGCAATTCCCGGGCGCTTTCTCGTATTTACGTATGTTTGCGGCCGTGGGTTTGAAGTGACTAGTTTGCGGAGCCGCTCAATTCCCCGTCGCAAGGACTCAATCTTCATGAAGAAGTCAGCTGCCAAGACTCTCGGTGCCGCCGCCCTCGGCGCCGCCTTCGTCGCCGCCGCCGCCGGTTCCGCCTCGGCCGCCGTGCCCGCGATCGGCCTTTCCGACGCGCTGGGCACCGTGACCGGCGCCACCCAGGGGCTCACGAACCAGCAGAAGGCCACCCCCGAGGACGGCCCGCAGAGCGACGTGGCCAGCCCCCTCAACCAGCTCACCGACGCGGTCGGCCCCACGCTCGGCGGCCTGCCCGTCGGTGGCGCGCTCGGCGGCTGATCCCCGCCGGATCCGCGCGCGGATCCGGCCGCGGGTTCGCCCGCGGATTTTTCGTACGTGCACGCACGTGGCGCACGCCGGTTCGATCGGGTGTGTGCCACGGCGTGCCGTGTGCCACGATCACCACCAACTGCCCGCCGACGCACTGGGTATGAGGTCATCGGTCATGCGCTTGAACGCACGAGTCACGGTCGGAGCGGCCACCGCCGCCCTGCTCCCCGCCCTCCTCCTGGGAGCCGTGGGATGCAGCAGCAAGGACGCCCCCGCGGCCGGCAAGACGCCCGACCCGAAGGGCTCCGCCCCCGCGGACTCTCCCGCCGCCTCCCCGGGCGGCGCCCCGGGCGGCTCGGCCGCGCCGAAGGCCGCGGCGAGCAAGCTGGAGCGCTCCGCGCTCGAACAGGGCGATCTGCCCGGCTACCAGGTCTCCGCGCAGGGCAAGAACCCGAACGCCCCCGACGGCCAGCCGCAGGCCGACCGCAAGGCCTGCCAGCCCCTGGCCGACATCATGGGCGACAAGCCCGACCCGGCCGCCCGCGAGACCGTCAACCGCGGAGTCGGCTCCCAGAAGCAGGTAGGACTCGCCGTCTCCGCCTCCGTCAGCTCCTACGCCGAGAGCGACGCCAAGGCGCTGGTCGCCCGGCTGAAGGACGCGGTCGCCGCCTGCGGTACGGGCTTCTCCGCCACCGTCGACAAGCAGAGCGGCAGCTACCGCGACGTACGGCCGGCCGAGTACAAGACGGCCGGCGACGAGAGCGTCAGCTGGACCACGACCGCGGCCGCCCAGGGCGTCTCCGCGCAGGTCCACGTGGTCGTCGTACGCCAAGGCGCCACGATCGTACGGCTGATGGCCCTCAACGTGGCGGCGACGGCGGACCGGCAGAAGCCGCAGGTCCCGCACGAGGTGGCGGACAAGCAGCTCGAGAAGGTCCGCAGCGCGGGCTGAGCAGCCGGACGCGCTACCAGGCCTGGGAGGCGGACTTCTCGTTCGGCAGGAGCACCCACAGCGCCAGGTAGATCAGGAACTGCGGGCCGGGCAGCAGGCACGACACGACGAATATCAGGCGCATCGTATTTGCGGAAATTCCGAAGCGGCGCGCCAGTCCGGCGCAGACGCCGCCGATCCAGCGGCCGTCACGGGGGCGGGCAATGGCGCTCATGGGTTTCTCCTCTGTGGGTTCTGCGGGCCGCCGAATCGGTATGCGGCGGCTCCCGCGATACCTCAATACTCCCGCGGCACTGCCGACAGAACGTCGGTCCACGGACCGAGGCCGACCCTGGGAATTCTCGGGGTGGACCCCTGAGAGGAGCGCTGCGACCGCTGCGAGCGTCGCAGCCGCGCCCGCAGCGCCGGTACGACGGCCACGTGTGCGAGCACCACGCCGAGACCGTTCAGCAGGACCGAGTCCACGTCGACCACCTGCCCGGGCACCGCGCTCTGCAGCATCTCGATGCTGAGCGAGACCAGCGCGCCCGCGGCCGCGGTCCGGCCCAGCGAGGACCACGCGGCCAGCGGCGAAGGAGCCAGGTTCCCGTTGACGAGCGGCAGCAGCACCCCGAGCGGGGCGAGCAGCGCCAGCCCCTCCCCGATCCGCCGGGCCGCCTCGAGCGGCCCGTACGTGAGGTGCGCCCGGATCCCCTCCAGCGGGGTCAGATTGGCGGCGGCCGCCCAGGGCACGTCCAGGGGCCGCAGGGTCAGCCAGCCGACGAGGAGGAGATGAGCGACCAGCAGCCCCCCGCCCAGGAGCCGGAGCCGGAGGTGAATGGCGGTGGCGGCACTGCGGCCGACCTCATTGCGCTGCACACCTGCGAGGACGCAGCGCCCGGTGGCTGCGGTTCCGGTCGGATCCGGCGAGCGCACGGCATATGACGATCCGATCGGATGAAGCCACGGCGGGTCGGCGCTGAACCCGCTTCCGCCACCGACGTCGACCCGCACAGTGGGCGCGGTCCACCGGTGGCAGCCGAAGGAGAACAGCCATGCCCGCACGACGCAGCAACGTACGACGCACAGCAGCGAGCGGCGGCGCACGACGGCCGCTGCACACGATCGTGGCGGGCTTCTGCGGCCGCGCCCTGTCCGCGGCCCTCGCCGGCCTCGGCATCCCCCGCGCCTAGGGGCCGCCGGGCCCCCGTCAGCGGGTGGCGAAGAGGACGATCAGGAACACCGCGCCCGCGACGGCGGGCGCGATGACCTCGTACGACCACCGCACGCGCACGCTGCCCTGGGCGCCGGCCCGCGAGGCGCCGCGCTCGGCGAGCTCGCGCAGCTCGTCCACCACCTGATCCGCGTGGGCCCGCGGCGGTTCGACGGCGGCGGCCGCGTCGCCGCCCTCGGGCGAGCCGAGTCCCTTGCCGGTGAGCCCGCCGCGGCGGGAGAACTGCTGCCGGTTCGCCTTCTTCCGCTCGCGCAGCGAGACCGGGACGGACCACAGCTGGTACTTCGACCCCTCGGCCAGCACCTCCGCCGAATACCCGGCACGCACCGCGTCCACGGCGGCCCACGGCAGCTCGATGACCCGGAACGGGTTCCGTACGCGCATCCGGTTGTCGTTGGCGAAGACCGCCGGCCGGATGGTGAAGGCCACGGTCAGCGGTACGGCCAGCAGGGCGATCGCCGCGGCGAACCATCGGGCGTTCCCCGATCCCCGCACGATGGCGTCCCCGCAGAGCCACGCGATGAGCGCGAGCAGCAGAACGCCGGTGACGACGGCCATGGGGGAGCGGTAGACCCGGTCGTCGTACACCGGTTCATCAGTGGGCTGCTGGCTGCTCATGCGCCCGATTCTGCCTCAAGCCGTCTCAGCCCACGAGATCGGCGTACACGATGATGTTGTCGGGGCGGTGGCCGTCGGTGATCTCGCCGCCGCAGGTGATCAGCCGCAGCTCGGGGCGCGCGGTGTTCCCGTACACCTTGGCGGTCGGGAAGCTCTTCTTGTCGACCTGTTCCAGCTCGCGCACCCGGAAGACGGCGGTGGTGCCGTCCGCCCGGGAGACGGTGATCTCGTCACCGGTGCGGATCTTCGAGACGTTGCGCAGGACGGCCGGGCCGCGCGCGGTGTCGAAGTGCCCGATCAGCACGGCCGGACCGGTCTCGCCCGGGGTGACGGCCTTGGTGTACCAGCCGATGCGGTCGCCGTCCGCGACGGAGGGCACCTCGACGGTGCCGTCGGCGGCCAGGCCCAGTTCCAGCAGCGGGCCCGCGTCCACCCCGGCCGCGGGGATGCGCACCCGTACGGGCTGCGAGGCGGGCAGCGGGGCGGCGGGCACGGCCCCCGCCCCGGCGGACGAGGCCGCAGCCGGCGCGGGCGCGGTGGCCGCGGCGATGTGCGGCGGGGGCGTGGGGGCGGCCGGTGCGCCGCCGCAGCCGGTCAGGGCGGCGAGGGCGAGCGGGCCGAGGAGGGCGGCGGCGAGCAGGGGGCGGACGCGGTGGGCCATGGGGTGCTCCGGGAAACGGGCCCGGCGGGCCACCGTGGAGGTGGCCCGCCGGAAGGAGGTACGGGGAGGAACCGGAAGGGCAGGGGTGCTGCTCAGGCGCCGTTGCGGGCGCGGCGGGCTCGGGCCATCCGGGCCACACCGAGGCCGCCGAAGATCGCGACGAGACCGGCGCCGGCCGCCATCGTGGTGCTGTTGTCGGTGTCCTCGGCGGCGATCTCCGCGCCGGCGGCGACCGCGCCCTGCGGGACGACCACGGTCTGCGCGCCCGTCTGCGGCTTCACGTCGGCGGCCGGCTTGACGGTGACCTTGGAGGTGGCGGCCGGCTGCGCGGAGGGCTTGGCCGAGGGCTGGGCCGACGGCTTGGTGGGCGTGGTGGCCTTCGGCAGCTCGTAGAAGTCCGCGGCGCCCTCGGTCATCACACGGACGGTGAGCCCGTAGGAGCCGGGGTTCCCCTCGGAGAGCTTGTACTGGATGCCGTCGACCAGCGCGACGGGGTTCGAGGGGTCCAGCTTCGCCAGTACGCGCCCCGCGACGCCGTCGGCCGGCTTCCAGTCGGCGCCGACGGCGCGGATCCAGACCTCGGGGCCCTCGACGTCGTTGCGCAGCACCGCGATCCGGCCGTCGGCGACGAGGTGGGCCTCGCCGTCGTAGCGGCCCTTGTCCGACGAGGCCGCAGACACCGTCGTCACCGCGGTCACCGAGGTGACGGCCTGCGGAGCGGGCGCGGCGAGTGCCGTCGCGGCCGGCGCGAGCAGGGCCCCGGCGAGGGCGGCGGTGACGATCGAGGTACGGAGGGCGGTGCGCATAACGACTCCTGGAAGCTGTGTCGCGGGATGGTGGGAGAGTCGCATGCCCCTTTTCTCTACGGGTTCTCTGCCGAAGCTTTCATCCGGTGAGGTCTGGCGGGCTGCTGAAGAGAAATTTACGGATCTTGTTCGACCGGACGATCGGGTTCCCGTCTTCGTCGCGTAACAGGAAAAGCGGAGGTCAGCGGTCCGCAGGCGCGGACCCGGCCGAGCCCTCGCCGCGCCCGGATGTGGCCAAGCCCGCACAGATGTGCGGCCGCGGGGGGTGACAGGCCGCTACGCGCGTAGATATGCTCATCTTGTGACCATGCCCACCACCCTCACCGCATTCGCTGACGTGACGACGTCCGACAGCGCGCTGCGCCGCTTCCTGCACGGGCTGCCCGGCGTAGACGCCGTCGGCCTGGAGGCCCGCGCGGCCGCGCTCGGTACCCGTTCGATCAAGACCACGGCCAAGGCGTACGCCATTGACCTGGCCATTTCGATGATCGACCTGACCACGCTTGAGGGTGCGGACACCCCGGGCAAGGTCCGAGCGCTCTCCGCCAAGGCCGTCAATCCCGACCCGACCGACCGTTCGACGCCGATGACCGCCGCGGTCTGCGTCTACCCCGACATGGTGGCCACCGCCAAGGCCGCCCTGAACGGTGCCGACGTCAAGGTGGCCTCCGTCGCGACGGCCTTCCCGGCCGGCCGCGCCGCGCTGCCCGTCAAGCTCGCGGACACCCGTGACGCCGTCGCCGCGGGCGCCGACGAGATCGACATGGTCATCGACCGTGGCGCCTTCCTCGCCGGCCGCTACCTGGAGACGTACGAGCTGATCAAGGCCATCAAGGAGGCGTGCGTACGCCCCGACGGCAGCGCCGCCCGTCTCAAGGTCATCTTCGAGACCGGCGAGCTGTCGACGTACGACAACATCCGCCGGGCCTCCTGGATCGGCATGCTCGCGGGCGCCGACTTCATCAAGACCTCCACCGGCAAGGTCGGCGTCAACGCCACCCCCGCCAACACGCTGCTGATGCTCGAAGCCGTCCGCGACTTCAAGGCGCAGACTGGAATCCAGATCGGCGTGAAGCCGGCCGGCGGCATCCGGACCACCAAGGACGCCATCAAGTTCCTGGTCCTGGTCAACGAGACCGTGGGCGAGGACTGGCTGTCCAACCACTGGTTCCGCTTCGGCGCCTCCAGCCTGCTCAACGACCTGTTGATGCAGCGCCAGAAGCTGAGCACCGGCCGTTACTCCGGTCCCGACTACGTGACGGTGGACTGATCACCATGGCATCTGCATTCGAGTACGCACCGGCCCCCGAGTCCCGCTCGGTCGTCGACATCGCCCCCTCGTACGGGCTCTTCATCGACGGTGAGTTCACCGACGCCGCCGACGGCAAGGTCTTCAAGACCGTCTCGCCGTCGTCCGAGGAGGTCCTCGCCGAGGTCGCCCAGGCCGGCGCCGCCGACGTCGACCGCGCCGTCAAGGCCGCCCGCAAGGCCTTCGCGACCTGGTCCGCGCTGCCGGGCTCCGAGCGCGCCAAGTACCTCTTCCGCATCGCCCGGATCATCCAGGAGCGCAGCCGTGAGCTGGCCGTCCTGGAGACCCTGGACAACGGCAAGCCGATCAAGGAGACCCGCGACGCGGACCTCCCGCTGGTCGCCGCGCACTTCTTCTACTACGCCGGCTGGGCCGACAAGCTCGACCACGCCGGCTACGGGCCGAACCCGCGCCCGCTGGGCGTCGCCGGCCAGGTCATCCCGTGGAACTTCCCGCTGCTGATGCTGGCGTGGAAGATCGCCCCGGCGCTCGCCACCGGCAACACCGTCGTGCTGAAGCCGGCCGAGACGACCCCCCTCTCCGCGCTGTTCTTCGCGGACATCTGCCGCCAGGCGGGCCTGCCCAAGGGTGTCGTCAACATCCTCACGGGCTACGGCGACGCGGGCGCGGCCCTCGTCGAGCACCCGGACGTCAACAAGGTCGCCTTCACCGGCTCGACGGCCGTGGGCAAGATGATCGCCCGCCACGTCGCCGGCACCGACAAGAAGGTCACCCTGGAGCTGGGCGGCAAGGGCGCCAACATCGTCTTCGACGACGCCCCCATCGACCAGGCCGTCGAGGGCATCGTCAACGGCATCTTCTTCAACCAGGGCCAGGTCTGCTGCGCGGGCTCGCGCCTGCTGGTCCAGGAGTCGATCCACGACGAGCTGCTGGACTCCCTCAAGCGCCGCCTGAGCACCCTGCGCCTGGGCGACCCGCTCGACAAGAACACCGACATCGGCGCGATCAACTCCGCCGAGCAGCTCGCCCGGATCACCGCGCTCGCGGAGACCGGCGAGGCCGAGGGCGCCGAGCGCTGGTCCCCGGCGTGCGAGCTGCCGTCGTCCGGCTACTGGTTCGCCCCGACGCTCTTCACGAACGTCACCCAGGCGCACACCGTCGCCCGCGACGAGATCTTCGGCCCGGTCCTGTCGGTGCTGACGTTCCGTACGCCCGACGAGGCCGTCGCCAAGGCCAACAACAGCCAGTACGGCCTGTCCGCCGGCATCTGGACGGAGAAGGGCAGCCGCATCCTCGCGGTCGCGAACAAGCTCCGCGCGGGCGTCGTCTGGGCCAACACGTTCAACAAGTTCGACCCGACCTCGCCCTTCGGCGGCTACAAGGAGTCGGGCTTCGGCCGCGAGGGCGGCCGCCACGGCCTGGAGGGCTACCTCGATGTCTGAGACGACCACGCGTCTGAACGTCTTCAAGACCTACAAGCTGTACGTGGGCGGGAAGTTCCCGCGATCCGAGAGCGGCCGGGTGTACGAGGTGCAGGACTCCAAGGGCAAGTGGCTGGCCAACGCCCCCCTGTCCTCCCGCAAGGACGCCCGTGACGCGGTCGTCGCGGCCCGCAAGGCCTTCGGCGGCTGGTCGGGCGCGACCGCGTACAACCGCGGGCAGATCCTCTACCGCATCGCCGAGATGCTCGAGGGCCGCCGCGAGCAGTTCGTCCGCGAGGTCGGCGAGGCCGAGGGCCTGTCCAAGTCGAAGGCGGCCGCGGTCGTCGACGCGGCCATCGACCGCTGGGTCTGGTACGCGGGCTGGACGGACAAGATCGGCCAGATCGTGGGCGGGGCCAACCCGGTCGCGGGCCCGTTCTTCAACCTCTCCACCCCGGAGCCGACCGGTGTCGTCACGGTCGTGGCCCCGCAGGACTCGTCCTTCCTGGGCCTGATCTCCGTGATCGCCCCGGTGATCGCGACGGGCAACACGGCGGTCGTGATCGCCTCGGAGAAGGCGCCCCTCCCGGCCCTGTCCCTGGGCGAGGTGCTGGCCACCTCCGACCTGCCCGGCGGCGTCGTCAACATCCTGTCCGGCAAGGCCGCCGAGATGGGCCCGCACCTGGCGTCCCACCAGGACGTCAACGCGATCGACCTGGCGGGTGCCGACACGGCGCTGGCCAAGGAGCTGGAGATCGCGGCGGCCGACAACCTCAAGCGCGTCCTGCGTCCACAGCCTGTGGACGACTGGAACGCCGACCCGGGCACGTCGCGCATGACGGCGTTCCTGGAGACGAAGACGGTCTGGCACCCCACGGGTTCGCTGGGCTCGGGCGGATCCTCGTACTGAGGACCCCCTCCGAAACCGGCCCCGGCAGCGTCCCCCGCGCTGCCGGGGCCTTTTCGCGCCCTCGTGCGGCTACTTCGGGAGCAGCGGGCCGAGCAGCGAGGACGCGGCCGCCTCGGGCAGCTCGCCGATGGACGGCCCCTGCGTCAGGATCCCCGTGACCATGGTGGTGCCGACCGCCGGGAAGTCGGCGACCCTGGTGGCCACGCCGTTGTCGAGCGGGTCCACCCCGGTGTGCGCCAGGGGGTTGACCTTGAGGTTCGCGAGGGGGTCGGTGGCCCCGGCGAGGGCCGCCGGGACCGAGAGCTCACCGGCCTGGGCCCCGCCCGCGGCCATGGCCAGGGCCGCGCCGGCCATGGAGAGCGTGAGGCCTGCGGAGCGCAGGGTGGAGCTGCCGGAGGCTGCGTGACGTGCCATTGGGGTTCCCGCCTGAGGTCGTAGTCGCGTGCGCACGCAGCGTAGTTGAGGTGTGATCCTGGATACCAACCGGCCACCGGAGGCATCCCCTGCGCGGGGGAATGGTTCAGACTGGTGTCCCGTGAGCTCTTCCTCTCCTTTGCCTACGCGTGTCGTCCTGTTGACCGGGCCTTCGGGCTCCGGCAAGTCCAGGTTGGCTGCCCGTTCCGGGCTGCCGGTGCTCCGCCTGGACGACTTCTACAAGGAGGCGGACGACCCGACCCTTCCGCTGGTCGAGGGCAGTTCCGACATCGACTGGGACTCCCCGCTGTCCTGGGACGCGGACGTGGCGGTCGCCGCGATCGTGGAACTCTGCGCGGCAGGCCGTACCGAGGTGCCGGTGTACTCCATCGCCACGTCCTCCCGTACGGGAACCGAGACGCTGGACATCTCCCGCACCCCGCTCTTCATCGCGGAGGGGATCTTCGCCGCGGACATCGTCGCCCGGTGCCAGGAGCTGGGGCTGCTCGCGGACGCGATCTGCCTGCGCGGGCGGCCGTCGACGACGTTCCGGCGCAGGCTGATGCGGGACCTGCGCGAGGGCCGCAAGTCACTGCCGTTCCTGCTGCGCAGGGGATGGCGGCTGATGCGGGCGGAACGGGGCATCGTGACCCGCCACATCGCCCTGGGCGCGCACGCCTGCAACCGCGACGAGGCCCTCGGCCGCCTGGCAGCCTGCGCAGCCGGCCGCCACCGCACGGCCGCCCCGGCGTAGTGAAATGAGAAGGCGGGATCATGCGGACCCCCGGCCGCCTGATCCCGCCTCCTCCCCCCGCAGGCCCCCGTCCCACCCCCGTAGGACGGTCCCCCTGGCCCATGGTCTGTGGTGTGCCGCGTTACGCGACGAGCTCCTCGAAGGACTCCGCCTCGTCGCGGCCGAAGCTCAGCACCTCGTCGTCCCGCAGGCGCCGCAGCGACCGCCAGATGCTCGACTTCACGGTGCCGACGCTGATGCCCAGGATCTCCGCGATCTCCGGGTCCGTACGGCCCTCGTAGTAGCGCAGCACCAGCATCGTGCGCTGCGGCTCCGGGATGCGGGCCAGCGCCTGCCACAGCACCGCGCGCAGCTCCGTACCCCGCATCGCGTCCGCGTCCGAGGCCGTCTCCGGGAGCTCCTCGGTCGGGTACTCGTTCAGCTTCCGCCGGCGCCACGCGCTGATGTGCAGGTTCGTCATCGTGCGCCGCAGGTACCCGCCGACGGCCGCCTTGTCGCTGATCCGGTCCCAGGCCCGGTACGTCGAGAACAGCGCGCTCTGCAGCAGGTCCTCGGCCTCGTAACGGTCACCGGTCAGGTGGAAGGCCGTCGCGTACAGGGCGGCCCGCCGCTCCTGGACGTACGCCGTGAACTCGGCCTCCGAGGTGGAGGACAGCTCGGGCGTGCGCTTCTCCGGGACGGAAGGCCCGTACGTGTTCGCGTCGATGGCCACCGTGTGCGCCGGCCGCGGACGGGCGACCGTCACCGAACGGACACCTGCCCGGCGGTTCACATCGTGCAGCCGCGTGACAACCGCGCTGGTGGTGGTGCTGTGCAGCGTGTTCATCTCGCGCCCCCCGTCGTGGAGTCTGCTTCGGATCCTGCTCGGTTTCGTTGGTAGAAGACTGCCCGGCCGACTTAACCGGGGTGTCCGCCGACTGTCACAGGCCTGTCACAGCGACCCCTGTGCGATCCCGTGCACCCGACGGTCGAACTCCGAACGGTCGATGGGACAGAATGAGCCCGTGCCTTTCCTGTTGCTGATCGAGGACGACGACGCCATCCGCACGGCCCTCGAACTCTCCCTGACTCGCCAGGGCCACCGTGTGGCCACCGCGGCGACGGGCGAGGACGGCCTGAAACTGCTGCGCGAGCAGCGGCCGGACCTGATCGTGCTGGACGTGATGCTGCCCGGGATCGACGGTTTCGAGGTGTGCCGGCGGATCCGCCGCACCGACCAGCTGCCGATCATCCTGCTCACCGCGCGCAGTGACGACATCGACGTGGTGGTGGGCCTCGAGTCCGGCGCCGACGACTACGTCGTCAAGCCCGTCCAGGGCCGGGTGCTCGACGCCCGGATCCGGGCCGTGCTGCGCCGCGGGGAACGGGAGGCCACCGACTCCGCGGTCTTCGGCTCCCTGGTCATCGACCGGGCCGCGATGACGGTCACGAAGAACGGCGAGGACCTCCAGCTGACGCCGACCGAGCTGCGGCTGCTGCTGGAGCTCAGCCGCCGGCCCGGGCAGGCGCTCTCCCGGCAGCAGCTGCTGCGGCTGGTCTGGGAGCACGACTACCTCGGCGACTCCCGGCTCGTGGACGCCTGCGTGCAGCGGCTGCGCGCCAAGGTCGAGGAAGTGCCGTCCTCACCCACCCTCATCCGGACCGTTCGTGGTGTCGGCTACCGGCTGGACTCGCCGCAGTGATCAAAGCTCTGTTCGCGGGCCGGCGCTGGACCAGCCTGCGGCTGCGGCTCCTGATGGTGTTCTGCCTGGTCGCGCTGGTGGCCGCGGTCTCCGCGTCCGGCATCGCGTACTGGCTCAACCGCGAGGCGGTGCTCACCCGTACCCAGGACGCGGCCCTCGGCGACTTCCGCCAGGAGATGCAGAACCGGGCCGCGGCCCTGCCCGCCGACCCGACCCCCGAGGAGATGCAGCGCACCGCCGAGCTGATGGCGGGCAGCAGCCCCGGCTACAGCGTGCTGCTGGTCGACGAGCGGGGCGGCCGCAAGGTGTTCGGCGCGGCCGGTCCCGACTCCTTCGGGCTGGACGACGTACCGGCCTCGCTGCAGCGTGCGGTGAACGACCGGCAGAAGGCGACGGCGGCCAACGACTCCGAGTACCACGTGTACTGGCAGCGGACGAAGCCGCGCGGCAATCCGTACCTGGTCGGCGGGACGCGAATCGTGGGCGGCGGGCCGACCGGCTACATGTACAAGTCCCTGGCGCAGGAGCGGGACGACCTGAACGCGCTGGGCTGGTCGCTGACCATCGCCACGGGGCTCGCGCTGCTCGGGTCGGCGCTGCTGGCGCAGGCCGCGGCCCGGACCGTCCTCAAGCCCGTACAGCGGCTGGGGGACGCGGCGCGGCGCCTGGGCGAGGGCGAGCTGGACACCCGGCTGGAGGTGTCGGGTACCGACGAACTGGCCGATCTGTCGCACACGTTCAACAAGACGGCGGAGGCGCTGGAGAAGAAGGTCGCCGACATGAGCGCCCGGGAGGAGTCGAGCCGGCGCTTCGTCGCGGACATGTCGCACGAACTGCGCACTCCGCTGACGGCGTTGACGGCGGTGGCCGAGGTGCTGGAGGAGGAGGCCGACGACCTCGATCCGATGATCGCACCGGCGGTGAAGCTGGTCGTCAGCGAGACCCGGCGGCTGAACGACCTGGTGGAGAACCTGATGGAGGTCACCCGCTTCGACGCGGGGACGGCGCGGCTCGTGCTCGACGACGTGGACGTCGCCGACCAGGTGACGGCGTGCATCGACGCGCGGGCGTGGCTCGACGCCGTCGAACTCGACGCCGAGCGCGGCATCGTGGCGCGGCTCGACCCGCGCCGCCTCGACGTCATCCTCGCCAACCTGATCGGCAACGCGCTCAAGCACGGCGGCTCGCCGGTTCGGGTGTCGGTGGTCGTCGAGGGCGAGTGGCTGGTCATCGCGGTCCAGGACAACGGTCCGGGCATCCCGCAGGAGGTGCTGCCGCACGTCTTCGACCGGTTCTACAAGGCGAGCGCCTCGCGGCCGAAGTCGGACGGCAGCGGGCTGGGCCTGTCGATCGCCGTGGAGAACGCACACATCCACGGCGGTGACATCACCGCCGCCAACGGGCCGGAGGGCGGCGCGCTGTTCACGCTGCGGCTGCCGGTGGACGTGGGGAAGGTGATCGCCGGTGACGCGGACGCGTAGGGCGGCAGTGCTCCTGCTGGTGTCGGGCCTCGTGTCCGGCTGCGGGATCAGGGCGACGACGGTGCCGGTGGACGTCGGTCCGGCGCCTTCGCGCGTGTCGTGCGACACCCCGGAGCTGAAGACCGGCGTACAGGGCTTCCGCGCCACGGTGGAGCTCGTGTGCGGATCGCAGCTGGTCGGCGTGGAACGGGTGGTGCCGGTGCCGGAGAAGAAGCCGGTACGCGACCCCGTGGTGCTGGTCGCCGAGGCGCTGCTGGAGGCGCTGGAGCGGGAGCCGTCGGCGGAGGAGCGGGACGCGGGCTTCACGACGTCCGTCCCCGACGGGCTGACGGTCGCACCGGCGCGCCCGGGCGATCCGGCGGGCACGATCCGGCTCAGCCGCAAGCCGGAGGACCTGCCGCCGGTCGCGCTGTCGCAGGTGGTGTGCACGCTGGCGGGCAGCGAGGCCGTCTCGGCGGGCCCGGGCCCGGTGGTCCTCGGCGGCCCGGACGCGGATCCGCCGCGGGCATGGGAGTGCACGGAAGCCGTCCGCTCCCGCCCGGAATCGGTCCCCACCCTGGGCGAACTGGTCCGCCCGACGGCGTCGCCGAGCCCGTCCGGCTCCTGACGCGCCGCTCTCCTTCTGGACGCGCCGCTCGCACGGCTCGGCCCTGGCGGGCCTCCCCGGCTTCGCACCGCTGCGCCGGCCTCCGACCGGCGGCGAGCCGGCCGGGGCTTCGGCCCCTGCCCGGCCGGCTCGGGAGGCTCTGCGGAGGCCGGCCCTGGAACGGGCACGGCCCCGACGCCAGCCCAGGGCTGATCGTGACCAGTCCGACGGCGCCCGCCGATCCAGCCAGGCTTCCAAGGTGTCGGTGTCGATGTAATCGGCAGGCACCGGACGGGCTGAACGCCCCAGACGGCCCGCCGGACGCCGAGACCGGAGAAGCGCGTAGCGATCTGACGCGCTCGGGTGGCCCGCAGGGGCTCTGGTCACCGTCAGGTGCGGTTAACCGCGCCCCTGGTCCGGATCTCGGGCCTGGACGGCCCGGATGCCCAGGGTGCCTGAGCCCGGCACCCCGCCTGGTCTCCGATACCGCGTTCCTCGGACGATGGACCGTGCCGTTCCTTCGGGGGTTTCCCGGCAGTCCTTGTCTTTCCGGGGCGGGTCGGTCGGTCAAGGGTCGCGGGAGGCGATCGCGCAGCGACGCGAACGCAGTGAGCGCCCTTGACGGGCCGGCACGAACCGGAAGGACGATGGGACTGACGGGAAACCCCCGAACCACTCCGATACGCCCGGGGGGCTCCGGTCGGACCCGCACCCAAGCACCCAAGCACCCAAGCACCCAAGCAACCTGACCGATCCATCCCCCTCCCCCCGAAACCGGCGACGGCCCCCCGAGCCGGAGCTCAGGGGGCCGAGGGGCCAGGCCCCGGTGGACGGACCGGGGCCTGGCAGGGGCCGAAGCCCCTGGACTGCGCCCGACGGACGGAGTCCAGCGCAGCGGCGCGAAGCCGGGGAGGCCCGGCAGGGCCGAGCCGCACGAGCGGCGCGGGAGGAACGCGGGTGGAATCAGATGCCCGCGGCTGCCGACAGGTCCTTCTTGATCGCGTCCAGGATCTCCTGGCCGCGGGTGCGGGCCGGTGCGAGGTCCGCGGCGTCCGCCACGGGGACCACGACCTCCAGGTAGCACTTCAGCTTCGGCTCCGTGCCCGACGGCCGCACGATCACCCGGGCCTTGTAGTCGCCCTCCAGGTAGTAGCGCAGGCCGTCCGTGGGCGGCAGCGTCTCCGTACCGCGGTTCAGGTCCTCCGCCGAGGAGACCCGCAGGCCCGCCAGCGACACCGGCGGCTCCGCCCGCAGCGCAGCCATCGCCGAGGCGATGACCGACAGGTCCGAGACGCGGACCGACAGCTGGTCGGTGGCGTGCAGGCCGTGCTCCATCGCCAGGTCGTCCAGCAGGTCGGTCAGCGTGCGGCCCTGCTCCTTGAGCTCCGAGGCCAGCTCCGCCACCAGCAGGGCGGCCGTGACGCCGTCCTTGTCGCGGACGCCCTCGGGGTCCACGCAGTAGCCGAGCGCCTCCTCGTAGCCGTAGCGCAGGCCCTCGACGCGGGCGATCCACTTGAAGCCGGTGAGGGTCTCCTCGTAGCCGACGCCCGCCGCCTGCGCGATCCGTCCCAGCAGGGAGGACGACACGATGGACTCGGCGAAGACGCCCGTCGCGCCCTTGTGGACCAGGTGGGCCGCGAGCAGCGCGCCGACCTCGTCGCCGCGCAGCATGCGCCAGCCGGTCGCCGAGGCGTCGTCCGGGACGGCCACAGCGCAGCGGTCCGCGTCCGGGTCGTTCGCGATCACGATGTCCGGCCCGGCCTCGGCGGCCTTGGCGAAGGCCAGGTCCATCGCGCCCGGCTCCTCCGGGTTCGGGAAGGCCACGGTCGGGAAGGCCGGGTCCGGCTCCGCCTGCTCGGCCACGAGGACCGGCTCCGGGAAGCCGGCGCGGGCGAAGGCGGCCAGGACGACGTCCTTGCCGACGCCGTGCATGGCCGTGTAGACGGTCCGCACGCCCCGGGGGGAGCCGGGGGTCAGGACGGCGTCCGTACGGGCCAGGTAGGCCTCCAGGACCTCGTCGCCGAGGTCCTCCCAGCCGGACTCCGGACGGGGGACCGAGGCGAGGGTGTCCACGCGCCCGATCTCCGCGGCGATCTCCGCGTCCGCGGGGGACACGATCTGCGAGCCGTCGCCGAGGTAGACCTTGTAGCCGTTGTCCCGGGGCGGGTTGTGGCTCGCGGTCACCTCGACGCCGGCGACGGCACCCAGGTGCCGTATGGCGTACGCGAGGACGGGCGTCGGCAGCGGGCGGGGCAGGACGGCCGCGCGCAGGCCCGCGCCGGTCATCACGGCGGCGGTGTCACGGGCGAAGTCCGCGGACTTGTACCGCGCGTCGTAGCCGACGACGACCAGGCCGCCGGCGTGGCCCTGGGCCTTCAGGTAGGCCGCGAGGCCCGCCGCGGCCCGGATGACCACCGAGCGGTTCATCCGCATCGGGCCCGCGCCGATCTCGCCGCGCAGTCCGGCGGTGCCGAACTGGAGGGTGCCGGAGAACCGGTCCGCCAGCTCCGTGACGTCCCCGGCCTCGATGAGCTTCGCGAGCTCCTCGGCCGTCTCGGGGTCCGGGTCCTCCGCCAGCCAGGCCCGGGCCCGGGTGATCAGGTCGTCCTGTTCCTGCACTACTTCCGCCTTGTCTCTCGTACGGTCTTTTCTCGTACGGTGCCGGTGCCTCAGATGCGGGCGAGGACCTGGGTCAGCAGCTTGCCCATGCGCGCGGCCGAGTCACGGCCGGCCTGGAGCACCTCTTCGTGGTTCAGCGGCTCGCCGGAGAGGCCCGCCGCCAGGTTGGTGACCAGGGAGATGCCGAGCACCTCGGCGCCGGCCTCGCGGGCGGCGATCGCCTCGAGGACCGTGGACATGCCGACCAGGTCGGCGCCCATGACGCGGATCATGTTGATCTCGGCCGGGGTCTCGTAGTGCGGGCCGGGGAACTGGACGTAGACGCCCTCTTCGAGGGTCTCGTCGATCTCCTTGCACATCGCGCGCAGGCGCGGCGAGTACAGGTCGGTCAGGTCCACGAAGTTCGCGCCGACGATCGGCGAGGCGGCCGTCAGGTTGAGGTGGTCGCTGATCAGGACGGGCTGGCCGGGCTTCATGCCCTCGCGCAGGCCGCCGCAGCCGTTGGTCAGGACGACGGTCTTGCAGCCGGCGGCCACGGCGGTGCGCACGCCGTGGGCGACGGCGGCGACGCCGCGGCCCTCGTAGTAGTGGGTCCGGCCGAGGAAGAGCAGCGCGCGCTTGTCGCCGATCTTGTACGAGCGGATCTTGCCGCCGTGGCCCTCGACCGCGGGCGGCGGGAAGCCGGGCAGCTCGGTGACGGGGAGCTCGGCCTCGGGGGCGCCCAGCGCCTCTGCGGCGGGGGCCCAGCCGGAGCCCATGACGAGGGCGACATCGTGGGTTTCGGCGCCGGTCAGCTCACGCAGGCGGGCGGCTGCGGCGGTGGCGTCGGCGAAGGGGTCGGTAACAGATGCGTTCACGCAGACGAGCGTAGCCGAGCATTGCCTACGCGCGTAGATGGCGCAGCTCACGGTGTTCGGATCGTTGCCTTGTCGTTTCCGCCGAATCGACCGCTTTCCTGCACGCCGCGGCCGGGCGCCGCCGGACGGAGTCCGGTGCGTCACAAGCGGGGAGAGGGCCTCAGCAGGGCCGCTTGCGCAGTTCCATCACGTAGTCGTGCGGGGCGCCCGCCGATTCGGCGGCGTCGGCGATCTCACCGAGGTAGCGCGCCGAGGGCAGGCCGCCCTCGTAGCCGTTCAGCACGTAGCACCACGCCGCCTCCTCGCCGTCCAGCGTGTGGACGCGGATCCGCATCCGGCGGTAGATGTCGAGCCCGACGCCCTCCCACCGGTCCATGGAGTCCTCGTCCAGCGGCGCGATGTCGTACAGCGCGACGAACACCTGGTGCCTCGGGGCCTCGACGATCGTGGCGAGGGCGCCCTCCCACCCCATCTGCTCACCGCCGAAGGTCAGCCGCCAGTCGTTGATCCAGCCCGTGCCGCGCAGCGGCGAATGCGGAGCGCGGCGCGTCATCAGCCGCGGGTCGAGGTTGCCGGCGTACGCGGCGTAGAGCGACATGAGGTCGAGGGTACGGGAGGGGCGGGGATGGCCGCGTGCCCGGATGGTGCCCGGACGACGCCCGGATGGCCGGACCGGGGGAGAAGCACCTTGAAGCGTGCGGGACAATGGGGCACGGAATGCATCCCCCGGGGAGACCCCCCGGAAGCCCCGGCCGGGGCGGCAGCCGGCCGGGTAGACGTGAGGCGGAGTTTTCGTGACCCGGATCGTGATCATCGGCGGCGGACCCGGCGGGTATGAGGCGGCCCTCGTGGGGGCCCAGCTCGGCGCGGAGGTGACCGTCGTCGACTGCGACGGCCTCGGTGGCGCCTCCGTCCTCACCGACTGCGTACCCTCCAAGACCCTCATCGCGACCGCCGAGGTCATGACGACCTTCGACTCGTCGTACGAGGAGCTCGGCATCGTCGTCGCCGACGACACCCCGCACATCGAGCAGGCCGCGCGCGTCGTCGGCGTCGACCTCGGCAAGGTGAACCGGCGCGTCAAGCGCCTCGCGCTCGCGCAGTCGCACGACATCACCGCCTCCGTCACCCGGGCCGGCGCCCGCGTCGTACGGGGCCGCGGCAAGCTCGGCGGCCCGCAGGGCATCGACGGCACGCGCGACGTCATCGTCACCGCCGCCGACGGCAGCGAGACGATCCTCACGGCCGACGCCGTGCTGATCGCGACCGGCGGCCACCCCCGCGAGATCCCGGACGCCATGCCCGACGGCGAGCGGATCCTGAACTGGACCCAGGTCTACGACCTGGACGAGCTCCCCGAGGAGCTCATCGTGGTCGGCTCCGGCGTCACCGGCGCCGAGTTCGCCGGCGCGTACCAGGCCCTCGGCTCCCGGGTGACCCTGGTCTCCTCCCGCGACCGCGTGCTGCCCGGCGAGGACCCGGACGCGGCCGCCGTCCTCGAGGACGTCTTCCGCCGCCGCGGCATGAACGTCATCGGGCGCTCCCGCGCCGAGTCCGCCAAGCGCGTCGGCGACCGGGTCGAGGTCACCCTCTCCGACGGGCGCGTCATCACCGGCACGCACTGCCTGATGGCCGTCGGCGCGATCCCGAACACCAAGGACATGAACCTGGAGGAGTCCGGGGTCCGGCTCAAGGACTCCGGGCACATCTGGACCGACAAGGTCTCCCGTACGTCCGCGCCCGGCGTGTACGCGGCCGGCGACGTGACGGGCATCTTCGCGCTGGCCTCCGTCGCCGCCATGCAGGGCCGCATCGCGATGTACCACTTCCTCGGCGACGCGGTGGCCCCGCTCAACCTCAAGACGGTCTCCTCGAACGTCTTCACCGACCCGGAGATCGCCACCGTCGGCTACACCCAGGCCGACGTGGACGCCGGCAAGATCGACGCCCGCGTGGTGAAGCTGCCGCTGCTGCGCAACCCGCGCGCCAAGATGCAGGGCATCCGGGACGGCTTCGTGAAGCTGTTCTGCCGCCCCGGCACCGGGATCGTGGTGGGCGGTGTGGTCGTGTCGCCGCGCGCGAGCGAGCTGATCCACCCCATCTCGATCGCCGTCGACAACAACCTGACCGTCGAGCAGATCGCAAACGCGTTCACGGTGTACCCCTCGCTGTCGGGATCGATCGCCGAGGTGGCGCGCCAGCTGCACACGCGGAAGGCCGCCGGCGAGGCGTGAGAACGGCAACCGCCCCACGTCGCAAGGGGACTTGGGGCGGGTCGCCGGTGAGTGAAGAGACGTTCACTCAGCCGTCCGGACGCGTATACCACTAGTCGCCCTGTTTTATGGACAACTTCGGTATTCCGGCGCAAGGAGCTGAAACAAGACGGTCGTTGGGGTTACTGTCAGTTTCGTGTTCGCTGCAGAACGTCGCCAATTGATTCTCGAAATGGTGCGGGCCAACGGAGCGGTATCGCTCCGGGAGCTCGCCCGCGTCGTCCAGACCTCCGAAGTGACCGTACGGCGGGACGTGCGGGCGCTGGAGGCAGAAGGACTCCTCGACCGCCGACACGGCGGTGCGGTATTGCCGGGCGGTTTCACGCGGGAGTCCGGATTTCCGCAAAAGTCCCATCTCGCGACGGCGGAAAAGACCGCCATTGCCGACGTAGCGGCCGGCCTTGTCGAAGAAGGCGAGGCCGTCGTCGTCGGCGCGGGCACCACGACCCAGGAGCTGGCCCGCCGGCTCGCCCGGGTGCCCGGACTGACCGTCGTCACCAACTCGCTGCTGGTCGCGCAGGCTCTGGCCCACGCGAACCGGGTGGAGGTGGTCATGACCGGCGGGACCCTGCGGGGTTCGAACTACGCGCTGGTCGGCAGCGGTGCCGAGCAGTCCCTCCAGGGGCTGCGGGTGTCGCGGGCCTTCATCTCCGGGAGCGGCCTGACCGCCGAGCGCGGGCTGTCCACGTCCAACATGCTCAGCGCGAGCGTGGACCGGGCGCTGGTGCAGGCCGCGACGGAAGTGGTGGTGCTGGCCGACCACTCGAAGCTCGGGACCGACACCATGTTCCAGACCGTGCCGACGGACGTGATGACCCGTCTGGTCACGGACGAGCCGCCGCCGCACGACGACCGGGCGGCGACGGAGCTGCAGGCGCTCGCCGACCAGGGAGTGCAGATCACCGTGGCCGGGGCCGTCGCCTCCGGCGGTGAGGGGATGGTGGGCCGGCGCCCGCGCAGGGAGTCCCCGCTGCCGGTGCAGAGGCGTGGGGGGCCGTCGGCGCAGCTGCGCAGCGCGCCTGCCTCGCTGCTCGAGCAGGCTGCTGCCGGGGACCGCCCCCGCGTCGCGGACATGAGGCGCAGGTAGGAGCCCTGGGGCTCCGCCCGGGACCCCGCGCCTCGAACGCCGGCGGGGCTGGATCTTCCAGCCCCGCCGGCGTTTGAGGCGCGGGTGTTGCGGGTTCCGGCCCCGGCAGCGGCCGCGCAGACGAAAAAACGGGGTTCCCGGGGCGGTGGCCCCGGGAACCCCGTCAGAGGTTCAAGGACGTCAGTCCTTGATCTCGCAGATGGTGGCGCCGGAGGTGAGGCTGGCGCCGACCTCGGCCGTCAGGCCCACGATCGTCCCGGAGCGGTGCGCGTTCAGCGGCTGCTCCATCTTCATGGCCTCGAGTACGACGACCAGGTCGCCCTCGTTGACCTGCTGGCCCTCCTCGACCGCGACCTTGACGATCGTGCCCTGCATCGGGGACGCGAGGGTGTCGCCGGAGGCCGCCGGGCCGGACTTCTTGGCCGCGCGGCGCTTCGGCTTCGCACCGCCCGCAGCGGCCGTGCGCGCCAGGGTCATGCCCAGCGAGGACGGCAGCGAGACCTCGAGGCGCTTGCCGCCGACCTCGACGACCACCGTCTCGCGGCCCGGCTCGTCCTCGGCCTCGTCCGCAGCCGGAGCCGCGAACGCCGGGATCTCGTTGACGAACTCGGTCTCGATCCAGCGGGTGTGCACCTGGAAGGGGTCCGAGGTGAACGCCGGGTCGGCGACGACCGCGCGGTGGAACGGGATGGCCGTGGCCATGCCCTCGACCTCGAACTCGGCCAGCGCGCGGGCGGCACGCTGGAGCGCCTGCTGGCGGGTGGCGCCGGTGACGATCAGCTTGGCCAGCAGGGAGTCCCAGGCCGGGCCGATGACCGAGCCGGACTCGACGCCCGCGTCCAGGCGGACACCGGGGCCCGACGGGGCGGCGAACTTCGTGACCGTGCCCGGGGCCGGCAGGAAGCCGCGGCCCGGGTCCTCGCCGTTGATGCGGAACTCGAACGAGTGGCCGCGCAGCACCGGGTCGCCGTAGCCGAGCTCCTCGCCGTCGGCGATGCGGAACATCTCGCGCACCAGGTCGATGCCGGTGACCTCTTCGGTGACCGGGTGCTCGACCTGGAGGCGGGTGTTGACCTCGAGGAAGGAGATCGTGCCGTCGGTGCCGACGAGGAACTCGACGGTGCCGGCGCCGACGTAGCCGGCTTCCTTCAGGATCGCCTTGGACGCGGCGTACAGCTCCGCGTTCTGCGCCTCGGAGAGGAACGGCGCGGGAGCCTCCTCCACCAGCTTCTGGTGGCGGCGCTGCAGCGAGCAGTCACGGGTGGAGACGACGACCACGTTGCCGTGGCTGTCGGCCAGGCACTGGGTCTCGACGTGCCGCGGCTTGTCGAGGTAGCGCTCGACGAAGCACTCGCCGCGGCCGAAGGCGGCGACGGCCTCGCGGACGGCGGAGTCGTAGAGCTCCGGCACCTCTTCGAGGGTGCGGGCGACCTTCAGGCCGCGACCGCCGCCGCCGAAGGCGGCCTTGATCGCGATCGGCAGGCCGTGCTCCTTGGCGAACGCCACGACCTCGTCGGCACCCGAGACCGGGTCCGGCGTACCGGCGACCAGCGGGGCGCCGGCGCGCTGCGCGATGTGCCGGGCGGCGACCTTGTCGCCGAGGTCGCGGATGGCCTGCGGCGGCGGGCCGATCCAGGTCAGGCCGGCGTCGAGCACGGCCTGCGCGAAGTCGGCGTTCTCGGAGAGGAAGCCGTATCCGGGATGGATGGCGTCCGCGCCGGAATCGGCTGCGGCCTGCAGGACCTTGGAGATGTCCAAGTAGCTGGCGGCCGGGGTGTCACCGCCCAACGCGAAAGCTTCGTCGGCCGCGCGGACATGCAGAGCGTCCCGGTCCGGATCGGCGTAGACGGCTACGCTTGCGATTCCGGCATCCCGGCAGGCCCGAGCAACGCGGACAGCGATTTCGCCACGGTTGGCGATGAGCACCTTGCGCACGATGGCTCCCTCCTTGAAACAAGCTGAGTTTAGGGACAGCCCACACGGCGTTTCGACCCTTCCCTGGTGGTGACCTTGCCCACACGCAGTGTGATTCGAGTCCACCTCCAAGGAGGAAAGCCCTTGTGGCGCCCCAGGTCAGGGGGATCCCCAACTGCACAGTAACCCCGTCATGTATCCAAGGTCTCTGTCCGCCGGGTCAGCGGCCCCCTGTGATTCTTTGTCGAGTCCCTACGAACGGCCCACACATTCTTTGCGTGTCCGCGGCCCGGGGGGCCCTTCGCGTAACGAAGCTGCCCGGACCCCTTGTCCGTACGTTTACCCGTTAGTAGCCTCCAGGCGTCGAACAGGCTTGTGGCCGGGGACGTGTGGGGAGGGGTGGGTCGTCGTGGGCGTCGTGCTGCGCAGACTCGTGGCCGGGCTGGCCGCGATCGTGCTCGTCGCCGAGGCGGCGGTGCTCGTCCTCGTGCACTTCGTGCTCGGCCGGACCACCCACAACCAGTCGATGTCCATCGCCGGTATGGATCCGGATGTCATGTCCCTGGCGACGTACGGGATGGGGGCCGGCATCGGCGCCTTCCTGCTCCTGTGCGCCGTACTGCTCGCCGTGGTGGCCGTACGCGACCGGGCCCCCGGCACCTTCGCCCGCATCGTGCTCGTCACCGCAGCCGTCACCCACGGGCTGCTCGGCGCCCTCGCCGTCGGCCTGGTCGGCTGGGGCGCCTTCGCGGTGATGATGCTGATCCTCTGCCTGCTCGTCCTGACCCTGGTGCTCTACGCGGCCCAGGGCGGGGCCGGGGCGCCCGCAGGGGGCGCCGGGAGCGGGCCGGACGGCCGGGACGGGCGGGACGTCCAGGACGCCCCGCCTGCGCCCTTCGGGGAGCTCAAGCCCACAAATCCGTGATGGACACGCCCAGTTCGCCCAGCAGGGAGCGCAGCAGCGGCATCGACAGCCCGATGACGTTCCCGTGGTCGCCGTCGATGCCCTCGATGAACGGCGCCGACAGCCCGTCCAGCGTGAACGCCCCGGCCACGTGCAGCGGCTCGCCGCTCGCCACGTACGCCGCCACCTCCGCGTCCGTCGGCTCGCCGAACCGGACCGTCGTGGAAGCCGTGGCCGAGACCTGACGCCCGGTCGCCGTGTCGATCACGCAGTGCCCGGTGCGCAGTACGCCGGCCCGCCCGCGCATCGACTTCCAGCGGGCGGTGGCCTCCTCGGCGTCCGCCGGCTTGCCGAGCGCCTCGCCGTCCAGCTCCAGCACCGAGTCGCAGCCGATCACCAGGGCGCCCGCGGCCTCGTCCAGGGCCGCCACCACGCCCGCCTTGGCCTCGGCCAGCGCCAGCGCCAGCTCGGCCGGGGTCTCCGCGCTGAGCGCGTCCTCGTCGAAGTTGCTGACGATCACGTGCGGGGCCAGCCCGGCCTGCCGCAGCAGGTTGAGCCGGGCGGGTGAGGCGGAGGCGAGGACGAGGGCGTGGGCCGGGGCCTGGGCAGCAGTCATGCCGCCATCGTAGGGGCGGGGATCCGCCGCCCGGCACGCACCGGGACACCCTGCACGGAAGCTAGAAGCCCACGCCCAGCACGTACACGACCACCACCATCGCGAGGACGACCACCAGGGTCATCCGCCGGACCATCGCCTGCACGTCGCGCATGTCCTTCGGCGGCTCGTTCTTCGGGTCTGACCAGAGCATGCCTCGATCCTGGCCCCGGAGACCGGAGTGGCGCCTGAGTACGCGTACTCAGGCGCCACGGTCCGTTCACGCCATCTTCACCACCGGAAGGCGGCCTAACCGGGCCAGTAGGTACGGGCCCACGCGCGCGGCCCCGGCTGCGGCAGCGTCCGCCGCGCCACCCTGGCCGGCGCCGACCAGTCGTCCGCCACCCGCGGCGCGCCCGACGGTGCCGAGGCCAGCACCGCCGCGCGCGCTTGGACCACCGCCAGTGCGGCGGCCAGCTCCTCGGGCGTCGGATTCCCCTTGACGACCTTGATCACCACAGGACTGACCTCCTACAGGGGGATGTTGCCGTGCTTCTTCGGGGGCAGGGACTCGCGCTTGGTGCGCAGCTGGCGCAGCCCCTTGACCACGTGGGCCCGGGTCTCGGACGGCATGGTCACCGCGTCGATGTAACCGCGCTCGGCGGCCGTGTACGGGTTCAGCAGGGCGTCCTCGTACTCGGTGATGAGCCGGGCCCGGGTCTCCTCGGCGTTGCCCGCCTCCTCCGCCTCGGCGATGGCGCGGCGGTGCAGGATGTTGACCGCGCCTTGCGCGCCCATGACGGCGATCTGGGCGGTCGGCCAGGCCAGGTTCAGGTCCGCGCCGAGGTGCTTGGAGCCCATGACGTCGTACGCGCCGCCGAACGCCTTGCGGGTGATGACGGTGATCAGGGGGACGGTGGCCTCGGCGTACGCGTAGATCAGCTTCGCGCCGCGCCGGATGATTCCGTTGTACTCCTGGTCCGTGCCCGGCAGGAAGCCCGGTACGTCCACGAACGTCAGCACCGGGATGTTGAAGGCGTCGCAGGTCCGCACGAAGCGGGCGGCCTTCTCGGAGGCGTTGATGTCCAGGCAGCCGGCGAACTGCATCGGCTGGTTGGCGACGATGCCCACCGGGTGCCCCTCGACCCGGCCGAAGCCGGTGAGGATGTTCGGCGCGAAGAGCGACTGCGTCTCCAGGAACTCCGCGTCGTCGAGCACGTGCTCGATCACCGTGTGCATGTCGTACGGCTGGTTCGCGCTGTCCGGGATCAGGACGTCGAGTTCGCGGTCGGCCTCGGTGACCTCGGTGTCCGCCTCCTCCGGGAAGGCGGGCGGCTCGGAGAGGTTGTTCGACGGCAGGTACGCCAGCAGGTTCTTGACGTACTCGATGGCGTCCTTCTCGTCCCCGGCCATGTGGTGGGCCACGCCCGAGGTGGAGTTGTGGGTGCGGGCGCCGCCCAGCTCCTCGAAGCCCACGTCCTCGCCGGTGACCGTCTTGATGACGTCCGGACCGGTGATGAACATGTGCGAGGTCTGGTCGACCATCACGGTGAAGTCGGTGATGGCGGGGGAGTACACGGCGCCGCCGGCGCACGGGCCCACGATCAGGCTGATCTGCGGAATGACGCCCGAGGCGTGCACGTTCCGGCGGAAGATCTCGCCGTACATGCCCAGCGCGCTGACGCCCTCCTGGATGCGGGCGCCGCCGGAGTCGTTGATGCCGACGAGCGGGCAGCCGGTCTTCAGCGCGAAGTCCATGACCTTCATGATCTTCTGGCCGTAGACCTCGCCGAGGGCCCCGCCGAAGACGGTGAAGTCCTGCGAGAACACGGCCACCGGGCGGCCGTCCACCGTGCCGTAGCCGGTGACGACGCCGTCGCCGTAGGGGCGGGTCTTCTCCAGCCCGAAGTTGGTCGACCGGTGCCGGGCGAACTCGTCGAGCTCGACGAAGGACCCCTCGTCCAGCAGCAGGGCGACCCGCTCACGTGCCGTCAGCTTCCCCTTGGCGTGCTGCTTCTCCACCGCGCGCGCTGACCCGGCGTGAGTGGCTTCGTCGATGCGGCGCTGCAGGTCCGCGATCTTGCCCGCGGTCGTGTGCATGTCGATCGGCTCTGAGGGTTGTGACATCGGGGTCGCGGCTCCCTGTGTGGTGTCAACTGCCTGGTCAATTGATTGACTACTGCTGGCTACTGGTGCGTAGCGTATCGGCGGGCATGGCGCTCGGCAGTGCGGCGTTTGACACACCTACTGTGGGTTGCATGACGCCATCAGATGCATCAGGAGGGGCTCCGTCCGGAGCCGCCGCCGGCCGCTGGTCGAGCCTCGACCGGCCGCCGCTGAACGCCGCCGCGCTGGAACGGGCCCTCGTCGGGGACGGGGGGCTGTGGTCCTCGGTCGAGGTGGTCGCCGCCACCGGGTCCACCAACACCGATCTCGCGGCCCGGGCCGGGCAGCTGCCCGAGGGGGCCGTGCTCGTCGCCGAGGAGCAGACCGCCGGGCGCGGGCGGCTCGACCGGAGCTGGGTCGCGCCCGCCCGGTCCGGGCTGTTCTTCTCCGTCCTGCTCAAGCCGGGCGACTCCGTACCGCAGGAGCGGTGGGGGTGGCTGACCCTGCTGGCCGGGGTGGCCGCCGCGACCGGGGTGTCGCGGGCCGCCGGCGTGGACACGGCCCTCAAATGGCCCAACGACCTGCTGATCACCGTGGAGGGGGAGGAGCGCAAGACCGGCGGCATCCTCGCCGAACGGGTCAGCGACGGGGTCGTCCTCGGGATCGGGCTCAACGTCACCCTCACCGAGGACGAGCTGCCCGTACCGGAAGCCGGGTCGCTGATCCTCGCGAAGGCCGCCGTGACGGACCGGGAACCCCTGCTGAAGGCCGTACTGCGGTCCCTGGAGCACTGGTACGGGGAATGGCGGGCGGCGGGCGGGGACCCGGCCGCCAGCGGGCTCCAGGAGGCGTACGCGGCGGACTGCGTCACGCTGGGCCGGCACGTACGGGCGGACCTGCCCGGCGGCCGCACGCTCACCGGGACGGCCGAAGCGGTGGACGCGGACGGGCGGCTCGTCGTACGGACGGCTGAGGACCGGCACGAGACCGTGGGGGCCGGGGACGTGGTGCATCTGCGGTCGGTGCGGTAGCCCGGCCGCAGCTGCAGGGAGTGGGGAGTGAGCTACGGCACACCTGCCGTATGGTTTAGGCGATCCCGGTCCTCCCGGTGATCACCCGGTTCGGCAGGGCAGTGCGCACGGAATGGACAGGAGGCGGCCCTTGACCGTCGACGACTCTACGTCCAGCGCGTCCGCCCCCCGGCCCGGCGGCCAGGGGTCCACCGGCTCGGGGTCCGCCAGTCCGGGCACGCCCATCGGGCGCGACCAGCACACTCCCCACCACGAGGTCGACCACACCGCGCAGCCGACGGCGGACCCGCTCGCCATCCGGCTGGAGCAGCTGATCCTGGGCGCGGAGCGCCGGTACACCCCCTTCCAGGCGGCCCGCAGCGCCGGGGTCTCGATGGAGCTCGCCTCCCGCTTCTGGCGGGCCATGGGCTTCGCCGACATCGGCCAGGCCAAGGCCCTGACGGAGGCGGACGTACTGGCGCTGCGCCGGCTCGCCGGCCTCGTCGAGGCCGGGCTGCTGAGCGAGCCGATGGCCGTGCAGGTGGCGCGGTCCACCGGGCAGACCACCGCCCGGCTGGCGGAATGGCAGATCGATTCCTTCCTGGAGGGGCTGACGGAGCCGCCCGAGCCGGGAATGACCCGTACGGAGGTCACGTACCCGCTGGTCGAGCTGCTGCTGCCGGAGCTGGAGGAGTTCCTCGTCTACGTGTGGCGGCGCCAGCTGGCGGCGGCCACCGGCCGGGTCGTGCAGGTGGCGGACGACGAGGAGATGGTCGACCGGCGGCTCGCGGTCGGCTTCGCGGACCTGGTCGGCTTCACCCGGCTGACGCGGCGGCTGGAGGAGGAGGAGCTCGGCGAGCTCGTCGAGTCCTTCGAGACGACCTCCGCGGACCTGGTGGCCGCGCACGGCGGCCGGCTGATCAAGACGCTCGGCGACGAGGTCCTGTACTGCGCCGACGACGCGGCGACGGCGGCGGAGATCGCGCTGCGGCTGATCGAGACGATGGAAGCCGATGCGCAGATGCCGGAGCTGCGCGTCGGCATAGCGTTCGGGACGGTGACGACGCGGATGGGCGACGTCTTCGGGACCACCGTGAACCTGGCCTCGCGGCTGACGTCGATAGCCCCGAAGGACGCGGTGCTGGTCGACGGCGCGATGGCGGAGGAACTGGGCCGCACGGGCGCGGCGCCGGTCTCGGAGAAGGAGGCCGAGGCCGAGGAGGGCGGCGGGACGTACCGCTTCGCGCTCCAGCCGATGTGGCAGCGCCCGGTGCGCGGGCTCGGGGTCGTGGAGCCCTGGTCGCTGACGCGCAGGAAGCGAGGAGGTGCCGGGTAGGGCGGGCCGGATGCCGCGAGCCCGGCCCGTCCTGCCCGGTACCCCCTAAGATCCCGGGTAACGTTCGTTAACCGGGAGGGTCTCTGTGTCTGAGTTCGTGGCTGTGCGCCGGCATGAGGACGGGGTCGCGGAGCTGGTCCTGGACCGGCCGAAGGCGATGAACGCCGTCTCGACCGACATGGCGCGGGCCATCGGCGAGGCCTGCGCGGCGCTCGCGGCGGACGCGTCGGTGCGGGTGGTCGTGCTCTCGTCGACCGCCGAGCGGGCGTTCTGCGTCGGGGCCGACCTCAAGGAGCGCAACTCCCTGTCGGACGCCGAGCTGGTGCAGCAGCGGCCGACCACGCGGGGCGCGTACGGGGGCGTACTGGAGCTGCCGATGCCGACGATCGCGTCGGTGCACGGGTTCGCGCTGGGCGGCGGCTTCGAGCTGGCGCTGGCGTGCGACGTGATCGTGGCCGATGAGACGGCGGTGGTCGGCCTGCCGGAGGTCTCCGTGGGCGTGATCCCGGGCGGCGGCGGCACGCAGCTGCTGCCGCGGCGCGTGGGTGCGGCGCGGGCGGCGGAACTGATCTTCACGGCCCGGCGGGTGGAGGCGGCGGAGGCGCTGTCGCTGGGCCTGGTGGACTCGGTGGTCCCGGCGGGCACGGACCGGGACGAAGCGCTCGCCCTCGCGGCCCGGATGGCGGCGAACTCCCCGGTGGGCCTGCGGGCGGCGAAGCGGGCCCTGCGGCTGGGGCACGGGATGGACCTGACGGCCGGCCTGGAGATCGAGGACGCGGCCTGGCGGACGGTGGCCTTCTCGGGAGACCGCGCGGAGGGCGTGGCGGCGTTCAACGAGAAGCGCAAGCCGCAGTGGCCGGGGAAGTAGCCGGGGCGCGGGGCCGCGGCGCCCGGTCCGGCGGCCCCTGCACCAAGCAGCACGAAATCGGATGAAACTCCCTAACCTGGGGTGATGGGAGTCGACGGGCGGCTGCGAGCCGTCGTGGGCCTGGCTCAGGCCATGGCCGCCGCATGCGCGCCGCGGGACAGTGTCCGGGCGGCCGCCCGTGGGGCCCGCCTCGCGATGGACGGTTCGTTCGCCGCGATCTCCGCGTGGGAGCGCGAGCGGGGCCGGCTGCGGGTCCTCGTGAACGAGGGGGAGCTGCGGGCCGGGGAGGAGACGTTCCCCGAGGACGAGTCGTACCCCGTCCACGACTTCCCCGAGATCACCGAGTTCCTGCACGAGCGCTGGGTCGGCGGCAGCGGCCCGCACGCCTGGGTCGAGAGCGCCGGCGGGAACCGCCCGGGGCGGCGCGGCGAGGCCCTGCGCCGCCGGGGCCGCGGCACCTGCGTCGTGGCGCCCATCGTGCTCAGCGGGCGCGCCTGGGGCGAGCTGTACGTCGCCCGCGACGACGGCCTGCCCGACTTCGACGAGGACGACGCCGAGTTCGCGACCGTCCTGGCGGCGGTGGTCGCGGCCGGGCTCGCGCAGAACGAGCGGCTCGAAGAGGCCCGGCGGCTCGCCTTCACCGATCCGCTGACCGGCCTGGCCAACCGGCGCGCCGTCGACATGCGGCTCGACGAGGCCCTGGAGGAGCACCGGCGGAGCGCCGCCGTGGTGAGCCTGGTGGTGTGCGACCTGAACGGGCTCAAGAAGGTCAACGACACCCTGGGGCACGCCACGGGCGACCGGCTGCTGGAGCGGTTCGGGTCCGTGCTCAGCCTCTGCGGGGCCATGCTGCCCGGCGCGCTCGTGGCCCGGCTCGGCGGCGACGAGTTCTGCCTGGTGAGCGTCGGGCCCCCCGCCGACGAGGTGGTCCGGGTGACCGAGGAGCTGTGCCTGCGCGCCGCCGAGCTGGAGCTCGGGGAGGGTGTCGCGTGCGGGGTCGCGTCCACCGGGGACCCGATCGGGCTCGTGAAGTCCTCCCGGCGGCTGTTCCGGCTGGCCGACGCCGCCCAGTACAAGGCCAAGGCCGCCCGCTCGCCGAAACCCGTCGTCGCGGGCCGGGACACCGCCGTCGTCCGGCTGGCCGATGCCGCCCAGCAGGAGGCGGCCGGCGAGCGCCGCCGCTTCCGCGGCCGGGCGTAAGGCGTAAGGGGCCCTCCTGAAACTTGCTAGTGACATGAAGCGATTCAGTCCGTAGGCTGCTGAATATGGATATGCACACTGTCGTGGTGGGGACGTCCGGGACCACCGCCGAGGACGTCATCGCCGTCGCCCGCGGCAACGCGCGGATCGAGCTGTCCGGCGAGGCGCTCGACGCCCTCGCCCGCGCCCGCGAGATCGTCGACGCCCTCGCCGCCAAGCCCGAACCCGTCTACGGGGTGTCCACCGGCTTCGGCGCCCTCGCCTCCCGGCACATCAGCCCCGAGCTGCGCGCCCAGCTCCAGCGCAACATCGTCCGCTCGCACGCCGCCGGCATGGGCCCGCGCGTCGAGCGGGAGGTCGTGCGCGCCCTGATGTTCCTGCGCCTGAAGACCGTCGCCTCCGGCCACACCGGCGTCCGGCCGTCCGTCGCGCAGACGATGGCCGACGTGCTCAACGCCGGCATCACGCCCGTCGTCCACGAGTACGGCTCGCTCGGCTGCTCCGGCGACCTCGCGCCGCTCTCGCACTGCGCGCTCACCCTGATGGGCGAAGGCGACGCCGAGGGTCCGGACGGGGTCGTGCGCCCCGTCGGCGAACTGCTCGCCGAGGCCGGGATCCGGCCGGTCGAGCTGAAGGAGAAGGAGGGCCTCGCCCTCCTCAACGGCACCGACGGCATGCTCGGCATGCTGGTCATGGCCCTCGCCGACCTCGACAAGCTGTACAAGTCCGCCGACATCACCGCCGCGCTCACCCTCGAGGCGCTGCTCGGCACCGAGAAGGTGCTCGCGCCCGAGCTGCACGCCATCCGCCCGCACCCGGGCCAGGGCGCCTCCGCCGCGAACATGGCCGCCGTGCTGAAGGGCTCCGGGCTCACCGGCCACTTCCAGGAGGAGTCCGCCCCGCGCGTGCAGGACGCGTACTCGGTGCGCTGTGCCCCGCAGGTCGCCGGCGCCGGCCGCGACACCATGGCGCACGCCGCCCTGGTCGCCTCGCGCGAGCTGGCCTCCGCCGTCGACAACCCGGTGGTGCTGCCCGACGGGCGCGTGGAGTCCAACGGCAACTTCCACGGCGCCCCGGTCGCGTACGTCCTGGACTTCCTGGCCATCGCGGCGGCCGACCTCGGCTCCATCGCCGAGCGCCGCACGGACCGGCTGCTCGACAAGAACCGCTCGCACGGCCTGCCGCCGTTCCTGGCGGACGACGCCGGTGTCGACTCCGGTCTGATGATCGCCCAGTACACGCAGGCCGCCCTGGTCAGCGAGATGAAGCGGCTGGCCGTGCCTGCCTCCGCCGACTCGATCCCGTCCTCCGCCATGCAGGAGGACCACGTCTCGATGGGCTGGTCGGCCGCGCGCAAGCTCCGTACCGCCATCGACAACCTGACGCGGATCATCGCGATCGAGCTGTACGCGGCCACCCGCGCCATCGAGCTGCGCCACGGGCTCACGGCGGCGCCGGCCAGTCTGGCGGCCATCGCGGCGGCTCGGGCGGCGGGTGTCGAGGGTCCGGGGCCGGATCGTTTCCTCGCCCCCGACCTGGCGGCGGCCGACGCGTTCGTCCGTGCGGGCGGCCTCGTCGCCGCGGTGGAGCCGGTGACGGGTCCGCTGGCCTAGCCGTACCGCTCCGCCTCACTGCCGCGAAGGGCCGGGCCCGGGAATCGTCTCCCGGGGCCGGCCCTTCGGCGTATTCGGTGCTTTCGGCGTCTGCCCGTGGGGCCTACGCGCGCGAGCGGCGTACGGAGAACGTGACGAACCCGGCCCCGAGGCCCAGGCAGAGCGTGCCGCCCAGCAGGTACGGGGTGGTGTCGATCCCGCCGGTGTCGGCGAGCCCGAGGGGGATCTGGCCGGCGGTCTGCGGGGAGGCGCCCGCGGGATCGGCCTCGAGCGTCGTCACCGACCCGCGCCCGGCCCCGGACCCGGGCGCGTTCGCGGACTCCGGCGCGGCGGAACCGGAATCGGACGCCGTGGAGCCGGGCGCCGAGGACCCCGGTGCGGTGGCGTTGGCCGAGGGCACGAACCAGAGGGCGGCGAGAAGGGTGGTCGCTCCGAGAGCGGTGAGCAGCGGTCGACGTGCGGACACGGGGCGATCCCCCTTGCGGAAGCAGCGAATTGGCCGTGTGCGGTGATGCTACGGACAAGGGCGGGTCGTGGGAAAGTCGGGGCTTCCTCGGGCTTAGTCTCCGTCGTATGAACCCTTCTGACACATCACGGTACGTACGGCTTCGGGTGGATTTGGTACTGGAGGTGCCCGATCCCGAGGCGCTCACCGGAGCCGCACTCGAGCACATCGAGGCCGACGAGTTCATGCCGGACGAGGAGCGAGGCCACGCGGAGTCGGCCGTACGGGAGGACGAGTCGGAGGCGCTCGCGTACCTCGTCGACCCCACTGACCTGGTCGCGGAGATCCCCGGCGTGGAGCTGGCGCAGGCCTCCTGGAGCAGCGAGCCCGTCGAATACGACCCCGAGTCCATGGAGTGGGACCTGGGCGAGGAAGATGGGGACTTCGACGAAGAGACGACCGACAACGCCTGACCGTGTGGTTGCCCACATTCAAACGGAATGTGGAACCGATCCGGGCCTTCAACGCGTTGACTGGTGCGAGGCAGGGGGCGTGTCTCCCTGCCTTGATCGGGGCACCACCCGGCGGGAGCCGGGGGAAGCTCGGGGGTTCAGGCAACGATGGAGTGGCGTGTGAGGACGGACAAGAAGCGGCGGAGAAGGTCCCTCGTGGCCATATCCGCCGTCCTCGGTGGCGTGCTGGTGCTCTCGGCGTGCGGCGGTGGGGACGACAAGCCCAAGGGCGGCGGGGACGCGAGCAGCAAGTCCCAGTCGGACGTGGACGCGGCTGCGGCCAAGGACGCCTCCAAGGCCAAGATAACGATCACGCCCAAGGACGGTTCGACCAACGTCGGCCTGAACGACGCGGCCAACGTCGCCGTCAGTGACGGCACCCTCACGGCGGTCGAGCTGAAGACCTCCGAGGGCACGGCCGTGCCCGGCAAGATAGCCGCCGACGGCAAGAGCTGGAAGCCGGACGCCGCGCTGAAGCGCTCCACGAAGTACGCCGTGTCGGCGACCGCCAAGGACGCCTCCGGCAAGGAGGCGCACGAGAACGCCTCCTTCACCACCGTCTCCCCGGAGAACAGCTTCGTCGGCTCGTTCATACCGGACGACGGCCAGACCGTCGGCGTGGGCATGCCGGTCTCGATCACGTTCAACAAGCCGATCAAGGACCAGAAGGCGGTCCAGGCGGCCATCTCCGTCACCTCCAGCAGCGGCCAGGAGGTCGTCGGGCACTGGTTCAGCGCACAGCGCCTGGACTTCCGCCCGGAGCAGTACTGGCAGGCCGGCTCCACCGTCACGCTGAAGCTGGCGCTGGACGGGGTGCAGGGCGCCCCCGGCGTCCAGGGCGTGCAGAACCGGACCGCCACCTTCAAGATCGGCCGCAGCCAGGTCTCCACGGTCGACGCGAAGACCAAGAAGATGACCGTCACCCGGGACGGCGCGGTCCTCAAGACCATCCCGATCTCGGCCGGCTCCCCGGAGAACCCGACGTACAACGGCCAGATGGTGATCTCCGAGAAGTTCAAGGAGACCCGGATGGACGGCTCGACCGTCGGCTTCAAGAACAGCGAGGGCAAGGGCGAGTACGACATCAAGGACGTCCCGCACGCGATGCGGCTGTCCCAGTCGGGCACGTTCATCCACGGCAACTACTGGGGAGCGGACTCGATCTTCGGCAGCGTGAACACGAGCCACGGCTGTGTCGGTCTGAACGACGCCCAGGGCGCCAACGACCCGAACCAGCCCGCGGCCTGGTTCTACGACAACTCGCTCATCGGTGACGTGGTCACGGTCGTCAACTCGCCGGACAAGACCATCAAGCCGGAGAACGGCCTCAACGGCTGGAACATGAGCTGGGCGGACTGGAAGGCCGGCGCGGCCTCCTGACCCGGCCCCGACCCGACCGAACTCCCGCGGATGGCGGGGAGCCTCTGACGGGGGTTCCCCGCCATCCGTCGTTTCCCGGGGGCTAAGGTCCAGGTCATGAAGTTATCCCTCACCCAGCTGTCCGTACCGCCGACCGATGCCGAGGTGGACGCCTGGGCATCGGTCCTGACCGCCGCACACGCCGCCGACCTGCCCGGCGTACCCGTACCGACCCGGGTGGAGATCGCGGGGCGGCTGCGCGTGGCGCCGACCACCGGCCGCCACGTGCACTTCGCGGCGGACGAAGGCGTGGCGAGCCTGCTCCTCTTCACGGACGCCGGCAATGCGCACACCGCTTCGCTGGACGTGCTGCAGGTACGTCCGGACGCGCGGCGGCGGGGGATCGGCACGGCCCTGTGGCACCGGGTCCGCGAGGAACTGCTGGCCCAGGGCCGCACCTCCGTCTCCACGATGGCCGACCTGGGCGGGGCGGGGCAGGCGTTCGCCGAGTCGCTGGGCTTCGAGAACGTGCTGCCGCTCGCCTGGTACGTGCAGGACGTGCGGGACGTGGCAGCGGAGACGGCCGGCGCGGAGCACGGACTGCCGGCGGGCTACGAGCTGCTGTGCTGGGAGGGCCTGGTCCCGCAGGCGTGGGTGGCCGCGGCCGCCGTCGCCCACGGATCGATGGAGGACGCGCCGACCGGGGACATGGACGAGCAGACCCCGGCCTGGACCCCGCAGCGCCTGCACACGGTGCAGCGGCTGGTCCTGGACCGCGGCGGCCGGATGCTCATGGCCGCGGCGGTGACCCCCGCCGGCGAGGTGGCCGCGTACACGTCCCTGGTGCTCCCGGACCCGGCCGCCCCGCGCGCCCTCCAGTACGACACGGTGGTCGTCCCCGCCCACCGCGGCCGCGGCCTCGGGCGCGCCGTCAAACTCCGCATGCTGGGGGAGGCCACGGCCCGCTTCCCCGCCCTCCGCGAGATCGCCACCTCGGTGGCGGACGAGAACACCCCGATGCGCGCGGTGAACGCCGCCCTGGGCTACCGCCGCGAACGCCGGGCGGGCATCTTCCAGATCAAGCTGTAGCCCCGTCCGGGGACGAAGCGGCGGACGGGGTGGCAGGGGTGGCAGGGGCTACCGGGGCGGCAGACGGAGCCGACCAGGAGGCCAGCAGCCGCAGCGCGTCCGCCGAAGGCGAGCCCGGCGGGGCGTGGAAGGTCACCAGGAACTGCGCCGAGTCGTCCGGCAGCGCCAGCGTCTCGAAGGCCAGGTCCAGCTCACCCACCAGCGGGTGCCGCAGCCGCTTCACCCCGTGCGTCTTGTTGTCCGCCACCGTGTGCGCCGCCCACAGCCGCCGGAACTCCTCGTTCTTCACCGACAGTTCCCCGACCAGCGCGGACAGCTGCTCGTCCTCCGGGTGCTGGCCCGCGTACATGCGCAGGTTGCTCACCACCTCGCAGGCCCGGCACTCCCAGTCCACGTACAGCTCGGCCGTCGCCGGATCCAGGAACACCTGCCGTACGAGGTTCCGCTCCTGCGGCGGCAGCGCCCCGAAGTCCCCGAAGACCGCGGCCGCCAGCCGGTTCCAGCCGATCACGTCCTGACGCCGC
Organism: Streptomyces sp. R33; assembly: GCF_041200175.1. Classification (NCBI taxonomy): domain Bacteria; kingdom Bacillati; phylum Actinomycetota; class Actinomycetes; order Kitasatosporales; family Streptomycetaceae; genus Streptomyces; species Streptomyces sp. R33. The sequence continues at coordinate 3,609,342 of NZ_CP165727.1, read as the reverse complement.
CCCACCAGGTACGCCGGCACCCCCTCCATCGCGTCCAGCAGCGTCCGCAGCTCCGGGCGGACGTGCTGCGCCCGGTGCTGCTTGCCGCGGTGCCGGCGGGGCCGGGGGCTGGCCAGGTGGTTCAGGTGGGCCGTCTCCGTGCCGTCCAGGCGCAGGGCGCGGGCGATCGCGTCCAGCACCTCCGCCGACACGTTCTGCCCGTGTCCCTGCTCGAGCCGCGTGTAGTACGCCACTGATACGCCCGCCAGCTGCGCCAGTTCCTCGCGGCGCAGCCCGGGCACCCGGCGGTGGCGCCCGTAGTCCGGCAGGCCCACGTCCGCGGGGCGCAGCCGTGCGCGGCGGGAACGGAGGAACTCGCCGAGCTCGGCACGCTGATCAAGCTGGTCCATGACGTCAGTATCGCCGGGCGGCCGGCGCGCCGGGGCCGTGTTCCTGACCCCGCCAGGGGTAGGACCGCCGGTCCTAGGCACGACAGGGGCGTGGCTGCCGGCGGTCCGGCGCGGAATCGTTCGCTGTACGCAGACCGTCAGCAGCATTCGAGGAGTCTCCATCCATGTCCGTCACCCAGGTAGCCGCCTACGCCGCCCCCACTGCGAAGGCCCCGCTGGAGCGCACCACCGTCCCGCGCCGCCCCGTCGGCGAGCACGACGTCCTCATCGAGATCAAGTACGCCGGCATCTGCCACTCCGACATCCACCAGGTCCGCGACGGGTGGGGCGAGGGCATCTACCCGATGGTCCCGGGCCACGAGATCGCCGGTGTCGTCGCCGAAGTCGGCCGGGGCGTCACGAAGTTCGCGGTCGGCGACCACGTCGGCGTCGGCTGCTTCGTCGACTCCTGCCGCGCGTGCGAGTACTGCCTGCGCGGCCAGGAGCAGTACTGCGTGCAGGGCATGACCGGCACGTACAACGCCCGTGACAGGAAGGGCGACCCGACGTACGGCGGCTACTCCACGCACGTCGTCGTCGACGAGAACTACACCGTCCGCATCCCCGACGGCCTCGCCCTCGACGTCGCCGCCCCGCTGCTGTGCGCCGGGATCACCCTCTACTCGCCGCTCAAGCACTGGCAGGCGGGCCCGGGCAAGAAGGTCGCGATCGTCGGTCTCGGCGGCCTCGGCCACATGGGCGTGAAGATCGCGGCCGCGCTCGGCGCGGAGGTCACCGTCCTCTCCCAGTCCCTGCGCAAGCAGGAGGACGGCCTGCGGCTCGGCGCCTCGCACTACTACGCGACGAGCGACGAGGCCACCTTCGAGAAGCTGGCCGGCAGCTTCGACCTGGTCATCTCGACGGTCTCGGCCCCGCTCGGCCTCGACGCGTACCTCGGCCTGCTGAAGGTCGACGGCGCGCTGGTGAACGTCGGCGCCCCGGAGGAGCCGGTCGAGCTGAACCTGTTCTCCGTCATCACCGGCCGCAAGACCCTGGCCGGCTCGATGATCGGCGGCATCGCCGAGACCCAGGAGATGCTGGACTTCTGCGCCGAGCACGGCCTGGGCTCGGAGATCGAACTGATCCGCGCCGAGCAGATCAACGAGGCCTACGAGCGCGTCCTGTCCAGCGACGTCCGCTACCGCTTCGTCATCGACGCCTCGACGATCTGACCGGCGGGCGCTACAGGGCGTCGAAGGGCGGAATGATCCGGACCACGACGATTGGCCGGGCGCGGGGTGCGGCGAGGAAGTAGAACCAGCCGTGTCGACGGCGGCTGCGGAATGAGCGGCCGCCCGGCAGCGGACGTGGTCATGGATGCTCCCATGCGCGAGATTCTCGGCCCCGGAGTCGGCCTACAGAGCTGAACTCCGGCGCCGCCGCCCGAAGGGGGAGGGCCGCGCCGGAGGGCCGCCCGGGGTGTCAGCCCTGGGCCTTGGCCACGCCGATCGGGCAGCTGACGCCCGTGCCGCCTATGCCGCAGTAGCCGTCGGGGTTCTTGTCCAGGTACTGCTGGTGGTACGGCTCCGCCGGCCAGAAGGGGCGGGCCGTGGCCGGGAGGACCGCCGTCGTGATCTCGCCGTAGCCCGAGGACGTCAGGACCTGCTGGTACGCGGCGCGGGAGGCCTCGGCCTCGGCCTGCTGGGCCTCGGAGTGGGTGTAGATCGCCGAGCGGTACTGGGTGCCGACGTCGTTGCCCTGGCGGAAGCCCTGGGTGGGGTCGTGCGACTCCCAGAACAGCTTCAGCAGGGTGGCGTACGAGACCTGCGCAGGGTCGAAGACCACGCGCACGACCTCGGTGTGGCCGGTCTGCCCCGAGCACACCTCGTCGTACGTCGGGTTCTTGGTGAAGCCGCCCTGGTAGCCGGCCAGCGTGGTCCACACTCCCGGGGTCTGCCAGAACTTGCGCTCCGCGCCCCAGAAGCAGCCCAGGCCGAAGTCGGCCGTCTCGAGCCCGTCCGGATAGGGCCCCGCGAGCGGGTTGCCGAGGACCGTGTGCCGGTCAGGGAGCGAGAACAGGGGGGTCGCGCGGCCCTGCAGGGCCTCCTCGCGGGTGGGGAGCTCGGGCGTGCGGCGGTACGAGAACATGATTCCCTCCTAGTGGTACCCCCTTAACGGGAAGGGGCGGGCCGGGATTCCCCCCGGACCGCCCCCGGCCGTCGCGTCAGACTTTCGTCATGTTTCCGTACCGCTACTGCGTCACCGATCGGCGCACGCAGAAGTCCCTCGCCTGCACGTACCGCGCCTTGGCGTCCGCCGCGTACGTCCACGGCGTCGTCCCGATGTACCCGTCGACGGCACGGAACTGCTCCACGGCCTCGGTGTACCGGTCCTGCCAGTACAGGTTCCACGCCAGCATGTGCCGCACCCGGGCCACCCGCCGGTCGGCCGGGTCCGCCGCCGCCACGTCCGCGAGCGCCGCGTCCGTGGCCGCCACGATCTCCGGCCGCTTGTAGTAGACGTCCGGGTCGATCTCCGACTCCGACATCTCGTACTCCAGGTACGCGTACAGCGGCAGCAGCGACAGCAGCTCACCGGGTGCGCCCGACGCCGCAGACCGCTTCGCGAACGCCTCCGCCTCCTCGTGCGAGCCGCGCCACTTGCGGCACCAGTACTGCAGGGCGCCGGTGTGCGCCGCCAGCACCTTCGGGCCGCGCTCGACGATCTCCGCCCACAGCTGCCCGTACCGCTCGTGGGAGTACCCCAGCGCCATGGCGACCGGCTGCTCCAGCATGTACGGCACCGGGTCCGCCGGGTCGGCGAGCCGCTGGGCCTCGTGCATCGCCTCCTGCGAGGCGGCGATCAGCCGGTGGAAGTTCCGGAACTGCTCCTGCGTCGTGTTGCTCGCGCTCAGTGAGCCGCGCACGTTCCACGCCACCAGCACCGACGCGTCCGCGTGCACCGCCGCCGCCGTCGGGTCCTGCGGCCGCGCCGCGCGCCAGGCCAGCAGCCAGGCGTCCTCCTCGGCGGCCAGCTCGGCCAGTCCCCGTACGCGCCGGATGCGCTCGTCCCAGTTCTGCCCCGCCGCGTCCGCCCAGGCCGCGCCGGCCTGCCAGTCGCCCGCCCGTACGGCGTCCAGGGCGGCCGTGTCCGCCGGCAGGAGCGGGGACCCGTTCTCGGTGTCCAGCCGCTCGGCAGGTACGAAGCCCAGCGCGACCGCGGCCTGGCCGTCGGCCCGGCCCGCCGAGCGGCGCTTGCCGGCGCCGCCGCCCTTGCGGGCCCGCAGCAGCTTGTACGCGCCGCTGATCAGCAGGATTCCGAGGATGATCAGGCCGATCATCAGACAAGCACCAGCTTTCGCAGGGGTTCGGTGTCGGGCAGGTCCGCGACGAGCGCGTCCAGGGCGAGCTCCAGCTGCTCCTCGAACCCGTCGGCCGGGTACTGCAGGGCGGCCGAGTCGGACCAGGACAGCTGCCAGCGGGCCGCGCCGCGGGCCGTCAGCTCGGCGGTGACCAGCTGCTGCAGCGCGCGCCGCAGCACGGGCCGGGTGAACTCGCGGGCGGCGCGGCCCGTGGCGGCCGCGGCCTCCTCGGACTTCGGGAAGCGGTCGGCGATCCGCCAGCGCAGCGCCGGGTCGGCGTCCACGGCGTCCAGCAGGGCCGCCAGCTCCGGGGCCGTGCCCTCGGCGGCGACGGCCTCGCGGATCGCCTGCGCGCCCTGGCCGACGTACCGGGTCATGCTCTCGTGGACCAGGTCCGCCCAGTCCAGGCGGGTGAGCGCGAGCGCCTCCGGGGTCAGGACCGCCTCCTCCAGCGCCGCCAGCGCGGCCTGCGGGGAGGCGAGCAGCTCCAGCGCCGGGCGGGCCGCCTGCGCGCCGCGGCCGTCGTCGGGCAGGGCCTCGATGCGGGCCACGCGTTCGGCGAGCGCGGGGTGCGAGTCGTACGGGGAGGTGGGCTCGGTGGACAGCTCGCGGCGCAGGTCGTCCAGGTCGTCCGAGCGGGCGTCGAGCAGCTGCCGCAGGCCGCCGAAGACCTGGCCTGCGGGCGGCAGCAGGCCGGCGCCGACGCCGAGGGTGGCGTACGAGTCCATGTAGAAGTCGTGCGCGGGACCGATGGCGTTGAGCTCGCGCAGCGCGGAGGCGGCGGAGTCGCGGCCGGCGACGCGGACCGAGGCCAGGTCCGCGGCGAGCTCCTGGCGGCGGCTGCCGGAGAGGGTGGCCCGCATGTAGAAGCGCGCGTACGCCGTGTAGATCTTCGCCATGGCCCGGTACATCGCGCCCTGGCCCGTGGTGTCGACGTCCTTGGCCTTCTTGCCCTTCGCGAGCCGCTTCTCGGCGGCCTTCTCCTGCCGGGCCCGTTCCTTGGCGACCTTGGTGTCGGCGCGCTCGTGGAAGTGCCCGATGGTGCGGATCAGCTGGGCGCGGCCGCGGGCGATCAGCGGGGTGAGGCGGGTGTCGAGGTTGGCGTAGTGGCCCATCTCGTGGGCGAGTACGGCGCGCAGCTGCATCTCGTCCAGGCCGGTCATCAGGGGCAGGCCCAGGTAGAGGCGGCGGGTGCCGCACATCAGGCCCAGCAGCCGGGCGTCCTCGCTGACGGCCGCGTTGACCTCGTCGATGAGCAGGATCTCGTCCGGGGCGCGGGTGCCGACCTGGTCGGCGATGTCGCGGACGGTCTGCCACAGGACGGGTTCCTGCTGCTCGGTGACGGGCAGGCCGGGCTGCGGGTCGCCCTTGGGGGTGCGGAGCATGAACATGCCGCGCACGATCGGGACCGCCAGGACCACCGAGACGATGAGGATCTTGAAGGCGATGCCGCCGTGCAGCCAGGTGACGGTGGCCCAGTCGGCGGCCGCGAGCACGCCGAGCAGGATGAAGCCGAGCAGGTAGAAGCCTGCGAGCAGGACGAGGGCGCGCAGCGCGCGCAGTGAAGCGCCCATATGGACGGATCCCCCCACGGGATGAAGTGGTGCAGGTGTGCAGGTGCGGATGCTGCGGGTGTGCCGCGGGCGTGCGGTTGGTCGGCCGGGCCCGGGTGGTCGCGCCGGGTCATCATGCGGCCCGCAGATCTTTACAGCAACCTTATTCGCCGAGATTCCGCAGGTGGGAGCCAGGGGGGCGGGCTCCGGCCGGCGGCCGCACGGCCGCGGCGCACCGGCTGTGCGGCCGCCGCCTCAGTGCGGCAGCGTCGCCGGGGAGCCGCCGTTCGCCTCGTAGCCCGCCACCGCCAGGGCGCGGTACACCGCGTACTGCGCCGCAGGGTCCGGGGAGGCCGACCACGGCAGGGCGCCCACGTAGCCGTCGATGTGGCGGACCTGCTCCATCGCCTCCGCCCAGCGCTCCATCGGCACCAGGAACGACAGCAGCATGTGCCGGACGTGCGCCAGCATCGGGTCGTCCTGGCGTGCGGTGTGCACCGCGTACAGCGCGCCCTCCACCGCCCGGGTCACGACCGCGCCCTGCCAGAAGTTCGTCAGGACGACCTCCGGGACGTGCTCGTACACCGCGAACAGCGGCAGCGCCGCCAGCAGCGAGCCCTGCGGGGCACGGGCCGCCGCCGCGTGCGCGAAGGCGTCGGCCTTCTCCCGCGAGCCGTGCCACTTCTCGCACCAGTAGTGCAGGGCCGCCAGGTGCGCGCCCATGTGCGCCGGCGCGACGTCGATGACCTTCGCCCAGAGGGCGTCGAACTCCGCCTCCGAGTAGCCGAGCGCCCGCGCGACGGCCAGCTCCGTGATGTACGGGACGGGGTCGCCAGGGGCCAGCAGCGCCGCCTTGCGGCACGCCTCCCGGGCCTCCTCCAGGATGATCCGGTGGTCGGTGGAGCCCACGCCGCCCGAGTGCCGCCACGCCTGCTGCACCAGCAGCTCCGCGTGCACCTGCGCGCCGCCCGCGTCCTTCTCCGCCTCCAGCCGCCAGGCCTTCAGCCACTGCGCGCCCACGCCGGGACGCTCTACCAGCTCCAGCGCCGCCGCGCCGCCGAAGGCCTGGACCCGCTGCCAGCGCAGCTCGCCCTCCTTCGGGGTCCCGGCCAGCAGCTGGGACGCCGCCTGCCAACGGCCGCTGCGCTGCACCGCTTCGAGGGCGTCCATCAGGTCCTCGTCGGGGCCGGGGACGCGGATGTCCAGGTGCTCCTGGCGGGCGAAACCGTAGTTCTCGGGGTCGGCCGCGTCAGGGCTGCCCGGCGCGACCAGACGTACGCCGCCGCCCCGCCGGCGCCGTATGTACGGGCTGAAGGCGGCCACGAGCAGGCCGAGCGCGATCAGGAACCACAGAATCTCCATGCCCCCAAGCGAACCAGACGCACCTGCGCAAAGGCCAATGCCCCACCCGCCGTCCGGCCGGACACCCCATAAGCTCTGCCTCATGAGCGACGACAGCCACGAGCACCAGAGCTTCGAGACCCGCGCGATCCACGCGGGCAACACGGCGGACCCGCTGACCGGCGCGGTCGTGCCCCCGATCTACCAGGTGTCCACGTACAAGCAGGACGGCGTCGGCGGACTGCGCGGCGGCTACGAGTACAGCCGCAGCGCGAACCCGACCCGGACCGCGCTCGAGGAGAACCTCGCGGCGCTGGAGGGCGGCCGGCGCGGCCTCGCCTTCGCGTCCGGGCTCGCCGCCGAGGACTGCCTGCTGCGCACCCTGCTCTCCCCGGGCGACCACGTGGTCATCCCGAACGACGCGTACGGCGGCACCTTCCGCCTCTTCGCGAAGGTCGTCTCCCGCTGGGGCGTGGAGTGGTCGGTGGCCGACACCTCCGACGCGGCGTCCGTACGGGCCGCCCTGACCCCGAAGACGAAGGTCATCTGGGTCGAGACCCCCTCCAACCCGCTGCTCGGCATCACCGACATCGCCGTCGTCGCCGACATCGCGCGGTCGGCCGGCGCCAAGCTGGTCGTGGACAACACCTTCGCCTCGCCCTACCTCCAGCAGCCCCTCGCGCTCGGCGCGGACGTGGTCGTGCACTCGCTGACCAAGTACATGGGCGGCCACTCCGACGTCGTCGGCGGCGCGCTGGTCACCGCCGACGCGGCGCTCGGCGAGGAACTGGCCTACCACCAGAACGCGATGGGCGCCGTGGCCGGCCCCTTCGACTCCTGGATCGTGCTGCGCGGCATCAAGACGCTGGCCGTCCGCATGGACCGGCACGCGGAGAACGCGGCGAAGATCGCCGAGATGCTGACCCGCCACCCCAAGGTGCACAAGGTCCTCTACCCGGGCCTGGCCGAACACCCTGGCCACGAGATCGCCGCCAAGCAGATGCGCAACTTCGGCGGCATGATCTCCTTCTGCGTCGTCGGCGGGGAGCAGGCGGCGGTCGACCTCTGCGCCCGCACCAAGATCTTCACCCTGGCCGAGTCCCTCGGCGGCGTCGAGTCCCTCATCGAGCACCCGGGCCGCATGACCCACGCCTCGGTGGCCGGCTCGGCCCTGGAGGTCCCGGCGGACCTGGTCCGCGTCTCCGTCGGCATCGAGAACGCCGACGACCTGCTGGCGGACCTGACCCAGGCCATCGGCTGAGCATCCCGTCCGGTCTTTACGGCAACAACCGCCGAGCGGTGGTCACCAGCCCTCCAGGGGCGGGGAGACGCCGCTCGGCGGGATCTCCCACGGCCGGGCCAGCGAGGCCCACACCGCGAAGGCCACCGCCGCCGCGAACAGCAGGGCCCAGCCGGCCCGGCGCAGGGCCCTGCGGCGGCGCAGCAGCCGGTCCCCGCGGGCCGCGGCACTGGCCGCCAGCCCGGCCGGGACCACCGGGTGGGGGCCCTCCAGCAGCCGCCTGACCTGGTCCTCCTTGCGGTCGGGGACGCTCATGCGGCCTCCCGCGAGCGCATCGCGGCCACGGCCCGGTTGCACAGCACCCGCACCCGCTCGACCGGCAGCCCCAGCTGCGCGGCGGTGACCTCCTCCGCGACGCCCTCGTACACGCGCAGCACCAGCACGAGCCGTTCCAGCGGGCCGAGCCGCGCGAGCAGCCCCCGGCCGCCGTGGTGGCGCCAGCCGGTGCGGGCGAACGCGTCGCACAGCTCCCGGCGGGTGTGGTCGTACGGGTCGTCGCCGCGCACCCGGCGCCAGTTCGCGTACGTACGGGCCAGCGCGTCCGCGAGCAGCCGGCGGGCGGCGGGGGGCTCGGTCTCCGGCTCGGCCGTCAGCAGGACGGCGACATGCAGGAGCCGCCCCGCCGCACCCGCGACGAAGGCTTCGAACTCCGCGTAGGCGCCCGGCCCGTGGTCGTCCACAGGCCACATAGTGCGGGCAGCGGGACCGCCCCGGTCAAGAGGTCGGACGGCCCCGGCTCCCGCCCGTCCTCAGGAAGCGGGGCCGGCCTCCGAGACGGCGCCCATCAGCTCCGACAGCGAGCCGTTGAAACGGGTCAGCAGCCCGGTGAAGGACTCGCGCTCGTCCTCGCTCCAGTCCTCGGTCACCCGGGCCATCAGCTCGCGCCGCGAGGAGCGGACCTCCTCGAGCCGGGCGAGGCCGCGCGGGGAGAGCGCGAGGACCACGGCGCGCCCGTCCTCCGGGTGCGAGGTGCGCTTGACCAGACCGCTGTCGACGAGCGGCGCGACCTGGCGGGTCACGGTGGAGGAGTCGATGCCCATGCCGCCGGCGAGCGCCTTGACGCCCATCGGCCCTTCCAGGTCGAGCCGGTTCAGCAGCAGGTACGCGGCGCGGTCCATCGAGTTGCGGGCCTGGCCGACCCCGCCCAGGCGGGTCTGCTCGGCGCGGCGGGCGAAGACGGCCACCTGGTGCTGGAGCGCGTCGAGGAGACCGGCTTCGGCGGACGCCTCGGCCGCCGTGGGCAGGTCGGAATTGGCCGGGGTGGAAGGCATGGCCGTGAGCTCTCTTCACGTGGGGCCGACAAGGATGGGGGACAGAGTACGCGGCCGTGGGGCGGCTCGTACGTCTCGTACGAGAACTGGTACGGGCGGTGGGGGCCAAGGCCCCGGGGTCGTCCCGGATGGCCGGATTTCGCCCTCTGTGGGCTTTCCCTGCCCGGTTGTTGGCGGGCTCGCGGCCGGGCGGCCGGGCGGTGGGCGGGGCCGTCCGGCGGGCTGCCGTGGGCCGTCGGCCGGGCTGTGGGCCGGGCGCCGTGATCCGCGCGGGCTGCGAGACTGGCGGCATGAACTACCGCGTGCCCGTGCCCGTCCCGCAGGTCATCCTCGACGACGTCCGGGGGGCCCAGAAGATGCTCTCGGGCGTTGCCCGGGTCACGCCGATGGAGAACAGCAGGCACCTGAGCGCCCTCACCGGCTCCCCGGTCCACTTCAAGTGCGAGAACCTCCAGCGGACCGGCTCCTTCAAACTGCGCGGTGCGTACGTGCGCATCTCGGGCCTGCGCCCCGAGCAGCGGGCCGCAGGCGTCGTCGCGGCCAGCGCCGGCAACCACGCGCAGGGCGTGGCCCTGGCCTCCTCCCTGCTCGGCGTCCGCTCCACGGTGTTCATGCCGGTCGGGGCGCCGCTGCCGAAGGTGGCGGCCACGCAGGAGTACGGCGCCGACGTGCGGATGTCCGGGCAGGTCGTCGACGAGACCCTGGCGGCGGCCCAGGAGTACGCGGACCGCACCGGGGCGGTGTTCATCCACCCCTTCGACCACCGCGACATCATCGCGGGCCAGGGCACGGTCGGCCTGGAGATCCTCGAGCAGTGCCCCGAGGTGCGGACGATCCTCGTCGGCATCGGCGGCGGCGGCCTCGCGGCGGGCATCGCGGTCGCGGTGAAGGCGCTGCGGCCGGACGTCAAGGTGATCGGCGTCCAGGCGGAGGGCGCCGCCGCCTACCCGCCCTCGCTGCGGGTCGGGCACCCGGTCTCGATCGACAACCCGGTCACGATGGCGGACGGCATCAAGGTCGGCCGCCCCGGCGACATTCCCTTCAACATCATCGGCGACCTCCTCGACGGTGTCCGCACGGTCTCCGAGGACGCCCTCTCCAGCGCCCTGCTGCTCTGCCTGGAGCGCGCCAAGCTCGTCGTCGAGCCCGCCGGGTGCAGCCCGGTGGCCGCCCTGCTGAGCCGGCCCGAGCTGTACGGCGGGGGCGGCGCGGTGGTCGCCGTCCTGTCCGGGGGGAACATCGACCCGCTGCTGCTCCAGCGGATCCTGCGGCACGGCATGGCGGCGGCGGGCCGCTACCTCTCGCTGCGGCTGCGCGTGGCCGACCGGCCGGGGGCGCTGGCCGGGCTCCTGGGGGTGTTGTCAGTGGTGGATGCGAACGTGCTGGACGTGAGCCACGTACGGACCGACCCGCGCCTGGGGCTCACCGAGGTGGAGGTGGAGCTGCACCTGGAGACGAAGGGCCCGGAGCACTGCAAGGAGGTCGCGCGCTCGCTGCACGCGGCCGGGTACACGGTCCTGGGCTGAGCCGAGCCGGGTCGAACCCAGCCGAGTCGAACCGAACCGAGCCGAACCGAGCCGACCGGTCCCCGCGAAACGGCGCGCAGCCCCATGGCTCTACGCGATATAACGCGTTAGCGTATGTCACTCGAACGGCCGGGCGAGGACGCCCCGGCGCCCCTAGGATTGCGTGGGAATGTAACGATTCTGCTGGCCCGATGCACACTGGGAGAACCCAAATGCCAGGCGCCATCTATGCCGAAGGCCTGGTCAAGACCTTCGGCGAGGTAAGGGCACTGGACGGCGTGGACCTCGATGTCCCCGAAGGCACCGTGCTGGGCCTGCTCGGCCCCAACGGCGCCGGCAAGACCACGGCCGTGCGCGTCCTGACCACCCTCCTCAAGCCCGACAGCGGCAAGGCCGTCGTCGCCGGGATCGACGTCCTCAAGCACCCCAACGAAGTCCGCCGCGCCATCGGCCTGTCCGGCCAGTTCGCCGCCGTCGACGAGTACCTGACCGGCCGCGAGAACCTCCAGATGGTCGGCCAGCTCTACCAGATGAGCGGCAAGGCGGCGAAGGCCCGGGCCGGCGAACTGCTGGAGCGCTTCAACCTCGCCGACGCCGCCGACCGCACCGCGAAGACGTACTCCGGAGGCATGCGCCGGCGCCTGGACCTCGCGGCCGCACTCGTCGTCCGCCCGCCCGTCATGTTCATGGACGAGCCGACCACCGGCCTCGACCCGCGCAACCGCCAGCAGCTCTGGGACGTCATCCAGGAGCTCGTGGCCGGCGGCACCACCCTGCTGCTCACCACCCAGTACCTGGAGGAGGCCGACCACCTCGCGCACGACATCTGCGTGGTCGACCACGGCAAGGTCATCGCCCGCGGCACCTCCGACCAGCTCAAGGCCCGGACCGGCGGCGAACGCGTCGAGGTCGTCGTCCACGAGCGCGACCACATCCCCGACGCCCGCACGGTGCTCGCCGGCTTCGGCAAGGGCGAGACCACCGTCGAGGAGCACACCCGCAAGCTGACCGTCCCCGTCACCGGCGGCGCCAAGCTGCTCGCCGAGGTCATCCGCGAGCTGGACGCCCGCAGCATCGAGATCGACGACATCGGCCTGCGCCGGCCCACCCTCGACGACGTGTTCATCTCCCTCACCGGCCACACGGCCGCCCTGGCCGACGAGGAGAACGGCGGGGGAGCCCCGCCGGACGCCAAGGGCCGCCGCGGCCACAAGGCATCGGTGCCGGCCTCGGCGCCGGGACCGGAACCGGAACCGACCTCGGCATCCGTATCGAAGGAGGTGGCCAAGTGACCACCACCTCCCCGACCCCGCAGCTCGCGGCACCGCGCCCGCGCGGCGGCATCGTCCAGGGCGTCAACGACTCCCTGGTCATCGCAAAGCGGAATTTGATCCGCATGTCCAGGATTCCCGAAATGATAATTTTCGGGGTCATTCAGCCGGTCATGTTCGTCGTGCTGTTCAGCTACGTCTTCGGCGGCTCGATCAGCGTCGACGGCAACACCTCGCCCGCCGCCTACCGCGAGTTCCTGATGGCCGGCATCTTCGCCCAGACCGTCACCTTCGCCACGGCCGGCGCGGGCGCGGGCATCGCGGACGACATGCACAAGGGCCTGATCGACCGGTTCCGCTCGCTGCCCATGGCCCGCGGGGCGGTCCTGACCGGCCGCACGCTCGCCGACCTCGTCCAGACCACCCTCACGCTGGTCGTCCTGGCCGTGGTCGCCCTGCTCGTCGGCTGGCGCACCCACACGAGCGCCGGCGAGGTGCTGGCCGGCTTCGCCCTGCTGCTCCTGCTCGGGTACGCGTTCTCCTGGATCGGCGCGCTGATCGGCCTGTCGGTGCGCACCCCGGAGGCGGCCACCTCGGGCGGGCTGATCTGGCTCTTCCCGCTGACGTTCATCTCGAACGCCTTCGTCCCCTCCGACAACATGCCGACGTTCCTGCGGACCATCGCCGAGTGGAACCCCTTCAGCGCGACCGTCCAGGCGGCCCGCGGGCTGTTCGGCAACTTCCCGCCGGGGTACGAGGCCCCGGCGGCCTGGCCGATGCAGCACCCGGAGCTCGCGTCGGTCCTGTGGTCCGTACTGATCATCGCGGTGTTCCGGACCCTCTCGGTCCGCAAGTACCGCTCGGCGACCGCGTAAGGCGCACAGGAACGGGGAAGCCCCCGCCGGATCGCTCCGGCGGGGGCTTCCCGATGTCGTGGGGTGATCAGCCGGTGAAGGGCTTGACGTCGAGGATCTTGACGGTGGCCTTCTTGCCGTTCGGCAGCTCGTACTCGGCGTCCTCACCGATCTTCTTGCCCATCACGCCGGTGCCCAGGGGGGACTGCGGGGAGTAGGTCTCGAAGTCCGAGGACGCGTACTCGCGCGAGGCGAGCAGGAAGGACATGGTGTCGTCCTCGTCGCCGTCGAAGGCGATGGTGACGACCGTGCCGGGCGCGACCTCGCCGTCGGAGGCGGGTGCGGTGCCGACCTTGGCGTTCTCGAGGAGCTGCGTCAGCTGGCGGACGCGGAGCTCCTGCTTGCCCTGCTCCTCCTTGGCCGCGTGGTAACCGCCGTTCTCACGCAGGTCGCCCTCCTCGCGGGCGGCTGCGATCTTGGTGGCGATCTCCGTGCGTGCGGGACCAGAGAGGTAGTCCAGCTCGGCCTTCAGCTGGTCGTACGCCGCCTGGGTCAGCCAGGTGACGCTCTCGCTCGTCTGGGTCACGGGTGCTCCTCGTCGGTACAGGGGACTACATAGCCGCCAGCGGCGGGCGAAACCACGAGCCTAACAATTCGGGAAGAAAAGGGGGAGGACACCATGTGTATGAAGTGTGTCATTGGGCCCGTGAGCAGGAAAGAGCTCAGTCTGCCGTGGGCGTGGTGCCCGTCGCTGCCTGGCAGCCCACCAGTTCGATCATCGTCGCGCGGCCGGTGGTCTTGAGGGAGAGCATCTCGTCCACGCGCGTGCCCTTCTGCGCGAAGGTGAAGTCGGCGCGGCCGACCTCCGCGTGCTCCTCGTTCTGGGAGCTCAGCGTGCACACTCCGGTGACCGAGGCGTCCTTGCGCACCTCCAGGTGCACCTTCACCTCGGTGTCCGAGACCACCTGGAACTTGATCACTTCGGCACTGACGCTCTGACCGGCGACGTAGTCCCAGCCGATCCAGCCCACCAGCGCCAGCAGCCCGACGCCCAGCACCGACCCGACGATCTTGAGCTTCCGGTCCGCACGCTCATCCGCCGACCGCCCGTAACGACCCTTGGGCAGCCCCTCGCGCACCGCACTCATCGATCGTTCCTCTCTCGGTTCCGGGCATGTTCCGCTCGCCCGGTTCGGACACCGTAACCGGAGGATGTCACGGCCGTCGGTCAGGGGTGGGGGCTCCTGCCTCGTTCCGGCGACAATCCGGCTCCCCAGGGACAAGAACTCCGCGCGTGTGATGCTCCTCCGGGCTGGTCTCACCCCGGCTGGTGCCGATCGCAGAAGACCTGATCCTCCGCAGGACGATCGGGCAGCGTGAGCCAGGAATCCCCCGCGCAATTTGTTTGCTGAGGGGAGGAGTCAATATAAAAGGCGACGCCGCCGCCCTGACGACTTAAAGAGGATCCTGTCTTGACCGAACAGCTTCGACTGATGGCCGTCCATGCCCACCCCGACGACGAGTCGAGCAAGGGCGCGGCCACCATGGCCAAGTACGTGTCCGAGGGGGTTCCCGTGCTCGTGGTGACCTGCACGGGGGGCGAGCGCGGCTCGATCCTCAACCCCAAGCTCCAGGGTGACGAGTACATCGAGAAGAACATCCACGAGGTCCGCGCCAAGGAGATGGACGAGGCGCGCCAGATCCTCGGCATCGACCAGGAGTGGCTGGGCTACATCGACTCCGGCCTGCCGGAGGGCGACCCGCTGCCCCCGCTGCCCGACGGCTGCTTCGCCCTGGAGGACGTGGACGAGGCGGCCGGCCGCCTCGTGAAGAAGATCCGCGAGTTCCGGCCGCAGGTCATCACCACGTACGACGAGAACGGCGGCTACCCGCACCCCGACCACATCATGACCCACAAGATCTCGATGGTGGCCTTCGAGGGCGCGGCGGACACCGAGAAGTACCCGGAGGCCGAGTTCGGCCCCGCTTACCAGCCGCAGAAGCTCTACTACAACCAGGGCTTCAACAAGCCGCGCACCATCGCCCTGCACGAGGCGCTGCTCTCGCGCGGCATGGAGTCCCCGTACGGGGAGTGGCTGGAGCGCTGGAAGGAGTTCGAGCGCACCGAGCGGACGCTGACGACGCACGTGCCGTGCGCCGAGTTCTTCGAGATCCGCGACAAGGCGCTCATCGCGCACGCCACGCAGATCGACCCGGACGGCGGCTGGTTCCGCGTGCCGATGGAGATCCAGAAGGAGGTCTGGCCCACGGAGGAGTACGAGCTCGCGAAGTCGCTCGTCGACACTTCCCTCCCCGAGTCCGACCTCTTCGCGGGCATCCGGGAGAATGCGTAGCCATGAACGCTACGCAGGCAGCACTGACCGAGCTCCTTCCGCTGGCGGGTGACACCTTCGACAAGAACAAGGTGACCCCCGGAGTCCTGGGCTTCATCGTGTTCGCGGCCCTCGCCCTCGCGGTGTGGGGCCTGATGAAGTCGATGAGCCGCCACATGGGCAAGGTCGACTTCCAGGAAGCCCCGGAGGCGGGCGCGGCGGCCGCAGCCCCCGCCGCGGACCGGGCTCCGTAGGGAGCCGTCCCCCGGACGATGCGCCGCCGCCCCTCCCGCCGGGCGGGAGGGGCGGCGACTGCGCGTGCCCTGCGGTCGGGCCTGCGGTCGGGCCGTACGGCTCAGGCGGTCATACGGCCGCCGGCGGGGTCGGAGGCATCGGGACGCCCATGATCTCTCGCGAGTGCAGGTTCGGGACCAGCGCGAGCCGCCACGCCTGCCAGCCCTCCGCCGGGTCGACGCCCCGCCCCAGCACCACCGCGTAGGTGTCCAGGCTGTCCTCCAGGCGCCCGTCCCGCATCGGATGCGGCGACGCGGCCAGCCGGGCCAGCTCCGCCCGGGCCTCCTCCACGCCCGCGCCCGGGAGCGCGTACGGCAGCAGCGTGCAGCGCAGGAACCGGGCCCAGTCCTCCCCGCGCCGGTCGCCGTAGGAGATGAACAGCCGGGCCGCCTCCTCGCACAGCCCCAGCGCCTGCGACGCCCGGCCGTTGCCCGCGTCCACCACCGCCAGCTCCAGGCAGGTCCACGCCTCCCCGTGCGCCAGCCCGATCCGCCGGAAATCCGCCCGCGCGTCCACCAGCAGCTGCCGCGCGAAACCGGAGTTCTTCAGGTTCCCCGTCTGCGCCGCCCGCTGGTCGCGCGTCACCCGGCCCGAATGGTGCCGGGCGTGGGCCAGCCCGTACACGTCCCGCATCCGCGAGAACATCGTCCGGGCCCGCTCCAGCTCCCGCACCGCCTGGTCGCGCTCGCCGCCCTCCTCCAGCGCCTGCCCGAGGTAGTACAGCGTCCACGCCTCCCCGCGCGCGTCCTCCTGCTCCCGGTGCCGGGCCAGTGCCTCGCGCAGCCGCTCCACCGCCGGCCCCGGATCCCCGTCCACCACCCGGGCCCGGCCCAGCTGGGTCAGCGCCCAGGCCTGACCGCGCTCGTCGCGCGTACGCCCGTACAGCTCGAGGGCCGGCTTCAGCTCGGCCTCCGCCCGCGGAACGTCGCCGAGCCGCAGGTACACCTGCCCCAGCTGGAAATGCGCCCACGCCTCACCGTGCACGCTCTCGCTCTCCCGGTGCAGGGCCAGCGACTGCTCCAGCAGCTGCATCGCCTCCGCCAGGTGGGCCCGGTCCCGCTCCACCGCCGCCAGCGCGTGCAGCCCCCACGCCCGGTCGCCGGCCAGCTTGTCCGGTTCCTGCAGCACCAGCGCCTCGCGGATGCGGGCCGCGGCCTCCGGCAGCTGCCCCTGGTGGTGCAGCGTGATGCCGAGCGAGATCAGCGCCATGCCCGCGCCCGCGTCCTGCTGCGCCTCGATGTACTGGTCGACCACCGAGGTCAGCGTGGTGCGGGCCTTGTCCAGCTCGCCGAGCTGGCGCGCCGCGATACCCGTGCGCCACTGCACCGAGCGGACCATCCGCCCCTGGCCGGGCTCGCCCTGCCGGGCGGCCTCCACCGCCTGCGTCAGCTCGTTGATCTCGCCGAGCCGGTACAGGTCCCCGCGCAGCAGGCAGAAGTCGCACAGCGCGCCCAGCAGGTCCAGCACCGCCTGCTGGTCCACGTCCTCCGAGTGCCGCAGCGCGGCCGTGATGAAGCTCGACTCGTCGTCCAGCCAGCGCAGCGCCGCGTCCAGCGAGGCGAAGCCGTGCCCGCCGAAGTGGTTCGCCCGGGTCGACATCTTCCCGTCGACCATCCGGATCACCGAGTCCGCGAGCTGTGCGTAGTTGCGGATCAGCCGCCCGTGCGCCGCCGAGGCCTCGGCCCGGTCCTCGTCGGCCGCGAGCCGCGCCGCCGCGAACGAGCGCACCGCGTCGTGCATCCGGAACCGCTCCCCGCGCACGGGGTCCAGCAGGCCCGCCTGCGCCAGCTCGCGCAGCAGCAGCCCGGCCGCCGCCTGGTCCGCGTCGATCAGCGCCGCCGCGGCCGACGGGCCGAGCGAGGCCCGCCCGGCCAGCGTGAGCCGCCGCAGCAGCCGGCGCCGTTCCTCGGGCAGGCCCGCGTACGCCAGGCCGAGGGCGCGCTCCAGCGCATCGGCGTCACCGGGGCCGTCCGGGCCTTCTCCCGGTGCGGCCCCCAGCGGGGCCAGGACGCGCAGGGCAAGCGGGAGCCCGCCGCCGAGCGCGAGCAGCCCCCGCGCTGCCTCCTCCTCGTACGGGGCCCCGCCGGCCGCCTGCGCCCCGGCGCGCACCAGCTCCGCGCCCTCCGGCTCCGCCAGCCGCTCCACCGGCAGCTGGTGCACCCACGCCGCCAGGTCCGGCAGCTCCAGCGGCTCCCGCGCCGTCACCAGCACCAGGCTCTCCGACCGCTCCGGCACCAGCATCCGCACCTGCGCCGCATCCACCGCGTCGTCCAGGAGCACCGTCACCGGCAGCCCCTGGAGGTGCTGGTGGTACAGCTCGCCCAGGCGCCGTACCTGCTGCTCCGCCGAGGACCCCTCGCGGAACAGCAGCTGCTCGCGCGGGGCGCCCAGCCGGTTCAGCAGGTGCAGCAGCGCCTCCCGGGTCGACAGCGGCGCCTCCCCGCTGAGCGAGCCGCCCCGCAGGTCCACCACGCAGGCGCCGCGGAACTGGTCCCTCAGCGCGTCCGCGGCCCGCAGCGCCAGGGCCGTGCGGCCCACGCCCGGCTCGCCGTGCAGCACCACGACCACCGGGCGGGTCTCCGTGCTGGCCCGGGCCGCCTGCACCCACTGCGCGATCCGCGTCAGCTCCGCCCGTCGGCCCGTGAACAGGGCCCCGGACTGCGGGAGGTGGCCGAAGGACTGCTCCAGCACGCTGCGCCGCCGGGCCTCCGCGCTGCGGTCGGTCCCGCGCAGCTGGGGAGCCGTGCTCCGGGAGGGCTGCCGGGGCACCCGCGCTGCGGCGGCCACCGCGCGCTGCTGCTCCAGGAACGGGCGGATCCCGCGCACCTCCAGCGCCGTCAGCCACTGCAGCCTCAGCTGCTCCGGTCCGCCGGGGCGGCCGCGCACCCCGGCCCGGCGGTTCGCGGCGGGTAGGTGCAGGGCCGTCACCTTGGCGACGGTGGCCGCCGCCCCGGCGATGCCGGTGACGGCCCCGGCGGTCAGGGCCGTGCCCGCCGCCACGCCGAGCGAGAGGTCGGCCCCGACGGCGGCGGCCGCCGCAACCGCCGTCACGAGCAGGGCCGTCGAGCTGTTCCCGCGCCGGAAGGCCTCGCCGAGGGACTCGTCCCCGGCCGCCGCCTCGTCCAGGGCCCGGACGTACGCCTCGTACTCCTCCGCGGCGCTCGCCGCGAGGGCGTCCAGCGCCTCCAGGCCGCGTGCCAGCAGTGCCCCCCTGTCGACCGGTTGCCCTGTCCCGGCAGCCCGCTGGGCCTCCTCGTCCACGGCCCGCTCCAACAGCCGCTCGGCCTCACCGCGATGGCTGTCCCGCATCGGCATCCCCCTCAAGAGAGCTCCGGCAACGTGCCCCAAGTGTCCGCCGGGACAGCCGCAAGCGCGAGGGAACTTGAGCTAGATCAGAGGGAGTTGGTCCAAGTTCGGTCGCTCGCGTGCATATATGTACGTTCTAGGCTGGGCCGATGAGCCGACGGTGGAAGACCCTCGTACCGTGCGTGTCCGTACTCCTCGCCCTGGCCGGCTGCGGCGCACCGCCCGGGCCCGCGCCACGCGGATTCGCACCCCGGTACGAGGAACCGGCGGCGGCCGACGCCGCCCACGCCCGCTTCCTGCGCGCGCGGCGACTGCCGGAGCGCGCGGCCGACGCCCTCAACGCCTACCTCGACCTCCCGTACCAGGTCACGGTCCTCGCCCGCTCCTGCGCCGGGGAGGGTTCCGGCTACGACCCCGAAACCCGGCGGATCGAGCTCTGCTACGACGACCTGACGCAGGAGCGGGAGCTCGTCACGACGGACGAGGAAGTGGCCGACGTGATGACCGAGACGCTCTACCACGAAGCCGGCCACGCCCTCGTCGACGTGCTCGACCTGCCGTACGGCGGGGACCGCGCCGAGGAGGATGCCGCCGACAGCTTCGCCGCGCTCATGCTGATCCGCGAGGGCCCGGACGGCGAACGGGCGCTCCGCACCGCCGCCGAGGCCTACGCCCGTACGCCCCCGGACCCCGACGACGGCCGCGACGAGCACGCACCGCCCGCCGCCCGGGCCGCCGCCCACCTCTGCCTGCTCCACGGTGCGGCCCCCGAGCGCCACGCCGACCTGGCCGACCGCACCCGCGGCTGCACCCCCACCTGGCCCCAGGCCCGCGACGCCTGGACCCACGACCTGGCGCCGCTGCTCAGGTGAGGCGCGGCCGTAGACTCGTGCAAGATCCAACTGAACGACCCCGGGGACCTGGTGACGGTACGAGAGATACGCGCGGCGGCCCGCTTCGTCGGCCGCCGCACCGCCCTGCGCTACCTCGCGCTCGGCGCGGGCGCGGCGCTGCTGTCCGCCTGCACGGGCAAGGACAAGCCCACCGCCCCGCCCCCCGCAGCGGCTTCCCCCTCTCCATCGCCCTCCCCTCCGGCACCCACCGCCGCGGCGGCCTCCGGAGTGGTGGGCCGGGCCTTCGCCGAGTTCGTCAAGGGTTCCTGGGAGATCCGCTCGACCCTGCCCGGCGAGAACCGCAAGGACACCGGCCGGGCCGCCGTCCGCCCCGACGGCACCTGGACCATCGTCTGGTCCGGCATCGCCGGCACCTGGACCGGCCGCTGGTTCCTGCATCGCGGCCGCCTGGACCTCCAGGTCCTCTCCGGCCCACAGCACCTCACGGACCCCGACATCGCCACCTCCGTCGCCGAGAAGGTCCCCGACACCGTCAAGGAGGACTCCCTCGCACTCCAGCTGCCCTGGTACCCGATGGGCGCCCAGGACGTGTTCGGCCGCCTGGAGATCGCGTACAACGGCACCGAACTCCGCATCCGCCACATGGACCCCTCCGGCACCATGTCGATCCACATGTGCACCCGCACCTGACCTCCGGCCACGCCGCCTCCCGCTCCCGCCGCCGTCCCGTCGGGTGCGCGAGGAAAGAGGTAGCCCGGATTCAGGGTCACTTCGTCACCGCTCGCGCTTTCCGCCGCTCTCACGCGCTGCCCCGGCTCGGCACGCTGCCACTGATTCCTAATGTGGTCTGTCAAGCGGCGAGGGCTGTCGGTGGTGTGAGTTCGTAGCATCGTCCATCGCGGAGGAGAGCCCAGAGGACGTTGACGCGGCGGCGGGCGAGGGCGAGGACGGCTTGAGTGTGACGCTTGCCTTCGGCGCGTTTGCGTTCGTAGAACCGGTGGGATTCCTCAGACCGTCGGATGCTGAAGAGCGCGGAAGTGTAGAGGACGCGCTGGAGCCGTCGGTTGTAGCGCTGCGGCCGCCGTAGGTTTCCGCTGATCTTGCCGGAGTCGCGCGGGACGGGTGCGACGCCGCCGAAGCCGGCGAGGCGGTCCGGTGTTCCGAAGACGGTCATGTCACCGCCGGTGGCGGCCAGGAACTCAGCCCCGAGGACGATGCCAAGGCCGGGCATGCTGGTGATCACTTCGAAGTGGTGGTGGTCGCGAAATCGGGCCTCGATGAGCTTGTCGAGCTCGGCGACCTGCTGGTTCAGGGCCATCACTTCCTGCGCCAGGGTGTGCACCATCTGCGCGGTCAGCTCCTCGCCGGGCAGGCCGGTGTGCTGGCGTTCGGCCGCTTCGACCGCGGTTGTGGCGAGCTGGTCGGCGCGGAGAACCTTGCGGTTTCGTAGCCAGGTCTCGAGGCGTTTCGTGCCGAGCCGACGGATGGTCGCAGGGGTCTGGTAGCCCGTCAGCAGGGTCAGTGGGCCCTTGTTCGTGAGGTCCAAGACCCGTTCCAGGCCAGGGAAGATGCCGGTCAACTGGGCCCGGAGCCGGTTGACGGTGCGGGTGCGGTCGGCGACGAGATCCATGCGGCGCCCGGTGAGGATCTTGAGGTCGGTGACGATGTCGTCGCCGGCGCGTAAGGGGTGCAGGTCGCGGCGGATGCGGACCTGGTCGGCGATGACAGCGGCGTCCTTGGCGTCGGTCTTGCCTTCACCGCGGTAGCTCTCGGAAGCGCGGTGGATGGCCCGGCCGGAGATGTAGCGCAGTGGCTGGCCGTGGTGGAGGAGGAGCGTGATGGCCAGGGCGGCTCCGCCGTCGGCCAGGTCGATGCCCCAGGTCACCTCGTCGCCCAGGGCCAGGACGTCGGTGATGAGTTCGAGGAGTTCGGGCTCGTCGTTGGCGACGCGCCGCGACAGCAGCCGGCGGCCGCTCTCGTCGATCGCGACGCAGTGGTGGTGGGTCTTGCCTGCGTCGATGCCGGCCCAGATCGCGGCCATCATGCCTCCGTGCGGTGGGGTGTGCTGGGTGCCTCCCGACGGACGACCTCGCTGTCGATTCCCTACGGAGCGATCATTCGCAATTCCTCATTGGCAGCCGAGTCGTCGTGGGGCGCCGGGCGGCCAATCAGTGCAAGCCATCTGGGGCAGAGCCTTTTGAACCACACCCGGCACCCCTGGGCGGGTCAACCATACGAAGGGCTCACCACATCCCGCAGGACAACGTAGGGAGCCTTTTCCCACCTCACTCTGAGCTGGCCAGGTGCAGGGTGAGGGCGGCCTGGACGAGACGCGTGATGCGGGTGGTGGAGCATCGGAGCCTGCGGAGGAGCCGCCAGGATTTGAGGGTGGCGACGGCTTGCTCAACGAGGGCCCAGATCTTCGCGTGGGACCGGTTGACGGCCAGCTGGCCTCTGGAGAGCGTCTCCCATCGGCCGCGGTAGGGAACCTGGACGGCGCCTGTGGCACCCTGGTGTCCCTCGTCCGCCCAGCAGGTGATGTCGGCCTCGCCGAGAGCGCCGAGTATGCCGTGTTCGCGGGCCGCCCGGATGTCCGGATGGCTTCCGCGAGGGTGGGGGCGAGGGCGGCCAGAAGCGCGACGGCCTCGTTGATGTACCGGTAGGCGGTGGTGGTCCCGATGCCGAACCCGGCGGCGAGTTGAGCATAGGTGTAGCCGTTGCGCAGATGAGCGACGGTGGCCTTGCCGGCCCGCGCTCAGGCGCCGCCAACGGGTACCGAGCTCCCGGCGGTGCCGGCCAGCTCGGCGGACAAGAAGCGCGGGGCAGAACTCGACACCTCGACGCCCGACGGGCAAACAAGCATGCCAAGCCTCTGGTAGAGACGGTTCTCTTGGTCGAAAACCCATCTACCAGGGGCTTTACTCGTCTGTCACCCCAACTACCCAAGCCACCCCAGAGGTTGGAAAAGGCTCCTTGATTCCTCGCAAGCCCTTAGTCGGAGGGGGGCGAGCTGGTGGCTGGCGGGGGCAATGACTTCTACTCGCCGATCAGCTCACCTCACGAGCTTTTCGGCAATCGCGCTCTTCAGATCTCGAATAACGACTACGCCGATCGCGCCAAAAGGTCCAGATTGTGTGACCCACCATGGCAAGCGCAGCCACAACCGCAATGACGCGAATCACCGTCCAGAGATTGACGATAATCGAATCCAGCCCCCGTGCCTCGTCAGTCAAGCGCATAGACATCTCATAATAGGCCACGAGGGGGATGAGCAGCCGAAAGAAGAGGCCGCCAACACCTGGCACTCGTGCGACGTTACCCAAGAACCCAAGAGGTGCCCCGAATGCAAACGCGAAAAATGCCCACGCTTCGATCTTAGAGGACGTTCCTCCGCTTGAGACGCCGGTCGCCATTCCGTCCTGACCGATAGAACCCCAATCTTTCGAAATGTAGTAAGCGACTACACCGATAGCCAACCCGAAAGAGGCCAGTATGGTTGATTCGATTTTTGATTGCCGAAAATATCCCACCAGAAATGCAAAACAGGCCCACGACCACCCACTGGAGAAGATAACACCCACAACCACACCAACGGGGCTACCCCACTTTTCAGCAAAAGGACCCACCAGCCCAAGTAGCAGGCCAGCCCCTAGCGGCAACGCCAGGGATACAGCGCGAGCGAGCGAAAGATCTTTGATATCCCTCTCTCCTATCCATTCGGAAAATATGCAGGGACGGCACAACTCTGGGCCCACACGATTCCTCGTGCAGGCCCCGAGTCGAACACTGGCTGCCCCAGTTGGGACGGCTTGAACCCGCGCCGCGGGAACTAGGTGTTGGAGTAGTAGCTGTAGCACGTGTACTGCAGGCCCGAATATGCATACGCATAGGAGGTTCCACCTGCACCCACCCAGCCGCTGGAGTAGTCCACGTTCTTTACACGCACTGTGGATTTATGTTCCACACTTGCCATGTAGTTTGAGTAGCACTTCTTTCCAGGATCGACCTTGTCCCATCCGTAGCACCAGGTGCCGCGAGTGACGTTTTGGCAGGTATTTGCCAGCGGCTGAAAAGAGTTCGTCGACGCATTGACTTGGATCTTTACCACACCCCATTCAGAGGGGTTTCCCAGCTCTGCGGGCGGTTTCACTCCGTCACCGCGCTTGTGGATGACGGGCTGCCCGACCTTGAGACCGGCGGTCGCGTCAAGGCCGGCGTCGCCCGTAGCGGTGCCAACCTGAGCACCACCTGCGGCTGCTGGGGTGGAAATGCCAAGAACTGCGAGTACCACGCTCACGAAGCCGAAAGTTATCGCTCTTCCGAAATTCCTCATGCTACATCCCCCTCCTAGGATCCCCGTGTGGGAGTTCCAGGAGCATCCTCAATCAGGGAATAACGGCAGTCAATCTCATTAAGCATCGCTGCAGAGCACTTTGGCTGGTTTGTCGACTCGATCCAGTGCAAGCTGTACCATTTCCCCCCGTTTGCAGCGAACCGATTCCCCAAGTCTCGCCGGTAGGCACTGCAGCAGATGGCTTGATCTGTGTGCACCTGCTTAACGTCACGCTTTCATGAAGCAGGCTGTCCGACAGGTGGTCAGGTAAGCGAAAAGTGCCCCTGACCAGCAAGAATGAGGATTGTCGAGGTTCTTGAGCCTTTTCCAACCTGTCTGCAGGATGCGGTGGTTGGGCTGACAACGTAGCGAAGCCCCTGGTAGATGGGTTTTCGACCAGGAAGAACCGTCTCCACCAAGGGCTTCGTGTGCTTGTCTACCCCTCCGGAGTGGACCTCTCCAGCTCTGTCCTGCGCTTCCTCACCACTTGCCTGAGAGAACACCGCCGGCTGCTCGGC
Organism: Streptomyces sp. R33; assembly: GCF_041200175.1. Lineage (NCBI taxonomy): Bacteria > Bacillati > Actinomycetota > Actinomycetes > Kitasatosporales > Streptomycetaceae > Streptomyces > Streptomyces sp. R33. Next base: position 3,584,859 of record NZ_CP165727.1, on the reverse strand, counting down.
ACCCGATGGCGGCGCCTGAGTGCCGGCCGGCAGGCCCTGCTCGCCCTTGCCCACCTCCGCAACGGCCCCCTACGCCCAAAAAGGCTCACTGTGGGCCGATCGAGTGACGGCCCCATGCGCTTGTGCAACCCCCTGGAGGGGGAGGGTGGATCGGAAGTTCCCGCGCGTGGCCGCCGGCGACCCCGGTCCCAGCTCGAGGAACACGCCCTGGGCGCGGCTCCAATTTTGGACGGCCGACCCCTGCGGTTACTGGGCGAGACCCTGTTTGAACCCTGGAGAAAGACCCCGTCAAGGGGTTGATCGGCTCTGAGTCCCGCATGAGGCCGTCGCGCACTGAGTCGGGCCTTCTCCGACCCGTGCGCTGCCCCTGTGGCGCATGGGCGGGGCGGAGGCCGGGTGCGCGAGGATGGCCCCATGTCGAACCGCCTCGCGAACGAGACCTCGCCGTATCTGCTCCAGCACGCAGACAATCCCGTCGACTGGTGGCCCTGGTCGCCGGAGGCCTTCGCGGAGGCGCGGGAGCGGGGGGTCCCCGTGATGCTCAGCGTCGGGTACAGCAGCTGCCACTGGTGCCATGTCATGGCGCACGAGTCCTTCGAGGACGAGCTGGCCGCCGCCTACATGAACGAGCACTTCGTCAACATCAAGGTGGACCGCGAGGAGCGGCCCGACGTCGATGCCGTCTACATGGAGGCCGTGCAGGCGGCCACCGGGCAGGGTGGGTGGCCCATGACCGTGTTCCTCACCCCCGACGCCGAGCCCTTCTACTTCGGGACCTACTTCCCGCCCGAGCCCCGGCACGGGATGCCCTCCTTCATGCAGGTGCTCGAGGGCGTGCGGACCGCGTGGGTCGGGCGGCCCGAGGAGGTGACCGAGGTCGCGCAGCGGATCGTGCGGGACCTCGCCGGGCGGCAGTTGGACTACGGCAAGGCCGGCGCCCCCGGCGCCGAGGAGCTGGCGCAGGCGCTGCTCGGGCTGACCCGCGAGTACGACGCCGTCCGTGGCGGCTTCGGCGGGGCGCCGAAGTTCCCGCCGTCCATGGTCCTGGAGTTCCTGCTGCGCCATCACGTGCGCACCGGGGGCGAGGGGGCGCTGCAGATGGCCGCCGACACCTGCGAGGCCATGGCCCGCGGCGGGATCTACGACCAGTTGGGGGGCGGGTTCGCCCGGTACTCCGTCGACCGGGAGTGGGTCGTGCCCCATTTCGAGAAGATGCTGTACGACAATGCGCTGTTGTGCCGGGTGTACGCGCATCTTTGGCGGGCCACCGGCTCCGACCTCGCCCGGCGCGTCGCGCTCGAGACCGCCGACTTCATGGTGCGCGAGCTGCGCACCGCCGAGGGCGGCTTCGCCTCCGCGCTCGACGCGGACAGCGAGGATCCGCTGACCGGCAAGCATGCGGAGGGTGCGTACTACGCCTGGACGCCCGCCCAGTTGGCCGAGGTGCTCGGCGAGGACGACGGGGCCCTGGCCACCGCGTACTTCGGGGTCACGCAGGAGGGCACCTTCGAGCACGGCGCGTCGGTGCTCCAGCTGCCGCAGGACGGGCCCGTCGTGGACGCCGGCGTGATCGCCGGGATCAGGGAGCGGCTGCTGGCGGCGCGCGCCGGGCGGCCCGCGCCCGGGCGGGACGACAAGGTCGTGGCCGCCTGGAACGGCCTGGCGATCGCGGCGCTCGCCGAGTGCGGGGCGTACTTCGACCGGCCGGACCTGGTGGAGCGGGCGACCGAGGCCGCGGACCTCCTCGTCCGGGTGCACATGGACGGCCGGGCGCGGCTGGCCCGGACCAGCAAGGGCGGGCGCGTCGGCGCCAACGCCGGGGTGCTGGAGGACTACGGGGACGTCGCCGAGGGCTTCCTCGCGCTGGCGGCCGTGACCGGCGAGGGGGTCTGGCTGGAGTTCGCCGGGTTCCTCGTCGACCTGGTCCTGGACCGGTTCACGGCCGAGGACGGCTCCCTCTACGACACCGCGCACGACGCCGAGCAGCTCATCCGCCGGCCCCAGGACCCGACCGACACCGCGGCCCCGTCCGGCTGGACGGCCGCGGCCGGCGCGCTCCTCTCGTACGCGGCGCACACCGGCTCGCAGGCACACCGCACGGCGGCCGAGCGGGCGCTCGGGGTGGTGCACGCGCTGGGTCCGCGCGTGCCGCGCTACATCGGGCACGGGCTCGCGGTGGCCGAGGCGTTGCTCGACGGTCCGCGCGAGGTGGCGGTGGTGGGGCATCCGGAGGATCCGGCGCTGGCCGGACTGCACCGGACGGCGTTGCTGGGGACGGCTCCCGGGGCTGTCGTGGCGGTCGGTCTGCCGCGGGCGGCGGACGGCAGCGGGGGCGAGTTCCCCCTCCTGGCCGAGCGCACACTCGTGCACGACCTTCCCACGGCGTATGTGTGTCGACATTTCGTCTGCGCGCGGCCTACGACAGACCCGGTCGAGCTTGCGGAGCAGTTGGGCGCGGTTCATCCCTGAATCGGCCGGAGTGCCGTCAATTCCGGTTACCTGCGGGCACGTTCGGAAACGTAGTTTTTAACTGTGCAGCGCCTGAGTTTCATTTTTGCTGCCTAGTCTCATGTCTTCGGGAGTCGCTGGGGAGTCGCCGGAACAGCGCACTGGGGGGTGCGTCCGAGGGGGAAGCAGGGGCAGGCGGGCCGGGGGGCCCGCCTTGATCCCCTGGGGGGTTTGCCGATCGCCGCCTGGTGTCGCGGCATGTCTGTGGGGGACGTTTTGTACACCTCTGTTGTCATATCCGTGATTTCGTTTGCACTCTTCTGGATGGCCGCGTTCACGCTGTGGTGGCAGATGCATGCCTGGCGCACGCCCGAGACGCTCGCCTCCACCCGGTTCGACCGGCCCGACGGCGAGGGCCGGCTGGCCTTCTCTCTCCTCCTGCCGGCCCGGCACGAGCAGGCGGTCCTGCAGCACACGATCGAGCGGCTGCTGGAATCGAGCCACACCGACTACGAGATCATCGTCATCGTCGGGCACGACGACCCGGAGACGGCCGCCGTCGCCGAGGCAGCCGCCGCCAAGGCGCCCGAGCGCGTACGGGTCGTCGTCGACCACCACGAGACGAAGAACAAGCCGAAGGCGCTCAACACCGCCCTCCCGCACTGCCGGGGCGACATCGTCGGGGTCTTCGACGCCGAGGACCAGGTCCACCCGGAACTGCTCGCCCACGTCGACCACGCGTTCCGCTCCACCGCGGCCGACGTGGTCCAGGGCGGGGTCCAGCTCATCAACTTCCACTCGAGCTGGTACAGCCTGCGCAACTGCCTGGAGTACTTCTTCTGGTTCCGCTCCCGGCTGCACCTGCACGCCGAGAAGGGGTTCATCCCGCTCGGCGGCAACACCGTCTTCGTCCGCACCGAGGTGCTCCGCGAGGCCGGCGGCTGGGACCAGAACTGCCTGGCCGAGGACTGCGACCTGGGCGTACGGCTCTCCTCGGTCGGCAAGAAGGTGGTCGTCGCGTACGACTCCGACATGGTCACCCGCGAGGAGACGCCCGGCTCGCTGATGAGCCTGCTGAAGCAGCGCACCCGCTGGAACCAGGGCTTCCTCCAGGTCTACCGGAAGAAGGACTGGCAGCAACTGCCCGGCCGCGGCCAGCGCTGGCTGGCCCGCTACACGCTGATGACGCCGTTCATGCAGGCCGCGTCCGGGGTGATCATCCCGGTGAACTTCGCCGTCGCGGTCTTCCTCGACGTGCCGGTCGGCGTCGCGATCATCACCTTCCTGCCGATGATCACGGCGTTGGTGACGTTCGTGTTCGAGATCGTCGGCCTGCACGACTTCGGCCGGCAGTACGGCCTGCGCGTCCGCTTCGTGCACTACCTCAAGCTCATCGTCGGCGGCCCGTTCTACCAGGTGATGCTGGCGGGCGCCGCGATCCGTGCGGTCTGGCGCGAGCAGCGCGGCCGCAACGAGTGGGAGCTGACCAGCCACACCGGCGCCCACCTCGCTCCGATCAGCGCCACCGCCGCGGTCTCCGCCGCCGGCGCGTCCACCGCGATCCGAGAGGACAGCCACCAGTGACCGCCACCCTGCCCACGGCCACTGATCCCCAGCCCGGCGCCGCGACGACCACCGCCACGACCACCGCCACGGCCTCCGCCGCCACGACCGTCGCCGAGCCCCGCGTCCCCGTCCAGCGCGGCCCCAGCAGCCCCGGCGGCCCCAGCAGCCCCGGCGGCCCCGGCAGCCGCGGCGGCCTCGGGGTGCGGCCGCCCGCCCCGGCCCACCCCCTCGTCCGCTTCCGTTCCTCGCGCCCCGACCTGCTGCTCTGCGGGGTGGTCCTGCTCGCGATCGTCCTCGTCCAGGGCTGGAACATCACGCACTTCCCGACCCTGAGCGACGACGAGGGCACGTACCTCGCCCAGGCGTGGGCCGTCCAGCAGGGAGACGGCCTCGCGCACTACACGTACTGGTACGACCATCCGCCACTGGGCTGGATACAGATAGCCGGCCTGACGTACCTGCCCTCCCTCTTCGTGCCCGACTGGATGACCGTCGCGCCGATGCGCTTCTCGATGGTCGCCGTCTCCGCCGTCAGCTCCGTGCTGATCTACGTCCTCGCGCGCCGGCTGTGGCTGCCGCGCTGGGCGGCCGGACTGGCGATGGCCCTGTTCGGGCTCTCCCCGCTCTCCGTCGTGCTCCAGCGGGAGATCTTCCTCGACAACCTCGCCGTCATGTGGATGCTGCTGGCCTTCTGCCTGGCCGCGTCCCCCAGCCGCCACCTGTGGCACCACTTCGGGTCCGGACTCGCGGCCGCCACCGCCGTCCTGACCAAGGAGACGATGCTGGTGGTGCTGCCGGCGCTGCTGATGACGATGTGGCGCCACAGCCATCGCGACACCCGCAAGTTCGCCCTCACCGGGGCCATCACGGCCTGCGCGCTCATCGGGCTCTCGTACCCGCTGTACGCGCTGCTCAACAGCGAGCTGCTGCCCGGCGCCGGGCACGTCTCGCTGATCGACGGCATCACGTACCAGATGAGCCGCCCGGGCTCGGGCTTCATCCTCACCCCCGGCTCCGGTTCGAACGGGGTGTTCCGGTCCTGGCTGTACTACGACACCGTCCTGCCGCTCGGCGGACTTGCCGGGGCGCTCCTCCTGATCCTCACCCTCCGGTGGTCGGTCACCGCCCGTGCGCTCGCCGGCCCGGCGCTGGCCGCCGTCATCCTCGCGGCCGTCGCCCTGCGGCCGTCCGGCTACCTGCCGGCGATGTACGTGATCCAGGCGCTGCCGTTCCTCGCGCTGGTCCTCGCCGGGGGCGCGGCCAGCGTCACGCACGCCGTGCTGCGCCGCCGCCGTACGCCGCGGGAGCGCCGGTCCTTGACATACGGGCGACGGGTGCTGGTCGGCGTACTCGCCGCGACCGCCGCGGTGTACGTGCTGCCGCGCTGGTACGACGGCAACCGCACCGCGCTGACGGCCGACGCGAACGCCCCGTACCGGCAGGCGGCCGCCTGGCTGGGCCGGGAGGTGCCCGACCCGGGGCGCACCCGGGTCCTGGTCGACGACGCGCTCTGGCTGGACGCCGTCCACCACGGTTTCGAGCCCGGGCCCGGCGCCATCTGGTTCTACAAGGCCGATCTGGACCCGGCCGTCACCAAGACGCTGCCGCGCGGCTGGCGGGACATCGACTACGTGGTCTCCTCGCCCACCGTCCGCCGGGACGCGGTGGACCTGCCCACCGTGAAGGCCGCGCTGGAGCATTCGACCGCGGTGGCCGTCTTCGGCTCCGGCGAGGACCGCATCGAGATCCGCAGGACCGACCGAGTCGACGGGAGCTGATCGGCCATGAGCGAGGACCTGTGGACCCCGCATGCCCTCAGCAATACGGAATTTCCTGTTCCGGAGGAGGAGGTGGCGGCGGGCAGCGTCACCCTCATCATCCCGACCTTCAACGAGGCGGGGAACATCGGAGAGTTGCTGAGCCGGCTCGCCGGCTCGCTCCCCGCCCACCTGCCCTGCGAGGTGCTGTTCGTGGACGATTCCACGGACGACACCCCGGCCGTCATCGAGAAGGCCGCCCTCGACCTGCCCTTCCCGGTGTCCGTCCTGCACCGGGAGCGGGCGGTCGGGGGCCTGGGCGGCGCCGTCGTCGAGGGCGTGAAGCGGGCGGACACCGACTGGATCGTGGTCATGGACGCCGACCTCCAGCACCCGCCGCACCTGGTGCCCGAGCTCGTCGGCGAGGGCGAACGCACCGGCGCCGACCTCGTGGTCGCCTCCCGCTACATCCCCGGAGGCAGCCGGGCCGGGCTCGCCGGGAACTACCGCGTCGCCGTCTCGCGCGGCGCCACCTGGCTCACCAAGGGGCTGTTCCCCCGCGCCCTGCGCGGGATCAGCGATCCGATGAGCGGCTTCTTCGCCATGCGCCGCACGGCCGTCACCGCGGACGCCCTCAAACCCCTCGGCTACAAGATCCTGCTGGAACTGGCGGTGCGCTGCCGCCCCGCCAAGGTCGCCGAGGTGCCGTTCGTCTTCCAGGACCGCTACTGCGGCGAGTCCAAGTCGAGCGCCCGCGAGGGGATGCGGTTCCTGGCCCACCTGGCCGCGCTGCGCTCGGCGACCCCGTTGGCCCGCATGATCGGCTTCGGGCTGATCGGGCTTTCCGGCTTCGTCCCGAACCTCCTCGCGCTGTGGCTGCTGACGCATGCCGGGATGCACTACCTGCCGGCCGAGATCGCCGCCAACCAGGCCGGGGTGCTCTGGAACTTCGTCCTCATCGAGACCCTGCTCTTCCGTGACCGGCGCCGCCACCGCCACTGGGCGGACCGGATCGGCCGCTTCGCCGTGCTGGCCAATGCCGACCTGCTGCTGCGCATCCCGCTGATCGCGCTGTTCGTCGGCAGATTCGGCATGGAGGTGCTGTCCGCCACCGCCCTCGCCCTGGTCACCACGTTCGTCCTGCGGTTCGCGGCCACCGAGGCCCTCGTCTACCTGCCGCGCAAGGCGCGTACGCGTGCACGTACGCGTCGTACCGCACGCACCACCAGGTGCTGAGCCGCACCGAACCGCACAGAACAGAAGGGAACTTGTCCATGCCAGCGAACATCCGGCGGAAGGCCGGGCGGCGCGCCGCCCTGCTGGCCGTCGGGGCGATGACCGCGGGTCTGCTGCTCACCGCACCGCAGCAGGCCACGGCCGGACCGCCCAATCTGCTCACCAATTCCGGTTTCGAGACCGCCGGCGCCCCCGGCGAGGACATGCCCTCCTGCTGGGAGAAGTCCGGCTGGGGTGACAACGACTTCAGCTACGCCACCGTCGCCGACGCGCACAGCGGCACGAAGGCCATGAAGGTCTCGCTGACCCGCCGCCTCAGCGGTGACCGCAAGGCGCTGGTCACGGAGAACGCCACCTGCGCCCCGACCGTGGTGCCGGGCAGGCAGTACGACCTGTCCGCCTGGTACAAGTCGAACACCCCGGACGTGTCGGTGACCGTGTTCCGCCACGACACCACCGCGGGCTGGCAGTACTGGACCGACCTGCAGAATCCGCCGGTCAGCGCCGGCTGGGCGCGTACGGAGGTCCGTACGCCCGCCGTTCCGCCCGGTACCGACAAGATCACGTGGGGACTGTCGGTCTACGGGGTGGGCACGCTCACCACCGACGACTACGCGCTCGAGGAGGTCGGCGCGGCCCCGCCGCAGCCGGGGTGCACGGGTACGGCCGAGCAGTGCGCCAAGGGCAAGTGGGAGGTGATCCCGGCCAAGAACCCGGTGCGCTCGATGCACGCCGTCGTCCTGAAGAACGGCAAGGTGCTGCTGATCGCGGGCTCGGGCAACGACATCGCCCAGTTCAACGCCGGCACGTTCACCTCGGCCGTGTACGACCCGGCGAACGGGTCCTTCAAGACGATCCCGACGCCGGTGGACATGTTCTGCGCGGGGCACGTGCAGCTGTCGGACGGCCGGGTGCTCGTGATGAGCGGCAACAAGGGGTACCCGTCCGCCGACGGCAAGATCGGCTACCAGGGGCTGAAGGACAGTTACGTCTTCGACCCGGCGACCGAGGCGTACACGAGGACCAACGACATGAACGGCGGGCACTGGTACCCGTCGGCGACGATCCTCGGCAACGGCGACGTGATCTCCTTCGGCGGCCTGAAGGAGGACTCGACGGGCAACGTGACCGCGGAGAAGTTCTCGGCGGCGCAGAACAAGTGGCTCCCGATGAACGAGGTCAACCAGACCTGGTCGTACTGGGGCCTGTACCCGTCGATGATCCTGATGCAGGACGGGCGGCTCTTCTACTCGGGCAGCCACACCTTCGGCAGCGGCACGCAGGGCAGCGGCGCGTCGATCTACGACTACAACGCCAACACGATCACGGACGTGCCCGGGCTGCGCAAGAAGGACGAGCGCGACGAGTCGGCGAGCGTCCTGCTCCCGCCCGCGCAGGACCAGCGGGTCCTGACGATCGGCGGCGGCAACAACGAGTCGAACCCGGCGGCCAACCGGCTCACCGAGCTGATCGACCTGAAGGCGCCGAGCCCCGCGTACACCGCCGGTCCTGATCTGCCGCAGGGCCTCGTCGACGTGGGCGGGGTCAAGCGGGCGCAGACCGGGGCCGAGGGCAAGATGTACGTGTCGGCGGTGCTGCTGCCGGACGGCAAGGTCCTGGAGACCGGCGGCGGGCTGCACGACCGGGCCGACCCGGTGTACGAGGCCTCGTTCTTCGACCCGGCGACCAACACCTACAAGGCCGGACTGCCGGCCGACCCGATCCCGCGGACGTACCACTCGGGCGCCTTCCTGCTGCCCGACGGGCGGGTCATGACGGTCGGCGACAACCCGGGCAACGGCACGTACAACAACAACGTGTCGATCTACACGCCGCCGTACCTGTTCAAGGGCGCGCGCCCGAAGCTCACCTCGGTGATCGACACGCAGTGGGTGTACGGGGACACGCAGCGGATCACCGTCGACCGGCCGATCGCCAAGGCGGAGCTGATCCGTCCGGCGGCGGTCACGCACTCCTCGGACCCGAACCAGCGGTTCGTGGACCTGCCGATGTCGGTGGTCAACAACACCACCATCGACCTGAACGTCACCAGCAACCCGAACCTGGCCCCGCCGGGCTGGTACATGCTCTTCGGGGTCGACGCGAACGGCATCCCGTCGGTGGCGACCTGGGTGCACCTGGGCGGTCCGTCGGCGCTCGCGGCCACGGCGGAGGCCCCGTCGCCGCACGTCCACGACTTCGCGGACGCGCCACAGGCGGCCCCCAGGCAGAACCCCGGCAAGCGGGACTCGGTGCCCGTCGCGCCGAGCGTCGCCGGCTGCGACCGGCACTACGGCACGGTCAGCCAGTGCGTCCCGACGAACTTCCCGGCGGAGGTGAAGCCGACGACGAAGGCCCGCTGCGACTGGCTGGCCTCCCACCAGTACCCCCGGCGCATGAAGGTCAACGGCAGCGACCCGCTGCGCCTGGACCCGGACGGCGACGGCTACGCCTGCACGTAGGCCGTCTGGCCGCCCCGGCACAACGGAGCCCCGCCGCGCACCGCGACGGGGCTCCGGCAGTTCGGGCACCTAGTGCTGGTAGGCCGCCAGCGAGATGCCGACGTAGTGGGCCACGAAGGCGGCCAGCGTCAGCGAGTGGAAGACCTCGTGGAAGCCGAAGAAGCGGGGGGAGGGGTTCGGGCGCTTCATGCCGTAGATCACGCCGCCCGCGCTGTAGAGGAGCCCGCCGGCGATCACCAGGACCAGGACGGCGATGCCGCCGGTGCGCAGGAAGTCGGGGAGGAAGAAGACCGCCGCCCAGCCCATCGCTATGTAGCAGGGGGTGTAGAGCCAGCGCGGGGCGCCGACCCAGAAGACACGGAAGGCGATGCCGGCCGCGGCCGCGATCCACACCGCCCACAGGAGCGTCCGTCCGGTGGAGGGCGGGAGCAGGAGCACCGTCAGCGGGGTATAGGTCCCTGCGATGATCAGAAAAATGTTGGCGTGGTCGAGACGCCGCAGGATGGCTTCACCCCGGGGGCCCCAGGTGCCGCGGTGGTACACCGCGCTGACGCCGAACAGCAGGCAGGCCGTGAGGATGTACACCCCGCACGCCACCCGGGCCCGGGTCGATTCGGTGAAGGCCATCAGCGCCAGGCCCGCGATGACGACGGCAGGGAACATCCCGGTGTGCAGCCAGCCGCGCATCAGCGGCTTGGCCTCCGGTGCCTCGGAGGCGTCGGGTACGACCGGTACGGCGTCGACCGGCATGGCGGCGGCGTCAGAACTCATGGCCGCCATGCTACCTACGGGTCCGTAGGTTTCCCTTGTGCGCTTTACGGAAGATTGACGGGAGTGGCGATGCTCACGTGAGAGGCCCCCTGGACATATGCGCACATGCACCGGATGATCAGATGAGTGCGGTCGGCACCGGATGAGCGGAGCGCGAAGCGTCCGGGTCGCAGCCCCCACGGGGCAAACACCAAACAACCCCTCAACAAGGAGCAATCGTGGCGCGCGAGAACGCGGCTCCCCTTTCCCTCCCGACGTCCCACCAGGAGCTGATCTCCTGGGTGGACGAGATCGCAGCGATCACCCAGCCCGACCGGGTCGTCTGGTGTGACGGCTCCGAGGCCGAGTACGAGCGCCTGTGCGCGGAGCTCGTCGCCAAGGGCACGTTCAAGAAGCTCGACGAGGGCAAGCGCCCCAACTCGTACTACGCCGCCTCCGACCCGTCCGACGTCGCGCGCGTCGAGGACCGGACCTTCATCTGCTCCGAGAAGGAGGAGGACGCGGGTCCGACGAACCACTGGAAGGCTCCTTCCGAGATGAAGGAGATCTTCGCCGGGCAGGAAGGTATCTTCCGCGGCTCCATGAAGGGCCGGACGATGTACGTCGTCCCCTTCTGCATGGGCCCCCTCGGCTCCGAGCTCTCCGCGATCGGCGTCGAGATCACCGACTCCGCCTACGTCGCGGTCGCCATGCGCACGATGACCCGCATGGGCAAGCCCGTCCTCGACGAGCTCGGCACCGACGGCTTCTTCGTCAAGGCCGTCCACACCCTCGGCGCTCCGCTCGCCGAGGGCCAGGCCGACGTGCCGTGGCCCTGCAACACCACCAAGTACATCTCGCACTTCCCCGAGACCCGCGAGATCTGGTCGTACGGCTCGGGCTACGGCGGCAACGCCCTGCTCGGCAAGAAGTGCTACGCGCTGCGCATCGCCTCCGTCATGGCGCGCGACGAGGGCTGGCTCGCCGAGCACATGCTGATCCTCAAGCTCACCCCGCCGCAGGGTGAGGCGAAGTACGTCGCCGCCGCGTTCCCGAGCGCCTGCGGCAAGACGAACCTGGCCATGCTGGAGCCCACGATCCCCGGCTGGACGGTCGAGACCATCGGCGACGACATCGCCTGGATGCGCTTCGGCGAGGACGGTCGCCTGTACGCGATCAACCCCGAGGCCGGCTTCTTCGGCGTCGCGCCCGGCACCGGCGAGCACACCAACGCCAACGCCATGAAGACGATGTACGCGAACACCGTCTTCACCAACGTCGCGCTCACCCCGGACGGCTCCGACGTCTGGTGGGAGGGCATGACCGAGGAGCCCCCGGCCGAGCTCATCGACTGGAAGGGCAACGCCTGGACCCCGCAGTCCGAGACCCCGGCGGCCCACCCCAACGCCCGCTTCGCCGTCCCGGCGTCCCAGTGCCCGACGATCGCCCCCGAGTGGGAGGACCCCAAGGGCGTCCCGGTCTCCGCGATCCTCTTCGGCGGCCGCCGCGCCTCCGCCGTGCCGCTGGTCACCGAGTCCTTCGACTGGAACCACGGCGTCTTCATCGGCTCGAACATCGCCTCCGAGAAGACCGCCGCCGCCGAGGGCAAGGTCGGCGAGCTGCGCCGCGACCCGTTCGCCATGCTGCCGTTCTGCGGCTACAACATGGGCGACTACATGGGCCACTGGGTCGACGTCGCCAAGGGCAAGGACCAGTCCAAGCTCCCGAAGATCTACTACGTGAACTGGTTCCGCAAGAACGACGCGGGCAAGTTCGTGTGGCCCGGCTTCGGCGAGAACAGCCGCGTCCTGAAGTGGATCGTCGAGCGCCTCGACGGCAAGGCCGAGGGCGTCGAGACCCCCATCGGCATCCTGCCGACCGTGGCCTCCCTCGACACCGACGGCCTCGACATCGCGGCCGAGGACCTGGACTTCCTCCTCACCGTCGACAAGGAGGTGTGGCGGGACGAGGCCTCCCTGGTCCCCGAGCACCTGAACACCTACGGCGACCACACTCCCAAGGAGCTGTGGGACCAGTACCACGCGCTCGTCGAGCGCCTGGGCTGAGCCAGGCCGCGCCCTGAAGAAGGGCCAATGAACGTGGGAGCCCCCGACCAAGCGGCGCCCACCGCTGTGGGAGCCCCCGACCAAGCGGTTCCCACCGCAGCACCGGCCAGAAGTCATACCTGTCAGGAGCGTTGTCCGCGCTCCTCCAGGTAGGTCGTGTGCGTCTGCTGACGGCGGGCCTCTGCTTCGCGGAGGTCCGCCGTCACGCGTTCCGCCTCCTCGAACAGCAGCGACAGCTGCCGCTCCAGGTGGCGTTCCGGCGACTCCCCGCCCGGGGTGAGCCGGGTCCACCAGCGCGTCCGGTTGTACGTGTCCACGCACTCCGGCACGTCCAGCTCGATCGCCCGCGACAGCGCGTGCACCGACTCCGGATCGGTGGCCAGGACGTCGGCCACCCACCCCGGCTCCAGCAGCGCCCCGTACAGCTCCATCAGCTCCACGAGCCGCCCCTCGGCCGGAGCGGGCAGCTCCACCTCGGCCACGTACTCCCGCAGCCGGCCGAACTGCTCCCGTACGCCGTTCAGCTGCTCGGTGGGACCCTCCGGCTCCGGTGGCGCCGGCCGCTCCGGCGGGGCGATCAGCGCGCCCGCGCCGTACAGCCCCGCCACGACCACCGGCCAGTACGTGCCCGCGACACCGGTGAGGGTCAGGCCCAGCCCGGCCACGCCGCAGGCGCTGCCGGCCAGGTTCTTCTTCGATTCCAGGTATCCGAGAAGGCGCGCGCCGAGCCCTCTCCCGCCGGCGGCGGGTCTATTGGTAGCCACGGATCTCCTCGAAGGCTCCGTCCAGCGAACCGTTGCCGTCGGTGGCGTCGAAGAGCCGCCCGCCGGTCAGTTCGGTGATGTGGGCGAGCTCCTTGCGGTCCGAGTCCCCGAACAGCACCGCGAAGACCGGCGTGTGCTTCTGCGCGTCCGGCAGCCCGGCGTAGAAGGAGTCGAAGTCCTTCGCCTTGTCGCCGCTCTGCCCGTCCGTCATCAGCACGATCGAGGTGAACGCGTCCGCGTCGCCCTTCCCCAGGTGCTCGTACGCCGCCTTCAGACTGCCGTACACGGCCGTACCCCCCTGCGGCCGGAGCGATTTCACATCGCCCCGGATCGCATCCAGCGCGGGACCCGGATTGCCCGGCTCGACGACGTGCGTCAGCACCTCCTTCACCCTGTCGCCGAACGGCAGGAGCGTCACCTCCTCGCGGTCCCGGAACCGCTGCCCGGTCCCCGAACCGTCCGTGCCCGTCAGCTCGGTGAGCGCCGACCGCAGCCGCCCGATGCGGTCCTCCTCGGCCATGGAGCCCGAGGTGTCCAGGACGTACACCGTGCGCGAGGGCCGGCGCAGCTCGTTCTCGTACGAGGCCAGCAGCCCGTCGGCGACCGACCGGGTGCCCGGGAACGGCAGTTCCCGCCGCTTGTCCGCGTTCAGCCCTGCGGCAGGCTGCACCCCGGCCGCGACCGGCCGGCGGAAGGTCTTCTCGGTGATCGCCTTCTGCGCCTCGGCGCCGCTCAGGTAGTCGGTCAGGGCCCGCCCCGACTCGCGGGCCCCGGCCGGGGCCGAGGTCAGCAGGGTCAGCGGGTAGTGGGCGGTGACCACGCCGTCGCGCGGCCGGATCACCGTCAGGCCGGTCTCCGCGTCCCGGTTCATGGACAGCAGCACGGACTCGTAGTTCACCAGCGCGTCCACGTCCCCGCGCTTCGCGTACGCGGTGGCCAGCCAGCCCGAGGAACCCGAGGTCAGCTTCTGCCCGGCGAAGAACTCCTTCAGCTTCGGCCGGGCCGTGTTCACGTCCGCGTCGGTCAGCGCCGCCTGCGCGCCCGACAGCCCGGAGGCCACCGAGATCAGCGCGGAGAAACCGGAGTTGGAGCGCACCGGATCGGTCATCCCGTACGAGAGCTTCCCGGCGGCGACGGCCTCGTGCACCGCCGACCAGGTGACCTCCTCCGGCTTCCAGCCGAGCCGGGCCAGCGCGTCCGCCCGGACGCCGAGCGCGACCGGCGAGGACATCACCGGGGTCTCGCTGCTGAGCTTCCCGGCGGCCTCGGGGCGCAGCCGCAGATAGTCGTTGGAGGAAAGCCAGATCGCGTCGTACTTGCCGTCGGCCTTGCCCGAGGCGACCTGCTCGGCCGCGTCCAGGGTGCCGGACCAGGTCAGCTCGACGGTGACCCCGGTGGCGGCCTTCGCGGCCTTCAGCACCGGCTCCATGTCGGCCAGTTCGCTGGAGGCCAGCACCCGCAGCTTGCCCTCCTGGTACTTCGACCCGCTGGGCTTCGCCGGATCCGGATCGTCGGAGGTGCAGGCCGAGGCCCCCAGCAGGGTCGCGGCCAGCGCGACCGCCGCCGCGAGCCGTCTGCGCACCGAAGCGGTACGGACGCCACGGATGGTCATCGGTCCCCGCCTTCCAGGGCGCCGGAGGTACGCGTACGGGCCAGGTGGGCCGACGCGGTCTGCAGTTCCCCGGTCAGGGACTCGACGGTGGCGGCCATGTTCTCGGTGGCCTGCACCTTGAACGTGTCGATCGCGTCCAGCGTCCGGTAGATCTGCGCGAAGGCCGTCCGCAGCGTCTCCGCGCCGACCGCCGGGTCGGCGGCGATCCGCTGGATCTCCCCGCTCTGCGTGGACAGCATCTCCGCGTTCCCGCGGATCAGGTCCTCGGTGGTCGTCCGCAACGTGTTGACCTGCTCGATCACCTTGCGCTGGTTGTCGAGGGCCGAAGCCAGCATCACAGCGATCCGCAGCGCGGACACGGTGGTGGTGGCGGCCCGGTCGACGCCCTTGATCAGCTCGTCGTTGTTGCGCCGGACCACGTCCATCGACAGGTAGCCCTGCGCGCACACCGCCAGCTGCGTCAGCAGGTCCTGGTGCTTCTGCCGGACCGGGAACAGGAGGTCGGCGCGCATCGCGTCGGCCGCCTGCGGGTCGCTGAGCTCGGCCTCGGTGATCCGCTGCTCGACCGCCGTGTCGAGGGCCTCGGTGAGGACGGCGTACTCCTGCAGCTTGCCCATGGTCTCCCACAGGCGTGCCCGCTCGGTGTGCAGGGCGGCGTTGTCGCGGCGCAGCTCGTCCTGGCCGCCGCGCAGCGCGCCCACGATCCTGTTGAGGGTGGCCTGCGACGAGGCGTACTTGGCCACGTGGTCGCGGAACTTGTTGCCGCCGGGCAGCTTCGCCAGGAGCGCCTTGACGCCCTTGGCGGGCGTGTCCCGCGGGTCGAGGTCCTCCACGGTGCGGCGCAGCTCGACCAGGGATCCCGCGACGCGGGCCTGGGCGTCGCCGCCCCCGTCGGAGCCGAGGGACCGTACGGCCCGCTCGAGCATCCGGTTGGACTGCTGGGCGGCGCTGCGGATGTCGGCGGCGCCGAGCCCGGAGATCTCTACGATGCGGCTGGCGAACTCGGGGGAGCGGGCGTCGATCCCGGCGAGCGAGCCGACGTACTCCCCGGCCCGGCGGGCCATCTCCTCGCGCACCCCGTCCTGGAGCGGTACGAGGCCCGAAGCCTGCTCCCGCTTGACGGGGGCGACGGGCTCGGGGGCGGTGAGGACGAGCGGGCCGTCCTCCGGTGGTGTCAGAGTCATGTACGTCCCCCCTAGCCCTTGGCGCGCGCGGCCAGCGCCATCAGGATCTTGACGGTCGGTGCGCTGACCTGGCGGATGCCGGCCAGCTCCGGGTTGAGGTACGCGGCGTGTGCGGCGGTGGCCGCGGTGAACTCGGGCACGCCGTTCTGCGGCCGGAACCCGTGCCGGACGGCCAGCTCGCGCAGCTTCGGGTCGGTGGCGAGGAGGGCGCCGAGCTCCTTGGCGTTCTCGCTGATCGGCACGAAGGTGTGCGGGGAGTTGACCGTGGTGTCCGGGTAGAGCACCACCATGTCCCCCGGGGCCTGCTTCTGCTGGAGCAGGGAGGCCACCTGGGACTCGTACGCGAGGATCAGCGGTTCGCCGCTGCCGGAGATGAAGGCCCGGAAGGGGTCGTCGGTGCTCGGCTCCAGGGCGCCCTGGACGGAGATCAGCTTCTGCATCAGCGGCGCGGTGCGGTCGATGCCGGCCTGGTCGGAGACCACGTTGCTGCCGTTGGCGACGTTCGAGGTGGCGGCCAGGAAGAGCGCGCCGGAGTTGGACGTCGCGGGATCGGTGGTCTTGATGAACACGGTGCCGGTGAGCTCCGCGTAGGCGGCGGAGCCGGACAGCTGCTGCCAGCTGCGCTTCTCGTCGGCGGCCTTGAGGTAGGGGCCCATGAGGAGGGTCCCGGAGTTCTTGCCGGTCATCTTGGCGAGGTTGTTGTCGGCGAGCACCTTGGCGGCGTTGGAGCGGGCGACGACCACGAGCGGCGAGAAGAAGGGCTTGGTGGTCTGGGCCCCCTTGACGCCGGCCGCGGCCTCGATCTCCGGGGCGGGTTCACTGCTGCTGGGGAAGGCGAAGTCGAACTCCTTGAGGGCGAGTTGGTCCATCGCCCAGGAGCCGGACGTTTCGGTCTTCACGGTGTAGCCCCTGTCGGCCAGGGCTTTGACGACGTCGGGATCGCGGAAGTATTCGGACTTCTCGGATCCGATGACGCCTTTCACGGTCTTCGTTGCCGTGCGTGGGGTCTTGTCTCCTCCGGCGAGCGCGACGGCGACCACGCCGCCGAGGAGGAGGACCGCCAGGGCGATTCCTAGGATGCGTCTCACGGGTGCAGCGTGCTCGCGGAAACCCACATTCCGCGCGAAGTCGAGTGAACGTCAGGTGTCCAGGCGGTCCCACTTCGAAATGCTGTGTGGATCGGCCGGTGCTGGCAGGCGGG
Source organism: Streptomyces sp. R33 (assembly GCF_041200175.1). Classification (NCBI taxonomy): domain Bacteria; kingdom Bacillati; phylum Actinomycetota; class Actinomycetes; order Kitasatosporales; family Streptomycetaceae; genus Streptomyces; species Streptomyces sp. R33. The sequence continues at coordinate 3,567,813 of NZ_CP165727.1, read as the reverse complement.
GCGGCAGGCCGGGAGGATCGTCCCATGGGCGTGAGCGCGTTGAAGTGGCAGGGCTGGGCGGTCGGCCTGACGGTCGTGGCCGGCCTGCTGGTGTTCGCCCCGCTGGGCCTGTACGTCTGGGCCAGCGGCGAGCCGGGCGCGGCGCCGCCGCGACCGGCGGTGGAGGACGTACGGGTCACCGGCTGCCGGATCGACCCGGGCAGCCGCCGCGTGGTGGCGACGGTGGAGGTGGCGGGCCGCCCCGAGGGCACGGGCGCGTACGTGGTCACGGTCGAGTTCCGCGAAAAGGCCACCCCGGACCCGGCTGCCCGCTCGGCCCAGGCCCTGGTCAGGGTCCCGGGCGTGGCCCCGGCCGCCACGGAACACGCCGAAGCCCTGGGCCCCCGCTGGCCCCCGGCGACAACCCCGTGGTGCGGAGTCGCCGCCGCAGACTTCACCCCGTCCGGCCCCGCCGGCGTGTGAGGCGCGGGTCCGGGCCCGAACCCCGGCCCGGCCAGGGCGGTGGCGCCCGGTCCGGAGCCTCCGCGGCCCCGGACCGGGGCCGATCAGAGGCTGCCGGCCAGGTTCTGCGAGGCCAGGGCGGCGGCGTGCGCGTCCATGCGCTCGGCGGCGAGGATCGCGACGGTGGTGTCGGCGCGGGACGCGGCGACGACCAGCGCGCGGCCGGCGAGGTCATGGGCCCGCTGGTGCAGGGCGGTGAGCTCGGCGGCCCCGGCGATGTCGGCGTGCGGTGCCCGCGTGGGCTCCGCACCCCGCAGCCGGGTCACCTGGGCGGCGATACGGGCGGCTGCGCCGTCGAGGCCGAGCTCGTCGGTGACGGTCAGCAGGGCCGCCAGGTGACCGGCGAGCTGGGTGTCCAGGGCTTCGGCGCGGCTGCTGTGCGGATAGCCGGCGTGGGCGTCGGAGTGGCGGCCGCCCGGACGGTGGACGACCGGCTTCGTGCGGATCGGCTCGTACATGAGGGGGCCTCCTGCGTGGTCAGGAGGCCATCCTACATTGGATCCGTTCTAAAGTTGTGCTCGATCCGGTATCGAGTACCCCGTGCCTGGTAGGCATGCTTCCTAGGGCTGGCTGTATCCGTCGAGGAACTTGCCGATCCGCGTCACCGCGTCCGCCAGGTCCTTGGGGTTCGGCAGCGTCACGATGCGGAAGTGGTCGGGCTCGGGCCAGTTGAAGCCCGTACCGTGCACCACCATGATCTTCTCGGCCCGCAGCAGGTCGAGGACCAGCTGGCGGTCGTCCTTGATCTTGTAGACGGCCGGGTCGAGCTTCGGGAAGAGGTACAGCGCGCCCTTGGGCTTCACGCAGGTGATGCCGGGGATCTGCGTCAGCAGGTCGTACGCCGTGTCGCGCTGTTCCAGCAGCCGCCCGCCCGGGAGGACGAGGTCCGTGATCGACTGCCGGCCGCCGAGGGCGGTCGCGACGGCGTGCTGCGAGGGCATGTTCGCGCACAGCCGCATGTTGGCCAGGATCGTCAGGCCCTCGATGTACGACGCGGCGTGCTTCTTGGGGCCGCAGACCGCCATCCAGCCGGACCGGTAGCCGGCGACGCGGTAGTTCTTGGAGAGCCCGTTGAAGGTGAGCGTCAGCAGGTCCGGGGCGATCGCGGCGGTGTTCGTGTGCGTGGCGCCGTCGTAGAGGATCCGGTCGTAGATCTCGTCGGAGCAGACGATCAGGTTGTGGCGGCGTGCGATGTCCGTGAGGCCGCGCAGCATCTCGTCGTCGTAGACGGCGCCGGTCGGGTTGTTCGGGTTGATGATCACCATCGCGCGGGTGCGGTCGGTGATCTTGCGCTCGATGTCGGCGAGGTCCGGCATCCAGTCGGACTGCTCGTCGCAGCGGTAGTGCACGGCGGTGCCGCCGGCCAGCGACACGGAGGCGGTCCACAGCGGATAGTCCGGCGCCGGGACGAGCACCTCGTCGCCGTCGTCGAGCAGCGCCTGCATCGACATCTGGATCAGCTCGGAGACGCCGTTGCCGAGGTAGATGTCCTCGACGTCCAGCTCGATGCCCTTGGTCTGGTAGTGCTGCATGACCGCGCGGCGCGCGGAGAGCAGCCCCTTCGCGTCCCCGTACCCGTGGGCGTTGCCCAGGTTGCGGAGCATGTCCTCAAGGATCTCCGGCGGGCACTCGAAGCCGAAGGCCGCGGGGTTGCCGGTGTTGAGCTTGAGGATGCGATGACCTGCTGCTTCGAGCCGCATGGCCTCTTCGAGGACGGGGCCGCGGATCTCGTAGCAGACATTGGCGAGTTTCGTTGACTGGATCACCTGCATGACGGGAGCTTACGGGCCGTACGGGCGCTCCGCCGAGGTATTCGGGGCAGGATCGGAGGAGGGATATGTCCCGTTTCGCATGATGGGACGGTGACGGCGCGATCCGCCCTTGGAAACGGCGGCACCACGGCGCTCCCGCCTGCGGAATCGGTGGGGGGCGCGGGCGGGCGAGCGGCGGTGTTGCGCTCGTCACGCTCGTCGCTTCGAGGTGCGCGCGTACGGGGCTCGAGCAGGGCCGGCCCCCGGGCGCCGCCGGCGCACCGATGTCAGGGGCCGCCCGTACCGTCGTGGGTGGGGAAAGGGGCGGAACATGGAACATCTGCGCATCATCGCGGGGGACGCGACCAGCCCGCAGGCCAAAGGGCCGAAGATCATCGCGCACGTCTGCAACGACATCGGCGGCTGGGGCAAGGGCTTCGTGGTGGCGCTCTCGAAGCGCTGGCCCGAGCCCGAGAAGGCGTACCGGGCCTGGTACCGGGGCCGCAGCGGGAACGACTTCGGGCTGGGTGCGGTCCAGCTGGTCCAGGTGAAGCCGGACGTCTGGGTGGCCAACATGGTCGGCCAGCGCGGCATACGCACGGGCAGCGGAGGCCCCCCGATCCGCTACGACGCGGTGGAGCGCTGCCTGGCGGCGCTCGCCGGGCACGCGCTCGAACGGGAGGCCTCGGTCCACATGCCCCGCATAGGCTGCGGCCTCGCCGGCGGCACGTGGCCCCGCATCGAACCGCTGATCACCCGGGCCCTGTCCGCGCGGGACGTGCCCGTGACGGTCTACGACCACGGGTGAGCACCGGACCGGCCGCCGGGCCGGTCCGATGCGGGGCGTGATCCGTACGGACGGCCTCAGGCGCAGCGGCCGGGGGCCGGCTCCAGGATGACCAGCGGGATCTCCCGGGGAGCCGCCGCCGTCCGGTAGTCGTCGAACAGGGGCCACAGGGCCGTCATGGCGGGCCAGTAGACGTCCCGCTCGATCGGGCAGGCCGTACGGGCCGTGGCCTGGAAGACGGCCGGGCCGACCTGGAGGCGGACCTCCGGGTGGGCGGCCAGGTTCCGGTACCAGGCCGGGTGCTCCGGGGCGCCCCAGTCCGCGGCGAGCACGATGTGGCGGCCCGCGTCCTCGACGTAGATCAGCGGGGTCCGGGCGGTCCGGCCCGTGGTGCGGTCGACCGTGGTGAGCAGGAGCGTGGGGACCCCGTGCCACAGATGGCCGTCGAGTCCGCCGGTCGTCACGTAGTCCCGTACGTGCTCCCGGACGTGGTCCCGTTCGCGGCCCGGCTTCGGGTCGGTGGGGTGGTCCCAGTCGATGGTGATCGTCTGCATGGCGGTGCCTCCGAGTCAGGGCCCCCGCGAGGCTTAACGATCCTTCACCGATTCTGGATGCGGTCGGCCTCGGGCCGGCGCAGCCGACGTGTGGCCCCGGTCCGGGGGTGCGGCCCCCGGACCGGGGCCACCAGCAGCTTTCGTGCCGCGCTACCGTCCGCGCTACGGGAGGTAGCGCTCGATGACCTCCGGGCCTTCCTTCTCGATCAGCTGGCGCGCCTTCTCGAGCCGCTCCGGAGTCGGCTCCATGCCTTGCACCATCACGAGGTCCTCGGGGTCGTACGGCCGTTCCCCGCCGCTGAAGAGCTTGGCCGGCCGCTTGGGCTGCTGGTCCGATTCACTGTCCATCGGTTACCTCCTCGGAATGTCCCCCGATCCCCTCATCCTCCGGCGACATCGCCATGAACGCACCTGCAGGGCCCCCGGCCCGCGCCGTCACGCCGAGGCGACCGCCGCGAACGCCGTCAGAGCGACTATCGAGGCGCAGATGCTCAGGTTCACCGCCCGGTGCTCCCAGAACACCGCGACGAACTCGCGCAGGGTGGCGCTCGGCCAGAAGTACGTGGCCGTCGGGGAACCGAGCACCTGCCCGTTCACCCCGGCCCTGCGGGCCGTCATGGCGGCCCGGAACGCGTGGAAGTTGTTGGTGACGACCACGCAGCGGTAGCCGGGGTCCGCATCGAGCATGATCGTGCGGCTGAAGGCGAGGTTCTCCTTCGTCGTACGGGAGCGCTCCTCGAGCCGTATCTGCTCCTCCGGGACGCCCTGCGCGATCAGCCAGTCGGCCATCGCCCGCGCCTCCGACAGCCTCTCGTCCGTCCCCTGCCCGCCCGAGACCAGCAGCAGCGGCACCCGGCCGCCGCGGGCCACCTGGGCGGCGTGGATCTGCCGGCCCTTCTCCAGGCGGGAGGCCAGCAGCGGAGGCACCCGCTCGCCGCAGATGAGGCCGGAGCCCAGCATCACCACGTAGTCGACGTCACCGCGCACCGTGATCCGCCCGTAGAGGAAGGCGTACGTGAGGAAGCAGAGGAAGAGGAAGGAGACGTAGCCGACGAGCATGATCAGGCCCGCCACCATCGTGTCCACGACGCGCGAGCCCCGGCCGGCCACCCCGAGGACCAGCGCGATCAGCGCGAAGATCCCGAGGCCCGCCGCCATGGACAGCATGTTGGTCGGGCTGCGGCCCTCCTTGCGGATCATCGTCAGGCCATTGCGGATCAGGTAGCCGCCGAGTACGAGCGTGCCGACCGTCGGCACGAGCAGCACCAGCAGCACCGCGACCGCGTCCAGCGGTGACGGCAGCTCAGGTATCTGGAACAGCAGGCCCGTCGATCCGAACATCAGGGTGAGGCCCAGCAGGACCGCGTTCCGGAAGCGCCGGCGGTCCTCCCGCACGCTCACGCAGAAGAGGACGAAGAAGAGCGCGGCGGGGACGAAAGCGAGCATGCCGCCCATCGTAGGCGGACGGCCCGAACCCCCGGCGGCCCCAACGGCTGAGCGGCCTCAGGGGCTGCGCCGCTCAACGGCCCCGGTACGGCGTCCTGCGGACCGACCGGCCGGCCAGGACGTCCGTCCTGCGCCCGTCCCGCATCACGAACCGGCCGTCGATCAGCACGTGCGGGATGCCGGCCGGCAGCGCGCGCGGGTTCTCGTACGAGGACCCGGCCGCGACCGTCTCCGGATCGAACAGGACGAGGTCGGCGCGGTGGCCCGTGCGCACCAACCCCCGGTCGGGCAGCCGCAGTCGGGCCGCCGGGCGGCCCGACAGGTGGGCCACGCATTCCTCCAGCGAGAGCACGCCGAGCTCGCGCACGTAGCGCCCGAGGTAGTGCGGGAAGGTGCCGTACGCCCGCGGATGCGGTTTCGCGCCCCGGAGGATGCCGTCGGAGCCGCCGGTGTGGACCCGGTGGCGCATGATCGCCCGGACGTTCTCCTCGTGGCCGACGTGCTGGAGGATCGTCGGCCCCAGCCGGTCCTCCACCAGCAGCCGCCGAGCGGTGTCCCAGTCCCGCAGGCGCGTGCCGACGTACGCCCCGTGCGCGGGGTCGGCCGTCCCCGAGATCTCGATCGTCGCCCAGTCGACGGGGACGCCGTGGCAGCCGTCGGCCCCGGTCACCTCCAGCGCGTACCGGATGCGCTCGGCCTCGGCGTCGTCGCGCAGGCGGGCGAGGACGGCCTCCGGCCCGCCCTCGTTCGCCCAGCTCGGCAGGAGCGCGACGAGGGTGGTGCAGCCCGGGGTGTACGGGTACGAGTCGAGGGTGATGTCGGCCCCGGCGGCGAGGGCCCCGTCGAGGAGGGCGAGGAGCGCGCCCGCCCGGCCCTCGTTCTCCGCGAAGTTCATGGTGGCGTGCGCGAGATGGAGCGCGCAGCCGGCCTCCCGGCTCAGCTCGACCATCTCGGCGTACGCACCGAGTGCGCCGCGCCCGTACGAGCGGTGGTGCGGGCAGTAGTAGCCGCCGTACCCGGCCACCACGCGGCACAGCTCCGTCAGTTCGGCGCCGGAGGCGTACATGCCGGGGGTGTAGGTGAGCCCCGAGGACATGCCGACGGCGCCCTGCGCGAGGCCCTCGGCGACGAGCGCCCGCATCCGGTCGAGCTCGGCGGGGCTGGCCGGGCGGTCGTCCCAGCCGAGGGCGTACGCGCGGACGGTGCCCTGCGGGACGAGGTACGCGGCGTTGACGGCGATGCCGGTGCGATCGAGCCGGTCCAGGTACCCGCCCACGTCCCGCCAGTCGAACTCGATGTCCTCGCCCGCGCCGTTCCAGCCGGTGATGGCGGCCCGCACCTCGGCGAGCGTGCGGTCGTCGACGGGCGCGTACGAGAGCCCGTCCTGGCCGAGGACCTCGAGGGTCACGCCCTGGGCGGCCTTGGCCCTGTGGTCGGGGTCGCGGAGCAGGGCGAGGTCGCTGTGGGCGTGCATGTCGACGAAGCCGGGAGCCAGCGCGAGGCCGTGCGCGTCGACGGTGTGCCGGCCGCCGGAGCGGATCCGGCCGATCTCGGCGATCCGGCCCCCGTGCACGCCGACGTCGGCGGTGTACGAGGGCCCGCCCGTGCCGTCGACGACGCGGGCCCCGCGGATGACCAGGTCCACGGCGCGGCTAGAAGAAGGTGCGCACGTAGTCGGTGACCGTCCCGTCGGCCGCGACGACCGGGATCAGCGGCCACTTCTCGAAGATCGTGCAGGGGTGGGACATTCCGAGCGCCACCCAGTCGCCGACGTTCACCCCGTCCGCGGAGTCGGTCTCCAGCCAGGCGTGCTGGTCGGACAGTTTGACCACGCGCACGCCGGTGGCGGGGCGCTCCTCGCCGGTGAGAGCGTCGCGGACGAGCTCGGCCTCGGGCAGGCCGAGGTCGTAGGCGATGTCGCGCTTGCCCGCGTTGACGAAGGCCTGTGTGGGGGAGGGGCGGGAGACGACCTGGGTCCAGAGCCGGAAGGCGGGGCGCAGGCCGCCCTCCTGCGGGACGCGGTTGAAGGGGGTGAGGCGGGTGTACCAGCCGTGGTCGTGGGAGACGTACGCGCCGGAGCGCAGCAGCCGCAGCGTCGGCCGGGACAGCTCCGGGAGCTCGGCGAACACGTCGGCGACGGCGTCGAACCAGGCGGAGCCGCCGGCGCTGACGACGATCTCCTCGACGTCGGGCGCGAACCGCCCGGCCCGGTCGAACTCGACGGCGAGCGCGGTCATCCGGCGCAGGTAGGCGTGGACGGAGTCCGGGTCGGCGCCGGGGACCTCGGCCTCGTACCCGGCGATGCCGACGAGGCGCAGGGCGGCGGCCTGGGCCACGGCGTCGGCGACGGCCCGGCAGTCCTCGTCGGTCCGCGCGCCGGTGCGGGCGCCCTCGCCGGCGCCGAGCTCGACGACGACGTCGACGACCTGGCCCTGCCCCTGCAGGGCCAGGTCCATGAGCTCGACCCCGCGCACGGAGTCGACGTAGCAGACGAAGCGGAACTCCGGGTCGGCGGCGAGCTCGGCGGCCACCCAGCGCAGGGCGGCCGGATCGACGAGCTCGTTGGCCAGGAAGATCCGCTGGATGCCGAAGGCGCGGTAGACGCGGGCCTGGTGGGGGACGGCGGCGGTGATGCCCCAGGCGCCGTGTTCGAGCTGGCGCCGGAAGAGCTGCGGCGCCATGCAGGTCTTGCCGTGCGGGGCGAAGGCGAGGTCGTGCCGGGCGGCGTACGTGCCGAGGGCCGTGAGGTTGTGCTCCAGCGCGTCGGCGTCGAGCGTGAGGACGGGGGTGGTGAAGCCGCCGGTGTAGAGGTCCCGCTTCTCGGCGGCCAGCTGCCCGACCGTGAGATTCGCCTGCCCGGCGTCGGGCGGCAGCCCCTTGAACCGGTGGTCGACCGGTTCGTCGGCGAGCCGGCGGACTGCGTCGGTGCCCATGCGGATTCCTCCTCGCGTTGCAAGTTCTGCAACGCTCGTTGCGTGCTGTGCTTGTGGCTGTCTAACATTCCTGGTGTGAACGGTCAACGTCCCGCGGTGTGTCCAGGGTTCCGGAAGGGCGTGGCGTGAGTCAGTCGGTGGAGCGGGCGCTGCGCATCATGCCGCTGCTCGCGAAGGGCGCGGCGGGGCTCGGCGAGGTGGCCGAGGAGCTCGGCGTGCACAAGAGCACGGCCCTGCGCCTGCTGCGCACCCTGCACGAGCACGGCTTCGTCTACCGCCGGCCCGACGGCCGCTACCGCCTCGGCGCGCAGCTCTTCGCGCTGGCCGGGCAGGCCCTGGAGAACCTGGACGTCCGCGCCGTCGCGCACCCCCACCTCGTCGAGCTCAACCGGCTCACCGGGCACACCGTGCACCTCGCCCTGCACCAGGACGACGAGGTGGTCTACGTCGACAAGGTCGACAGCCGCTACCCCGTCCGGATGTACTCCCGCATCGGCAAGCCCGTCCCGCTCACCGTCGCCGCCGTCGCGAAGCTGCTGCTCGCCGACCTTCCCGAGGCCGAGCGGTGCAGCCTCGCCGAGCGCATCGACTACCCCCGTTACACCGCCCGCTCCACCCCCGACGCGCAGGCCTTCCTGCGCGAGCTGGACCTCGTACGGGAACAGGGCTGGGCCGCCGACCTGGGCGGGCACGAGGAGTCGATCAACTGCGTGGGCGCACCCGTGCGCGGGCCGGACGGGCGGGTCGTCGCCGCGCTGTCCGTCTCCGCGCCCGGCGTGGTCGTCCCCGCCGAGGGCCTGCTCGAACTGCTGCCCCTGGTCCTGCGCACCGCCGACACCGTCAGCCGCGAGTACTCCGGCTCCCCACAGAACGACGAGGACACCCCGTGACCGAGAAGACCGCCCTCACGCCCGACACCCACACCACCCCGCCCGCGAAGTTCTCGCACGGCGTGCGCAAGGGGAACATCCTCCAGGTCGCCGGCCAGGTCGGCTTCCTCCCGCACGTGGACGGCCAGGCGCCCACCCCCGCCGGGCCGACGCTGCGCGAGCAGACCCTCCAGACGCTGGAGAACGTCCGCTCCGTCCTGGAAGCCGGCGGCGCGGGCTGGGACGACGTGATGATGATCCGCGTCTACCTGACCGACACCGGCCACTTCGCCGAGATGAACGCCCTCTACAACGCCTACTTCGAGGAACAGGGCCTCAAGGAGGCCCCGGCCGCCCGCACCACCGTCTACGTCGGGCTGCCCGCCGGCCTCCTCATCGAGATCGACGCCCTCGCCGTCCTCGGCTGACGGGGCTCTCAGGGGCCCGTCCGGGCACCGAGAGGGGCGCCCCCCTGGTGGCGGGGGCGCCCCGGAGCGGTGTTCCCGGCGGTCGGCTACGAGGCGCAGTACTGCGACTGCTTGCCGATCGAGCGGTACATGCAGTCCGCGTTCTCCAGCAGTTGCAGGACGGCGTCACGGTTGCGCGCCGTCTCGCGGTCGATCACCTCGTCCGGCGGGTAGAAGCCGCCCCCGCCGCCCGTCTCGGACGGGTACATCTCGAAGGTGTAGGCGAAGATCTTCTGGTTGCCCCACAGCCAGTCGTCGATCGTCCCGTCCGTGATGTACAGGTCGCTCGACTGCTCCGGCGTGTAGCCGTTGCTGTTGGCCATGCTCGTGCCGATGGTCTTGTACACGGCGAGGTCGTCGGCCGTCAGGCCCGGCGCCGTGTCGTTGTACGTCCACCCGAACGGCCAGAGCACCAGTTCGCTGTACGTGTGGAAGTCGATGGCGGCGGTGATCTGCTGCTTGCCGCCGACCACGCGGCTGCGGACGAAGTCCGAGACCACCTTCACCTCGGGGGCCGACTCGGCGGCCGCACCGCGGTAGGTCTCGGAGCTCTTGCTGCCACTGGAGCCGCCGCAGCAGCCCCACTTGTAGTTCCAGTTCCGGTTCTCGTCGGTACCGACGTACGAGGAGCCCGAGTTCGGCTGCCGGTTCTTGCGCCAGGAGCGGTAGGAGCCGGTCGCGATGTCGTACTCGCCGCCGTCCGGGTTGAGGTCCGGCACGATCCAGATCTCACGGCCGTTGACCATGTTGGTGATCCGCGTGTCGCTGCCGTACTTGGAGCCGAACTCCTTGAGCAGGTAGAGCGCCATTTCGACGGTCAGGTGCTCGCGGGCGTGCTGGTGGTGCGTGAAGAGCACCTCGGGCTCGTTCTCGTCGGTCGCGACGTTGTCGCTGATCTTGATGGCGACGATGTCCCGGCCCTGGTACGACTTTCCGATCACCCTCTTGCTCATGATCGAGGGGTACTGCGCGATGCGCTGGTCGATCTCCGTGTTGGCCTCGGCGTAGTTGTGGTACATCGAGTCCTTGGACGGGAAGTCCATCGGGCTCGCCGCAACGCCCCGCTCGGAGCGGTCCGGCGGCCCGGGCAGGGCGGTCAGCTTGTAGCCGAGCGCCCGTAGTTCCCTGGCCTGCATGGGGTCGGCGCTGACGACGACCGAGCGGGCGTCGACCTCGTCGATCGAGACGCCCGTACGGAGCAGGGCCGTTCGCTCGGCCGCGGTGGACGGTCCCTTGATCTCGTACTGGACGACGGCCTCGTCCAGGGTGGCGGTGGACGGTGTGGGCGGTGGGGCCGCCGTCGCGCTCATGCCGTAGGCGGGTGCGCCGAGCGCGAGAGCGAGCAGGGCCGCCGTGACGGCGGCCCTGCGTCGGGTGTGGAGCCGCATGCGTTCTCCTGGGTGGGAGTGTGGGGGTAGCCGTGCGGACGCGCACAGCGTGCTCTTGTGGCATGTCCCGGTCAAGAACTGCATTCCAGCCAAATCTGCCGGACGGCCACCCGCCGGGACGGCCACCCCCACACGTACCGCCTAGGGCAGGCCGTGAACCTTCGGAGCCACCGAGTTGGACCAAGCGCTCCCCGCCTTGGCGTCCCAGTTGGTCGACCAGGTCATCGCGCCGCGCAGCCCCGGGTAGGTCTTCGAGGGCTTGAAGGATCCGCAGTTCGTGCCCCTGGCCAGGCAGTCCAGGGCGTTGTTCACGATGGTGGGGGAGACGTACCCGCTGCCCGCGCCGCTCGGCGAGGCCGGCACGCCGATGCCCACCTGCGAGGGGTCGAGCCCGCCCTCGAGCTGGATGCAGGCCAGCGCGGTGAGGAAGTCCACCGAGCCCTGGGAGTAGACCTTGCCGTCGCAGCCGTTCATCGAGCCGCTGTTGTAGTACTGCATGTTGACGACGGTGAGGATGTCCTTGATGTTCAGCGCCGTCTTGAAGTAGCCGCCCGCCGTCGACTGCATGTCGATGGTCTGCGGGGCCATCGTGATGACGAGCGAGGAGCCGGCCTTGGCGGACAGCGAGCGCAGCGCCTGCGTCATGTAGGTCGGGTTGAGCCCGTTCTCCAGGTCGATGTCGATCCCGCTGAAGCCGTACTCCTGCATCAGCGCGTACGCCGAGTTCGCCAGGTTGTTCGCGGAGGCGGAGTCGTTGACCGAGATGGTGCCCTTCTCGCCGCCGATGGAGAGGATGACGGACTTGCCGGCCGCCTTCTTCGCGGCGATGTCCGCCTTGAACTGCGCGACCGTGTACCCGCCGAGACCGGCCGAGTCGAGGTTGAAGGCGATGGCCCCGGGCGTGGTCGTGGCGTCGGCGAAGGAGACGGCGATGATGTCGTACTGGGACGAGACGTCCGAGATCTTCTGGACGGTCGCGCCGTTGTTGAAGTTCTGCCAGTAGCCGGTCAGCGCGTGCTTGGGGACCGAGGGGTTCGGGTTCGGGTTCCCGCCGCCGGTCGTCGTACCGGTCACCGCCGCCGACTTCGGGCCCTCGCCGGCCGCGTTGTACGCGCTCACCTGGAAGGAGTACGAGGTGGCGGCGGCGAGCCCGGTGATCTGCGCGGGGGGGCCGGACACGGTCTTGACCCGGACACCGTCCTGATACACGTAATAGCCGGTCGCCCCGCTGACCGCGTTCCACGAAAGGGTGAGCCCGTTCGCGCTCTGGCCGGAAACGGCGGTCCCGCCCGGGGCGCCGGGGACGGACGGGCCGGGGTCGGTGCCGCCGCCCCCGTCCGGGCCGAAGACGCTGAAGTCGTCGACGACGTACGCGGGCTGCCCGTACCAGCCGTGCGTCCACACGGTGACCCGGGTGGTGCTCGGGCCCGTGGTGAAGGTGGTCGACAGCTTCTGCCAGCCGCCGCCCGAGCCGGGGGTCCAGGTGGACACGTCCTGCGTGCCGGTCCCGGTCGCGCCGAGGTACACGTACGAGCCCTGCACCTGCTCGCTGATCGTGTACGTCGAGTTCGGCTTGACCGTGACGGTCTGACTGCACTGCGCGTTGTCCTGGCCCGCCGGGGTTCCCTTGAGGGCGCCGGCCCCGGCGTACACCGGTGAGGACACGACGGCGCCGCTCCCGGAGCTGCAGGTCCAGTCGGCGAGCCCGGACTCGAAGCCTCCGTTGCGGGCGACGTTGACGTCGGCGGCATGCGCGGAACCGGTGGCGAGGGCGGTCAGGCCCCCGGCGGCAAGGGTGGCGGCGCCCAGGAGGGCGAGCGAGCGTATGCGGTTCACGTGGTCTCCGTGGGGGGAGAAGGGGATGTGAAGGGGGTGGTGGAACAGGCGGAGGAGCAGGCGGAGGAACGCCTCGGGGCGTAAGTGGGGGAAACCCCTCCGGCGTTGGTGACGCGTGGGCCCCAAGTTGGTCCAGACCAATCTCCGTGTCAAGACTCTTTGCAATGTGGCTTGAATTGATCGGGTGTCCGATCCCGGTTGTCCGGGTTTCCCGCCACCTGTGACAGGCGCCTGCAGCACGGGAATTCCCAAGGCCCTGCCCTGCCAGGGACGACGCGGATATGGTGCTGGGGCAAGGGGGAAGGGCGCCGATCGTTTGCGGTCGCGCAGGGGTGCGCGTACGCGACGGCGGCGCCGACGTATGGGGCGTACGGGGTGAACAGGGGGATTCGCGTGCCGACCGCCATTGCCGTCACCAGCGCCGATCTGGTGCTGCCGGCCCCTGACCGGCACACACCGCCGGCCGTCGTACTGCACCCGCCGGGACAGCTCGACCTGGCGGGCGCCCTCGCCGAGACGAGCGCCCTGCTGGAGCGCCACGGCCATCTCGTGGTCTTCGTACCGCCCTGGCTGCCGACGGCGACCGTCCGGCGGCTGCACACGGTGCGGGCCATCCTCGAGACCGACCGCATCGCCCTCCTCGACCTCGATCTGCCCCCGCTGGCCACGGCCCTGCTGGTACGTCAGCTCCGCCAGCTCAGCGTCTGCGACTTCAGCCCCGGGGTCATCGCCTCCGCGGCCCGGCTGCTGTCCCACTACATCCACGCGGGCGCCCTGCTGGGCTCGGTCGCCCGACTGGACCGGGTCGCGGTCGGTCTCAAGGCCCACGCGAGGTCGTGGTCGCCGAACGCGCAGTTCGCCGTACTGGCCCACCCGACCCCGCACCTGGTCAAGCTGAGCGGCTCCGGCGCCAAGGCCCACGGAGGGCACGGCGCACACGGCGGACGCGCAGGGCGCGGCGGACAGGGCGGCCACGGCGGAGGCGGGCGCTCCGGCGGCGCAGCCGGCACGGGGCTGCCGCCCGGTCCCGGTTTCGCCACCCACCTCACCTTCGCCCGCGGCCAGCTCGCCTCCGACTGGGTGGCGGCCGAACTCGCGCCCGCCTGGCAGGTCCAGGGCGTGATGGAGAACCCGCTCCCGGCCGACTCGCCGATCTGGTGGGCCACGACGAAGCTCGTGGAGTTCGCCGCCGCCATCCCGGACCCGGCCGTGCTCTACCAACTCGTCGCCTCCGTCCGGCGCGAGCAGTGCCACTGGTGCGGCCTCGAGCTCATCGGCGACCGCTGCGGCTTCTGCGCCGCGCCGCTGGCCGCACCGCCGCCGGCCGAGGACGGGGGCCGGACGGCGCCCCCGGCGTTCTCCGGCTCTCCCGGCCCCTCCAGACCAAGACACTGACCGGCCCGAACGATCGAAGAACGGCGAGGTAGTACGGCCCATGAACTCACGCCAGCGCCGCGGCGTCATCCTGCTGCTCCTGTCGGTCCTGTGCGCCCTCGCAGCGTTCGGCGGGGTCCTCGTGGTGATCGGCGACGTCAATTCCAAGGTCGGGGCCGAGGTCGTCGCCTACCGCGCCAAGGGCGACATCGCGCCGTACAGCCCGCTGTCGGCGGGCCAGTTCGAGGAAGTCTCGATCCCCAAGCGCTGGCTGTCCGACACCGCCGTCACCGACCTCGGGCAGCTCAAGGACAAGATCACCCTCACCACCCTGCGCAAGGGCTCACTGCTCCAGGCGGGCATGTTCGTCGACAAACCGCAGCTCCAGCCGGGGGAGCAGGAGATCGCGATCATGATCGACGCGGCGACCGGCGTGGCCGGCAAGATCTACTCCGGCGCCAAGGTCAACATCATCGCCACCTTCAAGGGCGCCAAGGACACCGAGCCCTCGCGGTCGGTGATCATCGTGGCCAACGCGCGCGTCCTGAACGTCGGCAAGCTCACCGCCCTCGACAAGGACGGCGACAAGAAGGGCCCCGCCGAAGCGGTCCCGATCACCTTCGCCCTCAACACCAAGGACACCCAGCGCGTCGCGTACGCCGAGTCCTTTGCGGAGCACGTACGCCTGGCGCTGGTGGCCCCCGGCACCGACTCCGCGCCCGGTGCGGGCGACCGTACGTACACCCTCGACGGGGACAAGTGAGGCCCGGATGACCACCCGAATCCTCCCCGCGGCCGGCGACCCCGACGCCGCCCGCGCCATCTCCACCCTCCTCAGCCAGCTCCCGGCCGCCGAGCCGGGTCCCCCGGTCCCCGACTCCACCACCCTGCTGGACACCCTGGGGCGGCTGGCCGCCGAGTCCATCGACGAACTGCCCGAAGTGGTCCTCGTCCACGAGCGGATCGGCCCGGTGCCCGCCCTCGACCTCATCCGCGAGGTCGCGCTCCGCTTCCCGGCGGTGGGGGTGGTGCTGGTCTCCTCGGACGCAGGCCCGGCGCTGTTCTCCGCCGCCATGGACTCGGGGGCCCGCGGTCTGATCGGGCTGCCGCTCGCGTACGAGGAACTCGCCGCCCGCGTCCAGGCCGCCGCCCAGTGGTCCGTGGGCGTACGCCGCCACCTGGGCCGGGGGGCCGACGTGTTCACCGGCCCCGGCGGCAAGGTGGTCACCGTCACCGGGGCCAAGGGCGGCGTCGGCACCACGTTCACCGCCGTCCAGTTCGCACTGGCCGCGGCCGCCGCAGGGCGGCGCACCGCCCTGGTCGACATGGACCTCCAGGCCGGCGACGTCGGCTCGTACCTCGACGTGCAGTTCCGGCGCTCCATCGCCGACCTCGCGGGCATCCACGACATCTCGCCGCGGGTGCTCCAGGACGCGGTGTACGACGACCGGACCGGGCTGGCGCTGCTGCTGGCCCCGGCCGACGGCGAGCGGGGCGAGGAGGTCGACGAACGCGCCGCCCGGCACATCGTCGGCGCCCTGCGCAGCCGGTACGAGCTCGTCGTCATCGACTGCGGCACCCAGGTGACCGGCGCCAACGCGGCGGCGGTGGAGATGGCGGACGTGGCGGTCCTGGTCACCACCCCGGACGTGGTCTCCGTACGGGCGGCGAAGCGGCTGGTCCGGATGTGGGAGCGGCTCCAGGTCCGCAAGGCGGAGGACACCGCGATGGTGGTCAACCGCTGGAGCAAGCACACGGAGATCCAGCCCGCGCTCATCGAGAAGATCACGAAGACCCGGGCCACCCGGACCCCGGTGCCTGCGGCCTTCAAGGAGCTCCAGGCGGTCGTGGACGCGGGACGGGTGCAGGACCTCGACAACCGCTCCAGCGTGAAGCAGGCGCTGTGGACGCTGGCGGGCGAACTCGGCCTGCTGGCACCCCCGTCCACGGCAGAGCCCGCAGCCGCCGCCCCCGGAACCCCGGGCGCGGCCCTGGCCGTACGGGCCCCCGGCCCGGTGGCCCGCCTGCGGGGCGGCGACCGGGGCGCGGCGGGCCCCTGGCTGCGCCGCGGCCGGGAGGGCTGACGCATGTCCGCGCGCAGACCCGTCCGCGCCGCCCGGGGGGACCGCGGCCAGGTGGCGGTCGAGTTCGTCGGCATGGTGCCGCTGGTCCTGCTGCTCGTGGCGGCGGTGTGGGAGTGCGTACTGATCGGGTACGCCTTCTCCCTGGCGGGCAACGCGGCGGACGAGGCGGCCCGGGTCGGCGCGGTGCACGGGGGCGGGGCGTGCGACGCCGCTGCGCGGCGCCACGTCGGGGGCGCCTGGAACATGAGCGTGGACTGCGGCGAGTCGGGCGACGTGTACAAGGCGACCGTGAAGCTCAACCTCCCGGTCTTCTTCCCGGGACTCGACATCGGCACCCCCATCACGGGCGAGGGCGGCTCCGCGAAGGAAGAGGAGGACTGAGGTGAAACGAGACCGGGACCGGGGCCAAGTGGCCCTGGAGTACATCGGCTTCATCCCGATCCTGCTCTTCGTCGCCCTGTGCGGGATCCAGCTCGGCTGGGTCGGCTACGTCCACCAGCAGGCCGAGACCGCCGCCCGCACCGCCGCACGCGTGGAGGCCCGCAACCCGGGCGCCGGGCCGGCCGCGGGCAGGGCGGCCATCAGCTCCGGCCTCGACGCGACGATCGACGTGGCCTCAGGGCGTGACGCGGTCACCGCGAAGGTCAGCATCCCGATCAAGTCCATCGTGCCGGGCCTGTCCGTCGACCCGGCCAGGGCAACGGCCATCATGCCCAACGACGACCCGAAGGTGACCGGACCATGAGCCTGCGTTCCCGGGTCAACACCCCCGACGACCGGCACAGTCCCCGCGAGGACGGCCGGCTGGTCTCCGCGTACCGGGCGAAGCTGCTCGAGGAGATCGACCTCGCCGAGATGTCCGCTCTCGCGCCCGCTGAGCGCCGGGCCCGGCTGGAACGCGTACTCGGGCACATCATCAGCCGCGAGGGGCCGGTCCTGTCCACCGTCGAGCGGGCGCAGCTGATCCGCCGGGTCGTGGACGAGGCGCTCGGCCTCGGTGTGCTCGAACCGCTCCTCGAGGACGCCTCGATCTCCGAGATCATGGTCAACGGCCCGGACCAGATCTTCGTCGAGCGCGCCGGGCGGGTGGAGCAGCTGCCGCTGCGCTTCGCCTCGCACGAGCAGCTGATGCAGACCATCGAGCGGATCGTCTCCACCGTCAACCGCCGCGTGGACGAGGCCAATCCGATGGTCGACGCCCGCCTGCCCAGCGGCGAGCGCGTCAACGTGATCATCCCGCCGCTGTCCCTGACCGGGGCCACCCTCACGATCCGCCGCTTCCCGCGCGCGTTCACCCTGCACGAGATGATCGGCCTCGGCTCGCTGGACGAGCAGATGCTCCTGCTCCTGTCCGGCCTGGTCCAGGCGAAGATGAACGTCATCGTGTCGGGGGCCACCGGCACCGGGAAGACCACGCTCCTCAACGCCCTCTCCGGCCTGATCCCCGAGGGCGAGCGGATCATCACCATCGAGGACTCGGCGGAGCTCCAGCTCCAGCAGGCGCACGTCATCCGCCTCGAATCCCGCCCGGCGAACGTGGAGGGCAAGGGCCGGATCACCATCCGCGACCTCGTACGCAACTCCCTGCGCATGCGCCCCGACCGCATCATCGTCGGCGAGGTCCGCGGCGGCGAGACGCTCGACATGCTCCAGGCGATGTCGACCGGCCACGACGGCTCCCTGGCCACCGTCCACGCGAACAGCGCAGAGGACGCCCTGATGCGCCTGCAGACCCTCGCCTCCATGTCCGAGGTGGAGGTCCCCTTCGAGGCCCTCCAGGACCAGATCAACAGCGCCGTGAACGTGGTCGTCCAGCTGACCCGCTTCGGCGACGGCTCGCGCCGCGTCACGGAGATCGCCATCCTCGACTCGCACGGCCGCGAGCCGTTCCGCATCACCACCGTCTGCCGGTTCGCCGCCCAGCCGATGGGCGCCGACGGCCGCGTCCACGGTTACTTCGAGTACTACCCGCTGCCGCGCCGGATCGCGGACCGCCTCTACATGAACAACCAGCCGATCCCGCAGGCCTTCGGGGTCGCCCTGTCCGACGACCAGCTCGCCACCCGCATCACCCGGACCGCCCTGTGAACCCACTCGTCCTCCT
Organism: Streptomyces sp. R33; assembly: GCF_041200175.1. Classification (NCBI taxonomy): domain Bacteria; kingdom Bacillati; phylum Actinomycetota; class Actinomycetes; order Kitasatosporales; family Streptomycetaceae; genus Streptomyces; species Streptomyces sp. R33. Next base: position 3,549,719 of record NZ_CP165727.1, on the reverse strand, counting down.
CACCCTCGGCGCCACGCTGCTGGCCTGCGTCCTCGTGGTCGCGGGCGTCCACGCGTACGCCGCCGGCCGCGCCCAGCGCGCCGCCCTCATCGAACGCCTTGCCACGGACGGCGCACCCGAGCCGGCGGGCCGCAGGCGCCGCTTCCCCGGCGTGGACCGGCGCCTGCGCAGGACCGCGCTGGGCAGGCGGATCGAGGTGAAGCTGGCCGTGACCGGCCTGGACCTCACCCCCGGCGAGTTCTTCGTCTACATGCTGATGTCCGTCGCCGGGGTGTGGCTCGTCGCGGCGAGCTTCCTCGCCCCGTTCTTCGGCCCGGTGGCCGGCCTGATCGGCCTGTGGGCCGCGGACGCCTTCCTCAACTGGCAGCGGGCGCGCCGTACCGAGCGGTTCATCAACCAGCTCCCCGAACTCGCCCGCATCCTCGCCAACGCCACCCAGGCCGGGCTGGCCCTGCGTACGGCCATCGCCATAGCGGCGGAGGAGCTGGAGGCCCCGGCGGGCGAGGAGCTCGCGCGCGTCGCCGACCGGCTCGCCGTCGGCCACTCCATCGAGGAGTCCCTCGGCGAGATCGCCGAACGGCTCCCCTCCCGGGAACTGGTCGTCCTCGTCTCCACGCTCGTCCTGTCCGCGCGCGCGGGCGGCGCCATCGTCGGCAGCCTGCGCAACCTCACGGTGACGCTGGAGCAGCGCAAGGAGACGCGGCGCGAGATCCGCACCCAGCTCTCCCAGGTGACGGTGACGGCCTACCTGGTCCCGGCGATCGGACTCGGCTCGCTGCTGTTGGTGAACGTGATGATGCCGGGTGCGCTGGACCGGATGACCGGCGCGTTCATCGGCCAGACGGCGGTGCTGGTGGCGATCGGGCTCTTCACGCTCGGCTTCGTCCTGATCCGCCGCCTCTCGAAGATCGACGTATGAGGGGGCGACGGACATGACGGCTCTGCTGCTGGCCCTGCTGCTGGGGGTGTCGGTCTTCGGCGCCTTCCACGGCATCCGCCTCTACCGCGCCGAGACGAAACTGCCGAGCGACCTCGCCCTGGCCCTGGAAGTCGGCGCCACCCGTACGACGGCCGTCGGCTCGGCCGTCGACCGGCTCGGCATCCGCTGGGCACCGCTCGTCCTGCGCCTGATGGGCCCGAACCGGGTCGCCCGCAAGCGCCGCCAGATCGACCTGGCGGGCAACCCGGCCGGCCTGACCATCGACCGGTACGCGGCACGCCGTGCGGTGTACGGGTTCCTGGGCGCACTCGGCGCCTTCTCGATGCTGATCAACGGCCAGCTCGTACCGGCCCTGCTGATGGTCGCCTTCGGCCTGTTCTGGATCGAGGTCGGCCTGTGGTCGGCGATCCGGGTCCGCCGCGACCACATCGAGCGGACCCTGCCGGACTTCCTGGACGTGCTGGCGGTCGTCGTGAGCGCGGGGCTCGGCTTCCGGCAGGCACTGGAGCGGGTGGCCGCCAAGTACGAGGGCCCCTGGTCCGACGAGATCCGGATCACCCTGCAGCAGATGGACATGGGCGTCAGCCGCCGCCAGGCCTTCGACGAGCTGCGCGCGCGCAACGATTCCGAGCAGGTGGCGCAGTTCGTGACCGCGCTCCAGCAGGGTGAGGAGCTGGGCTCGCCGATCGTGGAGACGCTGATCGCGATCGCCGAGGACATGCGCCGTACGGACGCCCAGAACGCCCGGCGCCGGGCCGCCCGGGCCGTCCCGAAGGCCACGTTCGCGGTGACGATGTTCATGCTGCCGGGCACGCTGATCCTGCTGGTCTGCGGCTTCGTGTACGGCGCGGACGTCGACTTCGGCGCGATGCTCGGGGGCGGGTGAGCCATGGCGGTCCTCCACATCCCCCTGGCCGGCTCGGCGGCGCGGAGCAGGGCGAAGCGCACGGACAGGCCCTCGTTCACCCTCCAGGCGAACGCCCTCCAGGCCCTGTGCCGCCGGGTGTTCGCGTTCCGGATGGTGGTGATCGGCCTGGGCGCGCCGCTGGCACTGGGGCGCACCGTCCGCGGCGGGCCGACGTACCTCGTGGGCGGCGCGGTCCTGCTCACCTTCATGCTCTCGTACGTGCTCTTCCGCGACTGGGAGCGCTTCGGGCCGCTGCTGCTGCGCCACCGCTGGCTGCTGGCCCCGGACATGGCGTTCTGCGGGCTGCTGCTGGTCACGGCGACACCGGACTCGCCCCTCGGCCTCGCCGTGCTCTGCACACCGCTGCTGGCCGGGCTGGTCCACGGCTGGCGCGGCTCGGCGGTCTACGCGGCGCTGGCGGCGGCCCTCGTGGTGGCCGTCGGCGGCGGCGGGCTGACCCTGCCGGTGCTGTGCCTCCTGGCGGGCGCGGCCGGCGCCTCGGTGCGGGACCTGCTCTTCCGCTTCGGCTCGGCGAGCCAGGCCCTGACGGAGACGCGGGCCCGGCTGGCGGCGGCCGAGGCGGTGCGCGCCGAACGGGACCACCTGGCCCGCGAGATGCACGACTCGGTGTCGAAGACCCTGCACGGCCTGGCCCTGGCGGCGGACGCCCTCGCCCGCACCACGGACCCGGCGGCCCTGCGCCGCCAGGCCTGCTTCCTGTCCGGCGCGGCCCGGGCGGCGGCGGCGGAATCCCGCGCACTGCTGACGGACCTGCGGGGCGACGCGGAGGCGCCGGGGGTCTCGCTGCCCGAGGAACTGCGCCGCCTGGTCGGCGCGGACGCGGAGCTCCGTACGACGGGAGCCCTCCCGGTGGTTGCGCCCGGGGTGGCGCACCACCTGCTGTCCATCACCTCGGAGGCCTTGGAGAACGCCCGCCGCCACGCGGGAGCCTCGCGCGTGCTGGTCTCGGCGGCGGTGGACGGGAGGGACCTCACCCTGACCGTCGAGGACGACGGCTGCGGCCTCCCGCCGGACGCCCTGCGGACCGCCGTCCGCGGGGGCCGCTTCGGGCTGCTCGGCATGACGGAACGCGCGGCGTCGATCGGCGCCCGGCTCCGGATCGGCGTCCGGCCGTCCGGCCCCGGGACCCTGGTCCGCCTGGACCTCCGGCTCGCGGCCCTGAACCCGGAGGGGAGCCCGTGATGCCGCTCCGCGTCCTGATCGCCGACGACAACCCGGTGGTACGGGCGGGGCTGGCGTCCCTCCTGGCGACGGCCGGGGACATGGAGGTCGTGGCCCAGGCGGCAGACGGCCGCGAGGCCCTCGGCCTCACCCGCCGGCACGCCCCGGATGTGATCCTGCTGGACGTCCGCATGCCGGGCGTCGACGGCATCTCGGCGCTGCCGCACCTCGTACAGCTGGCGCCCGTACTGATGCTGACGTACAGCCAGGAATCGGAGATCGTCCGAGAAGCCCTCCTCCTGGGCGCGGGCGGCTACCTGGTCCACGGCGAATTCACCCCCGAGGACCTGGTCCGAGCGGTCCGCGACGTCCGCGAGGGCCGGGCCCACTTCACGACGACGGCGGCGAGCGCGCTCCTCGCAGACCTCCGCACCTCTTCGCAACCGCAACGATCTGTGGCACGCTCTCCTGAGCGGGTGCGCAACTCGGTTCTCTTCGGCCTGAGTTCGAGGGAGGTGGAGATCATGGATCTGATCGCGTCCGGGATGAGCAACCAGCAGATCGCGGCCACCTGCTTCATCAGCGAGAAGACGGTCAAGAACCACATCAACCGCATCTTCGCGAAGCTCCAGAGCACGAGCCGCAGCGAGGCGATAGCCCGCTGGCTGGGAACGGCCCGTCCAGGGGTGAGCGGCCATGGGTAGACGGAGTGCGCAGTGGGTCCGTAATTGGGCCCCGGGACCCTTGGTTATCACCGGTGACTCCCCGTACGGTCCGCAAACCAACAGCGGCACCGGCCCGGGAGGGAACCCCCATGTTGCAGAACACCCTGGCGAGGATGCGGAAGCGGTACGAGGGCAAGGGCGCGAGCGATCGAGGCCAGACGGCCTTCGAATACCTGGGCATCATCCTGGTGGTGGTGGTGATCATCGGCGCGATCGTGGGCACGGGTATCGGCCAGAGCATCACCAACAAGATCAAGGACCAGATCACCGCCATCACCGCGGGCAAGTGATCGCGCGTCGACTTGGTGACCGAGGGCAGGCCTTCCCCATCTACATCGTGGCGATTGCCGGTCTGCTCTTCGCCGCGTTGGCGTTCGTCGCGGTCGGGATGGCCGGCGCGACGCGCAGCAATGCCCAGGGGGCAGCAGATGCGGCGGCACTGGCAGCTGCGCGCGAAGCCAGGGACAACGTATTCCTGGGCCTCGACCTGCTTGATCTCAAACCTGCCGACTGGGAGAAAATCGTCGACGGCGATCTCCTCAAGGGGGCCGGTGCCTGCGCCAAGGCGGTCGACTTCGCCGCCTTGAACGATGCCACCGCAGAGTGCGAACCGGCCACCCCCAAGTTCACCGTCAACGTCTCCACCAAGGGCACCGTTGGGGACTCGGTCGTGCCAGGGACCAGCGACAGACAGGGGAAGGCCACAGCCACAGCTCTGATCGAGCCGCGTTGCTCCCTGAGCTCGGCTCCAACCCCCGCCCCAACACCCACACCCGCACCCACGTCGACACCGAGCCCTTCGCCGTCACCGGGAGCGGGGAATGTCGTCTTCAAGTGCCGTGGGAAGACCCTTACGTTGGATCCCGCGAAACCCGGCCCGTTGTCCCAGCTGGCGAGGGCACTTTTCGGCGTACGACTGGTCGACTGACAGCGAACGAGAGACAAGGAAACGGCGTAGATGAGCATGCGGCACAAGGTGAAGGTCCGCGGGGGAGCGGCCGTTGCGGTTGCGGCGGCCTTGGCGCTCACATTGGCCGGATGCGGCGGCGGCAATGACGACAAGCCTGCAGGCGCGCAGAGTTCCTCCGCAGCGAAACCGTCGGGGGGCGGCTCGCAGGAGCCCTCCGCCGGGAAGCAGAGCTCCGCTCCACCTGCGGTCATCGCCACGGCAACCGGTGAAGACGGGGTTGTCCTCGAGGTCAACGAGGCAAAGCGCGACGCTGGCGGCTTCCTCACGGTGAGCGGCCAGCTCAAGAACACCGGTGACAAGGACTTCAATCACACCACGGCTTGGCGCGGCAACGAGCTCACGGGCAGCGGCGAGTCGGTTGCGGGGGCGACCTTGGTCGACAAGGCAGGCAAGAAGCGCTACTACGTGCTGCGTGACACCGATGGAAGGTGTCTGTGCACCACAGGTGTGAACTCGATCGGAGCCCGCAAGTCGTTGCCGTTCTTCGTTCAGTTCCCCGCGCCCCCGACGAACACTGCCGAGGTTGACTTCAGCCTCCCCACCTTCGCCACGGCCACCATCAAAATCTCCGGGTGACCCCCATGAATAAACGCCACCGCGTCTCCGCATCCACAGCCGTAGTCGGCCTCGTCATCGCCGGGGCCCACTTCATCGGCGCGACGAGCGCCCACGCCGACGACGTCAAGCCGTCCGTGCCCCCCGGCACGGAGCCATCGGCCTCCGCGCCCGTGCCCATCGACTCGAGTTCCCCCGGCCTGAAGATCCCCCAGGGTGGAACCCTGGCTCCGATCAAGGTCCTGGACATCGCCGAGGTCGTCGAAGACCTCGGCGGTGAGCAGCGGCGGCAGGAGACGAACCAGTCCGTCATGATGGCCCTGCAGTCCGAGGTGCTCTTCCCCGAGAACAGTGCCGTCTTCAACGCCCAGGCCGCCGCCCGGATACAGGCCATCGCCAACGAGATCAACACGCAGAAGGCGACCCGCGTCCGGGTCTTCGGGTTCACCGACGACCAGGGCAGCTACGAGCACGGCAAGGAGCTTTCCAAGCAGCGCGCCGACGCCGTTCAGGCGGAGCTCGCCAAGACCGTCACCAGCCCCGGCGTCGTCTACGACGTCCGGGGCTACAGCGAGGACTACCCGATCGCCGACAACGGCACCGAGGAAGGCCGCAAGAAGAACCGCCGCGTCGAGATCACCTTCCCCCGCACCACCGCCGCCGGCGGCAGCTAGAGGACGAGTCCCGCCAGGCAGCCGACGAAGAACAGCCCGGGGACGACCGCCAGCAGGCAGGCGAGCGCGGTCACGGCCGTGGCCGGTGCCTGGTACTCGCGCGGATCCGCGAACGCCGCGCACAGCAGGAGCAGCGCCGAAGGGAAGAAGATCAAGGTGCCTTCCCATGCGCCGAGGATCGACCACCCCGCCAGTGCGATCCGAGGACCACGCAGGACGTCATGAACCGCGCCCGGTCCGCACGAAAGGCCAGAGGCACCGAGGACAGCGCGACGGTCACGGCCAGCCGGAACGCGGGCACGCCCCCGACGAGTAACGCGAGCGTGACCGGCGCCGGGAGGATCAGAGCCGCCAGTGCGATCCTGGTCTGCCAGGGGTGGGCGGCGCGCAGTCGGCGGCTCCGGGCTCCGCTGCCCCTTCCGGCCGGCTCCGTCGCCGTCATGGCGCCCCCGCACTCTGCTCCGCAATGAATTGAACGCGTTCAATCTATCGCATGCCCACCCTCCCGGGCGAGCAGCAGCGCCGACGCCGCCTCGCGTGCGCGGTGGGCCGGCTCCGGGCCGGGGGTCAGGGCCGCCACCACCGTCGCGCCCTCGACCAGGATCAGCAGCTGGTCCGCGAGCTCCTCGCGGCCGGGTCCGGCCAGCTCCGCCAGCAGATCCCGCAGCTCCGTCTTGTGGCGGCGTACGACGTCCAGCACTCCGGCGGGGCCCGTGCCCAGCTCGCCGTACGCGTTCAGGAAGGCGCAGCCCCGGAAGTCCGGCTCCGAGAACCACTGGGCCAGCCAGTCGAAGACGGCCTCGACCGGATCGGCGGAATCCGCCACCGCGCCTCGCAGGCTCGCCGTCCAGCGGCGGTCGCGGCGCTCGAGATACGCCGTGACCAGGGCCTCCTTGGCTGGGAAGACCTTGTAGAGCCGCTTGAGCGGCACCCCCGACTCCGTGCGGATGCGGTCCATGCCGACGGCCTGGATGCCCTCCGCGTAGAACAGCGCCTCCGCCGCGTCCAGCAGCCGGGTGCGGGCCTCTTCGTCGTCCATGAAGGCAGCGTAGCCCAGAAACGCTTGCGCGGAGAACGGTCGTTCTCTACTGTCCTTCCTTGTGGAGAACGCTCGTTCTCCAGTCCTTCCGTCCGATAGAGGTGCGCCCATGACCGACCCCGCCGTACGCCCGCCCGTGCCGCCCTTCACCGAGGAATCCGCCCGGGCCAAGGTCCAGGCCGCCGAGGACGCCTGGAACAGCCGCGACCCCGAACGCGTCGCCCTCGCCTACACCGAGAACTCGCTCTGGCGTAACCGTGACCGCTTCCTCAGCGGCCGCGACGAGATCCGGGAGTTCCTCACCGAGAAGTGGGAGCGCGAGCTCGACTACCGGCTCCGCAAGGAGCTCTGGGCGTACACCGACAACCGGATCTCCGTCCGGTTCGAGTACGAGTGGCACGACACCGCCGGCCAGTGGTGGCGCAGCCACGGCAACGAGCAGTGGGAGTTCGACCGCGACGGGCTGATGCGCCGCCGCGAGGCCAGCATCAACGACATCCCGATCACCGCCGAGGACCGCCGCCTCACCTGGTGACCTGCAGGGAGGTGTGCCGTGCGCCGGTCCGCGGTATGTCTCTGCGCGGGCGCTCGGCCCCCTGGCCTCCAAGGTGAGGAGACTCGGCATGGCACGGGCTCGTGTGAACGGCGTGGACCTCTATTACGAGGTCGCGGGCGAGGGCGAACCCCTGGTCCTGGTCCACGGCTCGTGGGTCGACCACGAGAACTGGCAGTTCGTCGTGCCCCGCCTCGCGGAGTCGTTCCGCGTACTCGTCTACGACCGGCGCGGCCACAGCCGCAGCGAGCGCCCGCCCGGCCAGGGCAGCCGGCGGCAGGACGAGGACGACCTCGCGTCGCTCCTCGAGACCCTCGGCGGGCCGGCCCACGTGGCCGGGAACTCCTTCGGGGCCTCGACGGCGCTCGGCCTCGCCTCCCGTCGCCCCGAGCTGCTGCGCAGCCTGGCCGTGCACGAGCCCCCGCTCATGGACATCGTGGGCGACGGGGACCGGGAGCTGCGCCCGGTGCTCCAGGCCATGGAGGCCGCCCTCGACGGCGTCCTCGCGGCCCTGCGCGCGGGCGAGGACCGGGTCGGCGCACAGCGGTTCGTGGACGACGTCGCGATCGGGCCGGGCGGCTGGGAGCAACTGCCGGAACCGTTCCGCGAGACGTTCACGGCGAACGCCCCCACGTTCCTGGACGAACACGGCGACCCGGACTGGGCGAGCCTCGACCTCGCCCGCCTCCCCGGCTACGAGGGCCCTGCCCTGCTCACCTTCGGCAGCGAGAGCCCGCCGTGGTTCCCGGTGATCGTCGGCAAGCTCGCCACCGCGCTCGGCGGCCGTGCGCGGATGCGGACGCTGGTGGGGGACGGCCACGTCCCCCACCTCACCCACCCGGACCGCTACGCCGACGACCTCACGGCGTTCATCCGGTCCTCGGGCCCGTAGGTGGCGAGCTCCGAGCCCGTCCCTACAGCAGGTGGTCGGCCTTGCCCGCCTTGATGTCCCGGATCAGCTGTCGGAGCGCGTCCGCCGTGTCGCTCAGGTACGCCGCCTCCTGACCGGCCACGGCGATGTAGCTCCGGCCTTCCCCGTCCACCCCGATCCGGTAACAGGAATTGCCTTCCCCGCAGAACGGCTCTTCCCAGGTCACGGTGGTCATGGAGTCCCCTCTCACAGCTGGCTTGCGACGGTTCGGATGAGGTCCCGGGAGGCTTCGGCGGACAAGGCCAGGCTTTCCATCAGAGCGAAGTGGGCGCGGTACTTCAGGAGTTGTGCCTCCGCGTGGATGAAGTCAGGGCCATGTGAGTTGTCGACCTGAACGGTGTCGAGCTGCGCTGTCGGGCCCTCCGCGTAGATCACGGTCTGCCCGGCACCCGGGAAGCCTCCCGCGTCGAACGGAAGAACGAGCACGGTCACATTGTCCTGCTCGGACCGGTTGAGCAAGTGGTCGAGCTGAGCGCGCAAGACGGCGCGTCCGCCGAACTGCATACGCAAGGCCGCTTCATGCACCACGGCTACGAACTCGGGTGCGTTCTCACGATCCAGGACTTGCTGGCGTTCGATGCGCAGTGCCAGCCGCAGCGCGACCTCGTGTTCCGGTAGGGGAGGGATGACCATCCGGAATACGGCGAGTGCGTGGTCTGAGGTCTGGAGAAGCCCGGGCATGTGAATGGAGTAGGCGCCCCGCATGCGGGTGCAGTGAGCTTCCATCGCCGCGATGTCCAAGAGGCCCTGCGGGAGTTGGCCCCGGTAGCGATCCCACCACTGGCGCCCGGTGGGCTGCGCCATTTCCATCAGCCCTGAGAGGTACAGCTCATCGGTCACCTCGCAGTTACAGGCCAGCGTCCGCAGGCGCTCGGTCGAGATGGCGCGCGTACCTGACTCCATGGCGGAGATGGCTCCCCGGTCCACGCCAAGCAGCCCGGCTGCAAATTCGGCCGAAACCCCGGCAGCCGTACGCATCTTGCGTAGCTCGTACCCCAACCTCTTCTGGCGCTCTGTCGTGGCAGTCCTCGCGGTCATGCCGTGAAGTCTTGCGCGTTCAGAGCCTCTCTGGCCACGAGAGGCTGACTTCTCCCGTTAAGCGGGCCAAATTTGGCCCGCTCGGCGCTACATTGGGTAACGCACCGCTCACGCAACGGGAGTTGAAGTGCATCGCCGCGGCATGCGCATGCAGGCGGCGACAGGCCACCACGCCCACGGCGGAGCCACTCGCAACCACAGGGAGTTCGCGATGCTCAATCCCTTCATGCAGTCGGCCCGGGGCCGGTTCACCGCCTGCCCGGCCTCGCCGGAAGCGCCCGACGGGGACGAGCCGCCCCCGCCGGATGCGCTGACCTGCAGCCTCACCGTGCCGGGGGAGGCGTACAGCGCGCAGATCGCCCGCCGGACCGTACGGTCCGCCCTGCACGCGCACCGGCTGGATGCGATCGCGGTCGCCGCCGAGCAGGTCACTGGTGAAATGCTCGCCGCCTCCTGGCATTTGGATCCCGGGCGGAGTCTCTACCTCTCTGTTCGGTATCGGGACGATGCACTGCGGCTCACCGTCTACGACGGCCACGCGGCCCACTCCCACCCCCGGCTGGCCGCCCACTGCGAGGCGCGGCGGCGGGCCGCCCTGCGGCTCATGGCTGTCGTGGTCCGGGAGTGCGGCGGGGCCTGGGGCTTCGGGGAGTCCCGGGAGCCGGGTGGCGGGACCCGGACCTGGGCGTCGCTTCCCCGGGCCGGCGCCCTCGGCTATGGCGCTCCAGTGGGTGGGTGATCCGGCCACCGTCCGGGATGAGACCGGGGTCGGTCGAGCACCCGTTGCCGTGCCCGGAAGGCGGCGTCAGGATGCCTCGTGCGCCTGCGTGATCAGGTCCGTGGCGACCTCCAGGGCCGCCAGGCGGGTCTCCTCCGGGTCGCCCTCCACGTGCTGGAGGAACATCATCCCCGCGTGCAGCGTGAACAGGGCGCTCACGCACCGCACCTGGTCCGTCAGGGGCCCGTCCTCCGTGCGCAGCAGCTCGACCAGCGTGAACAGCCGGCGCTTCACCGTCTCGCCGATGCTCAGCTCCCGCATCGTCGCCTGGTTCTCCTGCATGAAGCGGTACAGCGGCGCGCCCGCCGCCATCGCCTCGCTGTAGCGCCGGAGCACCTCGCGCTTCATGTCCAGTGTCGGCGGCTGCTGCTTCGCCCAGTCGATCAGCTCGTCGATCGGCCTCGTCAGGTCCTCGAAGACGCTGATGATGATGTCTTCCTTGGTCTTGAAGTGGTAGTACAGCGCCGCCTTCGTGACATCCAGCCGCTCCGCGATCTCGCGCAGCGAGGTCTTCTCGTACCCCTGCTCGGCGAAGAGCTCCAGTGCGACGTCCTGGATGCGCTGGCGTGTGTTGCCGCGGCGCGCCTGCGGACTGCTGGACATGGCTCTCCCCAAACTACTTACTTGACGCCCGGCTAGTGACGGGTCTACCTTCCCCAGTGTAGTCAACTAGCCGGGCGGCAAGTAAGAGTCCGGAGCATGTGAGTGAACGGGGAGTGGACATGGCTCTAAACACGAACGCGGCGGGAATCTCCGAGGAGGTGAAGCCGCGCAGCGTCCGAGTCGTCCTCATGGCACTCATGATCGCGATGCTCCTGGCCATGCTCGACAACATGATCATCGGTACCGCGATGCCGACGATCGTCGGTGAGCTCGGCGGCCTGGAGCACCTCTCCTGGGTGGTCACCGCCTACACCCTGGCCACCGCGGCCTCCACCCCGATCTGGGGCAAGCTCGGTGACATGTACGGACGGAAGGGCTCCTTCCTCACGTCCATCGTCATCTTCCTGATCGGCTCCGTGCTCAGCGGCATGGCCCAGGACATGGGTCAGCTGATCGGCTTCCGCGCCATCCAGGGCCTCGGCGCCGGCGGTCTGATGGTCGGCGTCATGGCGATCATCGGCGACCTGATCCCGCCCCGCGAGCGCGGCAAGTACCAGGGCATGATGGCCGGCGTGATGGCCCTCGCCATGATCGGCGGACCGCTCGTCGGCGGCACCATCACCGACCACCTGGGCTGGCGCTGGTCCTTCTACATCAACCTGCCGCTCGGCGCCGTAGCGCTCGCCATGGTCACGGCCGTCCTGCACCTGCCCAAGAAGAAGGCCCAAGGCAAGATCGACTATCTGGGCGCCGCGCTGCTGACCGTCGCCATCACCTCGACCGTACTGGTCACGACCTGGGGCGGCACCGAGTACGCCTGGGGCTCCGGGGAGATCATCGGCCTGATCGTCGTCGGCATCGTGTCGATCGCCGCCTTCCTCTTCGCCGAGACCAAGGCCGCCGAGCCCGTCATGCCGCTGCACATCTTCCGCAGCCGCAACTTCACGCTCATGTCGGTCATCGGCTTCCTCGTCGGCTTCGCGATGTTCGGCGGCGTGCTCTACCTCCCCCTCTTCCAGCAGTCGGTCCAGGGCGCCTCCGCCACCAACTCCGGCCTGCTGCTCCTCCCGATGCTGCTCTCGATGATGGTCGTCTCGCTGATCGCGGGCCGGATCACCACCAGCAGCGGCAAGTACAAGATCTTCCCGATCATCGGCGGCGCGCTCATGGTCGTCGGGCTCTTCCTGCTCGCGCAGATGGACACCGACACCAGCCGCCTGATGTCCGGCGTCTACATGGCGATCCTCGGCGCCGGCCTCGGCTTCCTGATGCAGATCACCATGCTCGTCGCGCAGAACAGCGTGGACATGAAGGACATGGGCGTCGCGTCCTCCTCGGCCACCCTCTTCCGTACGCTCGGCGGCTCGTTCGGCGTCGCCCTGATGGGCTCGCTGTTCACCAGCCGGGTCACGGACACCATGAGCGAGCGCCTCGGCCCGCAGGCCGCCCGGGCCGCCGGCTCGGCGCAGCTCGACGCGGCCAGCCTGGCGAAGCTGCCCGAGGCCGTCCGCGACGCCTACCAGCACGCGGTCGCCGCCGGTACGCACTCGGCGTTCCTCCTCGGCGCGGTCGTCGCCGTACTGGGCTTCGCGGCCGCCTGGTTCGTCAAGGAGGTCCCGCTGCGGGGCGCGGGCCCGGCCCAGGGCGCCGACGCGGGCGGCGACAAGGCGGCGCAGGCTCCGCAGGATTCCTTCTCGCACTGACCCCGCCCTGCGTTCACCGGCCCGGCCCCGGCGGATTTCCGCCGGGGCCGGGCTTTTTGCCGCGCCGGAGCCGGGTACTCATGGGTTCGGTGAATGCGGGTGATACAGGGGAGGTTGATGTGGTTCCGTCCTGTTTCAGATGGGGTCCAAATCGGGGCGATCAAGGATCAAGGTCCTATTAGCTGAATTTTATGGGGGAATTGGCGGGAACCCCATCGCTTCGCGGGTCGTCCTGGAGGGCAGAGCGCACACAAGAGCGGATGGGGAGGGGACGGTTCATGGGCTTCACGGCGCGCGCGAACAGGCAGGGCATCCGGACCGGGGCAGTGGTCGTGGCCGCGGCCGCCGCAGTGGCCGGGACGGTGTGGGGGGTGGCGGCCCTCGTGGAACCGGGGCCCGCCCGGCCCGAGAACGCGGCACGCCAGACCGACACCGGGGGCACGGGCGGCGGTTCGGACGACGGCGCGAAGGGCGGCGGCGCGAAAGGCGGCGGTGATGCGAAAGGCGGAGCCCAAGGCGCAGGCGACGGCGACGCACCGAAGTCGCAGATACCCGACGGCATAGCGCACGCCTCCGAGAGCGGCGGCAACGCCGTCAACATCACCATCGACGACGGCCCCGACCCCCAGTGGACCCCCAAGGTCCTCGAGGTGCTGAAGAAGTACGACGTGAAGGCGACCTTCTGCATGATCGGGCCGCAGGCCAAGGCCCACCCCGACCTCGTCAAGAAGGTCGTCGCGGGCGGCCACCGGCTCTGCGACCACACCATGAACCACGACACGGCCATGGACAGGAAGCCCGTCGACTACCAGGAGAAGCAGATCCTGGACGCGAAGAAGATGATCGAGGACGCCGCCGGCGGCGGCGCCCAAGTGGAGTACTACCGCGCTCCCGGCGGCGCCTTCACCCCCGACAGCCGCCGCATCGCCGCCGCGCACGGCATGCGCCCGCTCGGATGGAACGTCGACACCAAGGACTTCGGGAAGCCGGGCGTCGCCGCCATCGTCAACGCGGTCAAGTCCGAGATGGGCAACGGCCCGACCGTCCTCTTCCACGACGGGGGCGGCAACCGTGCCCAGACCGTCGCGGCCCTCGACCAGGTGCTCGCCTGGCTGAAGGACCAGGGCCGCCCCACCGGCTTCCCCGTCCGCACCGCCCCGGACGCCTCCTGACACGCCGTCCGGCGGCGAACGGGTGAAGGTCGCCGTCCCGCCGCCGCCCACGGTGTTCCCTGGTCGCGCACACCGCCCGTACGACCGCCCAGGAGCTCCCCGTGATCGCGCCGAACCAGCTGACCGACCCCACCGTCCGTGCCTTCGTCGCCGCCGTCAACGCGGGTGACCGGAACGCCTTCCGCGCCGTCCTCACCGAGGGCGCGACCATGTCCGACGACGGTTCCGACCGCGACCTCACCCAGTGGGCCGAGAAGGAGATCTGGTCCTCCAACGGCCACATGGACATCGAGACCGAGTCCGACGACGGCCGCGCCCTCGTCGCCAACTACCGCAACGACACGTGGGGCGATATGCGCACCGCATGGCGGTTCACCGTCACCGGCGACGGCCGCATCAGCCGCTTCGAAACGGGTCAGGCCTGACCCGTCGCCCCCGCTGCCCCGGCCGCCCGCAGCACCGCCGCCGTCAGGCGCCCGTTCTCCGGCGCGGCCCCGCCGGGGAAGGCGAACCGGCGGCGCGTGTACCCGTAGGCGAGCCCCGTCGCCGGGTCCGCCCACCCCAGCCCGCCCGACGCGCCGCAGTGCCCGAAGGCCTGCGGGCCCACCGCGTGCTGCCGCTCGAAGCCCAGCCCGAAGTGGTCCACCTCGGCGGTCACCCGGTCCTCGCCCGGGGTGTGGGGCCGCGCGACCTCGGCCGCCGTCTCCGGCTTCAGCAGCGCAGGCCGGCCGTCCAGCCCGCTGATCGCGGCCGCGTACATCCCCGCGACGCCGCGCGCCGTGCCGATGCCGCCGGCCGACGCCGGGCCCAGCGCCTTCACCTTCGGGTGGTTGCCGTACTCCAGCAGGTCCATCGCCGGATCCCGGTGCATGTTGAAGGCGACCGGCAGCAGCTCCGGCACGGCCGCCCCGGCCATCGCCGTCAGCTGCTCGGGCGTGGGGAGCATCTCCAGGACCGGCTTCCAGCGGCCCTCCAGCTCCTGCGGCAGGCCCATGTACAGGTCCAGCCCGTACGGCGCGCGGATCCGCTCCTCGAACACCTCCTGGAGGGAGCTGCCCGTGGCCCGCCGCACCACCTCGCCGACCAGCGCGCCGATCACGAAGGCGTGGTACCCGTACGCCGTCCCCGGTTCCCAGTACGGCTCCTGCCCGGCCAGCCGGGCCGCGATGAGCGCGTCGTCCGCGATCTCCGCATAGTCGAAGCCCTCGGCGCTGTTGACCAGTCCCGCCTGGTGCGAGACCAGCTGCCGCACCGTCAGCCGCTCCTTGCCGCCGCCCGTGAACTCCGGCCAGTACTCCGAGACACGGCGCTCCAGCTCCAGCAGGCCCTCCTGCACGAGCAGCGCCACCACCAGGTGCGCGCCGCCCTTGGTGATCGAGTAGACCCCGGTCAGGGTGTCGGCGCCGGTGTCCTGGCCGGCCCACAGGTCCACGACGCGGCGGCCGTCCCGGTACACCGCCAGCTGCGCCTCGGGGGAGTGCGCCTCGGCCGCGACGAAGGCCTCGAACTCCTCCCGTACGGGCTCCCAGCCCGCTGCCACCGTGCCGTACACGCCCGTACCCACACCCGCACTCCCGCTCATCGGGACTCCCTGTCGCTCGGTGCCGTCGCTTCACCCGCTAGAACGGAAGATGATCATGCGATATTCCGGAGCGCGGGCCCCGTACGGGTGAAAGCCCGCGCGGCCTCGTTGCAGCCCGCCGCGGGTCCCCGTTGGGCGGGGCATGAAGCGCACCCGCATCGCCGCTGTCGCCCTCGCCACCGCCGCAGCGGCCCTCGCCCCCGCCCTCGGCCAGCCTGCAACCGCCGCGGACGGTCCGTACCTGCAGGACCCGGCCGGCGGCGAGAAGGCGATGAAGTCGCAGTGGACCAAGGACGAGATGCACAAGCTGGAAGGACAGCTCCGCTTCTACCCCGGGATCCGGTACAAGACGGTGACCCGCCCCGGCCCCTCGGGCGCCTCCGAGTACGAGCGGCAGGTCGCCGACCCCAAGACCCTGGGCTGGCAGCCCTCGTTCGACTTCGGCTGGGCGGTGTCGGACTCGCAGCTGGTGAAGAAGGCCGTGACGACCAAGGACGGCAGGCACCCGATCGTCGTGCACGCCGTACTGCGCTCCGCGGACCACGCCAAGGCGGTCGAGGTGCGCCAGGAACTGGCGGACCGGCCGGCGACGGGGCGCGCCAAGGTCGAGGGCGGAAAGCGGATCGCCTGTGACACCGGTGCTTACACGGTGGAGTGGTCGCTCACGCGCTCGGGCTACGGGACGCTCACGGGGACGCTGAGCTGGGACTCCAGCTGTGAGCAGTACCGGACGGCGTTCTCGACGGAGAACGGCAAGGTCTGACCGGAGGCGGGCAGGGGGAGCGGGGAGAGGGCCGGCCGCCCCGTGCACCTTGTGAGTACGCGGCGGGCGACTGGTCCGAGGCCTTGGATCAAGAGCCGTGGCAGCCATTGTGCCGCACGGGGTGCGATGCGGCAGGGCGAAAGTCCCGTGTCGGGCGGGAAGTTCAGGTTTCAGTGCTTCCTTCCGGCCTCGTTCGCCTTGGCGGCGATCTCCTCGAGGACGGACTTCGCATCGCCGTTCGGTTCCACGGCGCGGCCGATGTTGCGCTTGATGGTGTCGCTGACCGTCACCCAGGACGGGTCGTTCACCGGGTACAGCTGGGCTCCGCGCAGGGCGGTCAGGAAGAACTGGTCGTTGCTGTCGAGGCCGGCGCCGGAGGGGTTGCGGGAGGCCGAGACGGTCGAGGGCAGCAGGTGGTAGCGGCCCGCGAAGTCCGACAGGTTCTTGTCCTTGTAGAGGAAGTCCAGGAACTTGCCGATCTCGGCGCGCTTTCCGTTCTGCTTGAACGCCATCATCCAGTCGGCGACCCCCACGGCCGGCGGGGTCTCCCCGGAGCCGAGCGTGTCCGAGACCGGCATGGTCGCGGTGCGGACGTCGATGCCCTTGGCGCGCGCCTCGTGGAGCAGCTGCGGGTAGCCGTTCAGCATGCCGACCTCGCCGCGCAAGAACGCGGCGAAGGCGTCCGCGCGGTTGAGTCGGGACGGCGGGACGGGCCCGGTCAGGCCGGGGCTCACCAGGTTGTCCTTCAGCCAGCGGAAGGTCTCGATGTTCTGGTCGGAGGCCAGGTTGTAGTTGCCGGCGCTGTCGGCGTAGCCGCCGCCGTTGCTCAGCTCCCAGATCATCGCCTCGGCGTGCGCCTCCTCCGGGCCCAGGGGCAGGGCGTACGGGTACTTCACGCCCTTGTCCTTGAGCGCCTTGGCGGCGGACTTCAGGTCGGACCAGTTCTTGGGTTCGCTGACGCCGGCCTGCTTGAAGAGGCTCTGGTTGTAGAAGAGGAGCCGGCTGCTCGCCACCCAGGGCAGGCCGTAGAGGGTGCTGCCGACCGTGCCGGCCTCGGCGAGCGGCTGCAGGAAGTTCGCCTCGGCGGTCACCGTGAGGAGTTCGTCCGCGGAATAGAGCTTGTCCTGTGCCGCGAAGTCCGAGTACGAGCCCATGAGAGCCATGTCCGGCGCATTGCCGGACTTGACCATACGGGTGACCTCGCGGTCGATGTCCGCCCACGGCAGGAGCTGGACCTCGACCTTGATGCCGGGGTTGGCGTTGGTGAAATCGGCCGTGGCCTTGTCCCAGAAGGCCTTGGAACTGGTGGCCTGGTTGTCGCCGTATTCCGCGGCGACCAGGCGCAGCGTGCCGCTGCCACCTGCGTCGTTGTCTGAACCGCCACATCCGGCCAGCGGGATCAGCAGACCGAGCACGACCGCGGTCGCGCCCGTGCCGAAGATTCTTCGTCGCACGGGTGTATTCCCCTGAATTTCTTTTGAGTCCCGTTACTACTTATGAGTTGCTCCGGGCTGGGGTGTCCGTCCGTGGCCCGTTGGCCGGAATTCTCTCCTGTGGAAGGGCGGTTGATTCCATTGGGTCGGAACTTGTGGTCAATGCTCCAAGTGCGGCTTTTCCGGCTGGTGTTTTCCGATATGTGATCAACAAATCGGACGCGCGTAGACATGCCGAAAGGCCCGATTCCGGCGCATTGGGGCTGCGGAACGGGTCGGGGGTGCGGATCAGGTCAGCGGGTCAGGTCGGGGGGCCGGTGCGCCCCGGGACCTTTCAGTCGGCGAACTCGCCCGCGTAGGGGTCGGGCTCGCCCGTCTCCGGGTTGCGGCCCTCCTGCCAGCGGCGCTGGGCCTTGCGCCAGTGCACGAAGCTGAGGTGCCCGCCGTCCCAGAAGGTGATGCTGACCGGGCTCACGTCGAACTCGTCGGAGCAGAGCCGGTACAGGAACTCGGCCATGCCGTACGGATACACGGCGAAGGCGTCGGCGGTGTGCCGGCCGACCACCAGGACGGGCCAGCGGTCCGGATCGGGGTCGGTGGTGAGCCAGCAGAGGATGTCGGAGCCGCCGGTGACGCCCCAGGCGATGATCGCCTCGGGGTCCACGCCGAAGGCGGCGCGGCCGCCCTCCGCCTCCCAGAGCTGGCGGGCGTTGTCGGTCTCCTCGGCCATCTCGGCGGGGTCCCACTGGAGGCCGGGCTTGGGGAGGGGGAGGAGGATGCTGGCCTCGCCGTTGATGGAGCCGGCGCCGAAGCGGCCCATGAAGGCGATGAAATCGGCCGGAAACCGGGTGTGCCAGGTGGCCTCGGCGGCCGGCCAGTCGATGTCCTCGTCGGCGCCGTGCGTCGCCGGCATGATCTGCTCCAGCGCCTTGATCCGCGCGTTCTCCGTCATGCCGCTCCCCTGAGACCCCAGCTCAACCGCCCCAACCTACCGCCGGGGCCGCGCGGGGCCTAGCGGCGGTTGAGACGGGTCCGGGCCGGCCGGGCCGTCGATGCGGAGCTGGGAGCCGACCTGCAGGCCCCAGGCGGCCATGGCACCGGCCTCGGCCTCCAGAACGTGCCGGGAGCGCAGCCGGGGGAGCCCGAGCCGACCGGGGGGCATGGTGGTCAGGGCGATGACGCGCAGGCGGCGGTCGAGGTACGCCACGTCGATCGCGAACCGCATCCGGAACGTGTGCACGCTCCCGGCGGGGGTGAGGAGCAGGGCGGCGCCGGGTATGCCGTCGCGGCCGAGGAGGCCGCGGGTGCGGGCCCGGTAGGAGGCCGCGATCTCCAGGGGCACCGGTTCCCGGTCCGGCCCGAGGCGGAGCAGGCCGTGGCTGGTGGTCATGCCGGCCAGGGTAGGGCCCCCGGGCCCATGCGGGTGGGGGCGTCTGCGCCTACCGTCGGCGGATGGGCCTGTTCGTGATCACCGCCGCCGCAGTGGCCTACGGCGTGGCCGCGGGCCTGATGCTGCCGCGGGCCGCGTACCGCCTGGCGGTCGAGCCGGATGAGCCGTGGCGGGACCGCTGCCCCGAAGGCCACCCGATCCGCGGCTGGCTGGGCCTGCCGTACTGCCGGGGGCGCCACGCCCAGGCCCCCGCGCCTCGAACGCCGGCAGGGCCGGATGGTGCCGGGCCCGAGCGCGCCGCCGCTGCCGGTCAGAGCGGCCGCGCCGCGGAGCCGGGGTCGGAGCGTGCCGCGTCGCATCGGTACGGGGGTTCCGTTGCGTGGAGCGGTGGCCTGGCCGGGGCGGTGTGCGGGGTGGTGGGGGGAGCCGTCGGGGGGCGGCCCGAAGGGGCGGTGTTCGTCGGGGTGGCGCCCGTGCTGCTCCTGCTGGCCCTGGTGGACCTGGCCGTGCAGCGGCTGCCCGACCTGCTCACCCTGCCCCTGGCCGGTGCCACCGCCGCCGGGCTCGGCGGAGCCGCACTGCTGCCCGGCGCCGGCGGGGACTGGTCCGGCGCGCTGCTCGGTGGCGCCGCGCTCGCAGGGGCGTACCTCCTGCTGTTCCTGATCAACCCCGCCGGCATGGGCTTCGGCGACGTCAAGCTGGCGCTTGCGCTCGGGGTCATCCTTGGGTGGTACGGCTGGGGGGTATGGGCCGTCGGGGCGTTCCTCGGGTTCCTCTACGGCGCCCTGTACGGGCTGGCCCTTGTGCTGCGGGGCCCCCGAGGCCGCCGGACGGCGTTTCCGTTCGGCCCCTTCATGGCCGCCGGAGCCCTCACCGGAGTGCTGCTGGGCGGTTTCGGAGCGTAATCATCTTGCGCCGATGCACGCATCACGCTTTACGAAGGGTTATGGTGGAACCCCCCCCTCGGGCCGGTCCGTATCCCCCCCACGGACCGGCCCGTTTTTTGTTTCCACCACGGGCCAAGCAAAAGCGCAGGTCAGCTGCGTTGGGCCCAGATGTTGGTGCCGGGGGTGGACACCGCGAAGGAGTCGATCTCCTTGAGCTCCTCCTCCGAGAGCGGCGCACCGCCCAAAGACGCCACGTTCTGCTCCAGCTGCGACACGCTCGAAGCGCCGATCAGCGCCGAGGTCATCCGCTCGTCCCGGAGCACCCAGTTCAGCGCCAGCTGCGCCAGCGACTGCCCGCGGCGGGCCGCGATCTCGTTCAGGCCGGCCAGGCGGCGGACCACGTCCTGCGACAGCAGGTCCGGGTTCAGGGACTTGCCCGCGGCGGCCCGCGAGTCCTCCGGGATGCCCTTCAGGTACTTGCCGGTCAGCAGCCCCTGCGCGAGCGGCGCGAAGGAGATGCAGCCCATGCCGGCCTCCTCCAGGGTGTCCAGCAGGCCGTCCTCCTCCGTCCAGCGGTTGATCATGGAGTACGAGGGCTGGTGGATGAGGGGGCGGACGCCCATCTCGCGCAGGATGCGCGCGGCCTCGGCCGTCTGCTCGGCCGTGTACGAGGACACGCCCACGTACAGCGCCTTGCCCTGCTGGACCGCGGACGCGAGCGCGCCCATGGTCTCCTCCAGCGGGGTCTCCGGGTCGAAGCGGTGCGAGTAGAAGATGTCGACGTAGTCCACGCCCATCCGCTTCAGCGAGGCGTCGAGCGAGCTCATCAGGTACTTCCGGCTGCCCCACTCCCCGTACGGCCCCTCGTGCATGAAGTAGCCGGCCTTGGTGGAGAGGATGAGCTGGTCGCGGTAGGACGCGAAGTCCTGCGCGAAGATCTTGCCGAAGTTGAGCTCGGCCGAGCCGGGGGGCGGGCCGTAGTTGTTCGCCAGGTCGAAGTGGGTGACGCCGAGGTCGAAGGCCCGGCGCAGGATCGCCCGCTGGGACTCGAGGGACTTGTCGTCACCGAAGTTGTGCCAGAGGCCGAGGGAGATGGCGGGGAGCTTGAGGCCGCTGTGGCCGGTGCGCCGGTACTGCATGGAGTCGTAGCGCGAGGGCTCTGCCCGATAGGGATTGTTATCAGTCACGTTGTCCTCCCTATCACGGACTTGTGACAGACCGAGTTGGGTACCCGATCCCGCCGCGCAGTAATGTGGCGGCCTCGGGGGAAGGACCGCATTCCGCACGGGGGCATTGCACGGAGGGGCTGGAAGATCGTGAAGCTGCGCGACCTGGTGTACAGGCTCTACGCACGCCGGGTGGAAGGCCGCCTCGACCATGACGCGTCGCCCAAGCACATCGGCGTGATCCTGGACGGGAACCGGCGCTGGGCGAAGGCGTCCGGAGGTACGACGGAGCAGGGCCACCAGGCGGGGGCCGACAAGATCTCCGAGATGCTGGGCTGGTGCACCGAGACCGACGTCGAGGTCGTCACCCTGTGGATGCTGTCCACGGACAACCTGGACCGGCCGGAGGTCGAGCTCCGCCCGCTGCTCAACATCATCGAGAACACGGTCCGGGGACTGGCCGCGGACGGCCGCTGGCGCGTCCACCACGTCGGCAACCTCGACATCCTGCCCGCGCAGACGCAGTCGGTGCTGAAGGAGGCCGAGCAGGCCACCCACGACGTCGGCGGGATACTCGTCAACGTCGCCGTCGGCTACGGCGGCCGCCAGGAGATCGCCGACGCGGTCCGCTCCCTGCTGCTCGAGCACGCGGAGAAGGGCACCTCGTTCGAGGAGCTCGCCGAGATCCTCGACATCGACCACATCGCCGAGCACCTCTACACGCGCGGCCAGCCCGATCCGGACCTGGTCATCCGCACCAGCGGCGAGCAGCGGCTCTCCGGATTCATGCTGTGGCAGAGCGCGCACTCCGAGTACTACTTCTGCGAGGTCTTCTGGCCGGCCTTCCGCAAGGTCGACTTCCTGCGGGCGCTGCGCGACTACGCCGCCCGCCACCGCCGCTACGGCACCTGACGCCCCCTCGGCACGGCACTTTTCGGAACCTCTCGCGGCGCGCCCCGGACCTCCGGCGGCGCGCCGTCGCCGTACTCCCGGGGGTCCCCCCGGCCCGGGCCGTCCTTCCTGCAAGGCCTTCACCAGGGATTCACCGAGCGTCCGTCATATGCCATGGCATGGCCGGGCCTGATCGGGGAATATCCCTTTCAGGTCGATGCCCGATCCACGGGTGTCGAGTCTCAGCGGACGGCATGGGGTCGTCCGCCCGGGAGGCCCTTTGCACCAGGACGCACGTGCGGTTCGCACGGACGAATGGGAGGGCCGGAAATCGGCCCCGGCATGGGTGCCGATGACCGGTCCGGTCTTCATGGCCCGACCTCTTCCGAGGGGGTACGTCCTTCCGTGGTGACCAGCACAAAGCGCCGCCTGCCCGACAGGCGGACCTACGTCCTCGACACCAGCGTCCTGCTGGCAGACCCCAACGCGATCAAGCGGTTCGACGAGCACGAGGTCGTGCTCCCGATCGTGGTGATCACCGAGCTGGAGGCAAAGAGGCACCATCCCGAACTCGGCTACTTCGCCCGTCAGGCCCTGCGCCTGCTCGACGACTTCCGGGTTCGCTACGGTCGCCTCGACGCCCCCATCCCGCTGGGCGATCTGGGCGGCAGCCTTCGTGTCGAGCTCAACCACTCCGACCCCGGTGTCCTGCCGGCCGGCTTCCGGTTGGGGGACAACGACTCGCGGATCCTCGCGGTCGCCCGCAATCTCCAGGCCGAGGGCTACGACGTCACGGTCGTCTCGAAGGATCTCCCGCTGCGCATCAAAGCCTCCTCCGTGGGGCTGCTCGCCGAGGAGTACCGGGCGGAGCTCGCGATCACCGACGCCGGCTGGACCGGCATGAGTGAGCTCGCGCTGTCCGGGGAGCAGGTCGACCTGCTCTACTCCGAGGAGCGGCTGTACGTACCGGAGGCCGCCGAACTGCCCGTGCACACCGGGCTGGTCCTCCAGTCCGAGCGCGGCAAGGCCCTGGGCCGGGTCACCGCGGACGGCAACGTCCGGCTCGTACGGGGCGACCGCGAGGCCTTCGGGCTGCACGGCCGCAGCGCCGAGCAGCGGATCGCCCTCGACCTGCTGCTCGACCCGGAGATCGGGATCATCTCCATGGGCGGCCGGGCCGGCACCGGAAAGTCGGCGCTGGCGCTGTGTGCGGGCCTGGAGGCGGTGCTCGAGCGGAGGCAGCACCAGAAGGTGATGGTCTTCCGGCCGCTGTACGCGGTGGGCGGCCAGGACCTCGGCTACCTGCCCGGGGACGCGTCCGAGAAGATGAGCCCCTGGGCGCAGGCGGTCTTCGACACCCTCTCGGCGGTGGCCGGGCGCGAGGTCATCGAGGAGGTGCTGAACCGGGGGATGCTGGAGGTCCTGCCGCTCACGCACATCCGCGGGCGCTCGCTGCACGACGCCTTCGTGATCGTGGACGAGGCGCAGTCGCTGGAGCGGAACGTCCTGCTGACCGTTCTGTCCCGAATCGGTGCGAATTCGAGGGTTGTTCTGACCCACGACGTCGCCCAGCGGGACAATCTCCGGGTCGGCCGGTACGACGGCGTGGTGGCGGTCGTTGAGAAGCTGAAGGGGCACCCCCTCTTCGCGCACGTCACGCTCACCCGCTCCGAGCGCTCCCCGATCGCCGCACTGGTCACCGAGATGCTCGAGTCCCTGTAGGGGCGAAGGGGGTAAAACCCCCATAGCGGGAAAGTGAGTTGGCGCCGCCCGGCAAAGGCCTGAGAGCCTAGCCGGGCGGCGTCGTGCTGCACAGCCCTTTGAGGAAACCAACGGCAACATGCCAGGTGTGACGTTTCCCACGCAACGGAGAATTGCCTTGCGGTGTCGGGGTCCGGCAGAGTCTGTTTTCCGTCAGGCCCCGCATACGGCACACCTGTATCTCCCGTTACTACGACGGGAGGTGCAAGCAGCACCACAACTCCACAGTCGTTCGCCGTATGCCGCCCGAGCACCACGCGGCAGCCCCCGCAAGGGAGTTGCCCACGGGCCCGCGCCTCCAGTGATCGCAGCACCACGGAGGCCAGTGTCGAGGGGCACTATTGCGCCCGCCCGGTCACTGCGGACGCTGCTGGAAGGACACCGTGTGAGCCGGATCTCGGTCCGGGGATTCGCTGTGGCTTCGGCCACCGCAGTCACCACCGTCGGCGCAGTCGTGGGCGTTGCCGCTGGCGACCCCGCCTCGAACGATCTCGAGACCACCGCGTCCGGGGCGACCCTCCTCGCCGACATCCCGGTCGGCGAGCAGGCACAGGTCCAGAACGCGTCCCTGACGCAGCAGGCCGATGCCATCGCCCAGGGCGCCGACACCGACGCCAAGCGCGTCGCCGAGGAAGCCGCCCGCATCCAGGCCGCCGAGGACGCCAAGTCCAAGAAGGCCGAGGCGCAGAAGGCCGCCGACGAGAAGGCGAAGAAGGACCGCGAGGAGAAGGAGCAGATCGCCAGCCGCTCCGCGTCCCGCAGCGCCGGTGACTTCGCCGTCCAGAGCTCCTACACGGTCGCCCAGGTCAAGGACATCGCCCGCCAGATCGTCCCGGCCGGGCAGTTCCAGTGCTTCTCGAACATCATCAACGAGGAATCCACCTGGAACTACAAGGCCGTGAACTCGTCCTCGGGCGCGTACGGTCTGGTCCAGGCGCTCCCGGGCTCGAAGATGTCCTCGGTCGCCGACGACTGGCGCACCAACCCGGCCACCCAGATCCAGTGGGGCCTCAACTACATGAACGGGCGCTACGGCAGCCCGTGCAGCGCCTGGAGCTTCCACCAGGCCAACGGCTGGTACTAGTACCGGCCACCCGCTCAACCCCGGGGAGCCCCGCACCGTCCTACGGTGCGGGGCTCCTCGCGTGTACGGTCTTCGAGGTGTGTCCACGGGCGGGGGAAGGGAAGATCATGGCGAAGAGGGCAGGCTGGCTGGGCCGGCTCGGGAACAGGCTGAGCCGCATGGAGGCGCAGCTCCAGGCGCGGCGTGCCGAGGTCGAGGCGGAGAGCATCGGCGCCGCTCCGATCCCGGTCGCCGCTCCGGTCGCCGCCCGTACGGGCGCCGGCGCGGGGGCCGCTGCGGGGACTCCGGCAGCCCCGGCGCCCACCCCTGAGCCCGGCGCTCCCGCCGAGCAGCCCGGCCACCCGCACCCGCCCGTCCTGCGCGGGCGTCCCGACCCGGTGAGCGTCGTCCCGTGGGGCATGCGCGTCGCCGCCGAGGTCAGCTGGCGGCTGCTGCTGCTCGCCGGGATGCTCTGGGTCGTGATGAAGGTGATCAGCGAAGTCCGCCTGGTCGTCCTCGCCTTCGCCGCCGCCCTGCTCGTCACCGCGCTGCTCCAGCCCTTCGTGGTCCGGCTGCGCCGGCTCGGGCTGCCGCGCGGGCTCGCCACCGCCGTCACCGCGATCCTCGGGTTCGTGGTCATCGGGCTGGTCGGCTGGTTCGTGGTCTGGCAGGTCATGGAGAACCTCGACGACCTCTCCGCCCGCGTCCGCGACGGCATCAACGAGCTCAAACTCTGGGCACTGGACAGTCCGTTCCACGTGACCGAGAAGCAGATCAACGACATCGCGAAGAACCTCAGCGAGACCATCGGCACCAACACCGAGCAGATCACCTCCGCCGGCCTCCAGGGCGTGACGGTCCTCGTCGAGGTGCTCACGGGCATCCTGCTCGCGATGTTCTCGACCCTGTTCCTGCTCTACGACGGCAAGCGCATCTGGACCTGGGTGCAGGGCCTGGTCCCGGCCGCCGCCCGCCCCGGTGTCGCGGGCGCCGGTCCGCGCGCCTGGCGCACGCTGACGGCGTACGTCCGCGGTACGGTGCTCGTCGCGCTCATCGACGCCATCTTCATCGGCCTCGGCATCTACTTCCTCAAGGTGCCGATGGCGGTGCCGCTGGCCGTCTTCATCTTCCTGTTCGCCTTCATCCCGCTCGTCGGTGCGGTGGTCTCGGGCGCCCTCGCGGTGGTCGTCGCCCTGGTGACCCAGGGACCGTGGACCGCGCTGATGGTGCTGGCCGTGGTGCTGGCCGTGCAGCAGATCGAGGGGCACGTGCTGCAGCCCTTCATCCTGGGCCGGGCGGTACGGGTGCACCCGCTCGCGGTGGTGCTGTCGGTGGCCGCGGGCGGCATGGTCGCGGGCATCGGCGGAGCGGTGGTCGCCGTCCCGCTGGTCGCCGTCACCAACACGGTGGTCGTCTACCTGCGGGCCTACTCCCGCGACCAGCTCCTGCACGGTGCGGCGGCGATCGGCCCCGGTCCGCACGGCGCGACGGCGTTCGAGCAGGCCACGCGGGAGGCCGGGAGTGATCAGCGAGCCTGAGCTCGAGGGGGAGTGGGACTCCGGCCGGCCGGCCATGCCGGCGCAGGAGCCCGACGCCCCGCGCGAGCGCGTACGGGGGGCCCGTACGGCCTGGTTATGGGCCCTCGGCGGGGCCGTGGTGGCCTCGGCCGTCTGGGCGGGGGTCCTGGTGGCGCAGGATCGTTTCGCCGCCGCCGTGCCGCGGATCTCGTACCGGCACGCCGAGGACCTGTGCAAGGTGAAGCTGACCGCGGTGTCCGCGGCCACCGCGCAGCTCACGGGGGACTACGCACGCCACGGCGAGCACCCCGCGCTCGACTGGGCGTACTGCGTGCACGGCGGGCGGTTCGCCGAGGGTCACCTGTCGTACGGGGCCGAGGCGGCGGTCGAGCTGCACAAGAAGACCGATCCCCGCACGGAGTTCGGCGCGGACCCCGCCGGCCTCAGGGGCATCGGGGGAATGGCGAGTTCGGGCGGCGAGGTGGAGCAGGTCTCCGGGCTCGGCGAGCGTGCGCTGCTCACCCGGCGGGTCGGTGGCTCACGGCTCCAAGTGCTCGACGGGGGCGCCGTCTTCACCATCACCGTCGAATGGTTCGGGGAGCCGAACGACCCGGACCCGGACGAGGACGCCGTCCAGGCGGCGATGATCGAGGACATGCGCACCCTGATGACGAGCCTGCGCAAGTGAACGGCCGGGGCACGTGAACGACAGGGCCCCCGCTGCCGGGAACGGCTGCGGGGGCCCTGGGCCTCGTACGAGGAGGACTACTCGGCGGCGAGGGCGGCCTCGGCGTCGAGGGTGACCGCGACGGCCTGGATCACCGAGGCGATCTTGAAGGCCTCCTGGATCGTCTCGCGGTCGACGCCGGCCTTGCGCAGGACCTGCTCGTGCGAGTCCAGGCACTGGCCACAGCCGTTGATCGCGGAGACGGCGAGCGACCACAGCTCGAAGTCGACCTTCTCCACGCCCGGGTTGCCGATGACGTTCATCCGCAGGCCCGCGCGCAGCGTGCCGTACTCCGGGTCGGAGAGCAGGTGCCGCGTGCGGTAGAAGACGTTGTTCATCGCCATGACCGCGGCCGCGGACTTGGCGGCGGTGTACGCCTCCGGCGACAGGGCCGCCTTCGCCTCCGGCTCCAGCTCACGCAGGACGCGCGGGGAGCGGGCGGCGATCGCGCAGGACAGGACCGTGCCCCACAGCTGCTGCTGCGGGAGGTCGCTGTTGCCGATGACCGAGCCGAGGTTCAGCTTCAGGTCCTTGGCGAAGTCCGGTATGGCGGACTTGAGGGAGTCGAGGGACATCCGTCACTCACCGGCCAGCAGCGCGCCGGCGTCCAGGGTGCCCTCGCCCTTGTTCCAGTTGCAGGGGCACAGCTCGTCGGTCTGCAGGGCGTCGAGGACCCGCAGGACCTCCTTGGGGTTACGGCCCACGGAACCGGCGGTCACCATCGTGAACTGGATCTCGTTGTTCTGGTCGACGATGAAGACGGCGCGCTGCGCGAAGCCGTCCTCGCCCTGCACGCCACAGGCCTGCATGAGCTCGTGCTTGGAGTCGGCCAGCATCGGGAAGGGCAGGTCACGCAGGTCGGCGTGGTCCTTGCGCCAGGCGTGGTGGACGAACTCGGAGTCGCCGGAGACGCCGAGGACCTGGGCGTCGCGGTCCTGGAACTCCTCGTTCAGCTTGCCGAACGCGGCGATCTCGGTCGGGCAGACGAAGGTGAAGTCCTTCGGCCAGAAGAACACCACGCGCCACTTGCCCTCATGGGTCTTGTGGTCGATCTGGGCGAACTCGCTGCCGGCCTCGAGCGAGACGCAAGCGGTCAGATCGTAGGTGGGGAACTTGTCACCGACAGTGAGCACGTGCTCTCCTTGCAGAAGCGGAAAATAGCCCTTTTGGGGGTTTTCCGAGGGGGTTGGACGGATCTCACATGCTGGCACAGCAGGATTGATTACGGAAATAGCTAGACTCGAGGCGGGTGATCGGAGGTCCCTATCAGTGGCTGTCGGTAATAGAGGAGCGAAGCAGGCGACGCTCGCGCAGCTGCGCGCGTTCGCGGCCGTCGCCGAGCACCTGCACTTCCGGGACGCCGCCGCGGCCATCGGAATGAGCCAGCCGGCGCTCTCCGGCGCCGTCTCCGCGCTGGAGGAGGCCCTCGGCGTGCAGCTGCTGGAGCGCACCACCCGCAAGGTGCTGCTCTCGCCGGCGGGCGAGCGGATCGCGGCCCGGGCCCGGGCGGTCCTCGACGCCATGGGCGGGCTGCTGGAGGAGGCCGAGGCGGTACGGGCCCCCTTCACCGGAATCCTGCGGCTCGGGGTGATCCCGACGGTGGCCCCGTACCTGCTGCCGACCGTGCTCGGGCTGTTCCACCGGCGCTACCCGCGGATGGACCTCCAGGTACACGAGGAGCAGACCTCCTCGCTGCTGGACGGGCTGGCCGCCGGACGGCTCGACCTGCTGCTGCTCGCGGTCCCGCTCGGCGTTCCCGGGGTCACCGAACTGCCCGTCTTCGACGAGGACTTCGTCCTCCTCGCACCCCGGGAACACCCGCTCGCCGGGCGCAGGGACATCCCGCGCGAGGAACTGCGGGGCCTGCAACTGCTGTTGCTCGACGAGGGGCACTGCCTGCGCGACCAGGCCCTGGACATCTGCCGCGAGGCCGGCCGGACCGACGGGGCGGACGTCACCACGACCGCCGCCGGGCTGTCCACCCTCGTACAACTGGTCGCCGGGGGACTGGGGGTGACGCTGTTGCCGCGTACCGCGCTGCGGCTGGAGACCGCCCGCAACGAGTACCTGGCCACCGGGTACTTCGCCGAGCCCGCGCCGTCGCGGCGGATCGCCCTCGCGATGCGCACGGGCACGGCCCGCCAGGAGGAGTTCCGGGCCATGGCGGGCGCCTTGCGCGAAGCCGTACGCCCGCTCCCGGTGTGGCCCGCCGAGTAGGGCGGACCTGCCTGGGCGGCCGTGGGAAGGGGACCGAAGACCTAGACGGTGGGGAGGGCGAGCCCGGTGTAGATCTGGTTGAGGACGGTGGGCAGCAAGGCCTGGGCCGTCATGCGGCCGTCGGGCGACAGGGTCAGGTTCGTCCAGATCACGAGCGTGACGTCGTTGTCCGGGTCGTGGCCCATGAAGGAGTTGAAGCCCGGGAGTTCACCGCCGTGGTAGTACATCGCGGCGTTCGGGGCGAGGCGCTGGTAGGCGATGCCGTAGCCGTACTTCCGGCCGTCGGGGGCCTTCGGGTCCTCGGCCTGCGGGCTGCGCAGCCACTGCTGCTGGGCCGCGGGGTCGAGGACCTTGCCCGTCACCAGCGCCTCGATCCATGTGGCCAGGTCGTCCGCCGTGGAGACGGCTGCGCCGGCGGCGTTGGCGTACGAGGGGTTCTGGTGGGTGTAGTCGAGGGGTGCGAGCTTCCCCGCCCGGGCCGCCTCGCGCATCGCGGCGGGGTAGGGCTTGTCCACCATCGCGTACGAGGTCCCGCCGTACAGGTAGCCGTGCGCGTAGGGCTCGGGGAGCGACAGGTCGTGGATGCCGGGGAGCGATGTCCCCTTCAGCCCGAGCGGGGTGAACAGCCGGTCCTGGAACTGCCGGGCCAGAGGGCGGCCGCCGGCCTTCTCGGCGACGAGGCCCAGCAGGACGTAGTTGGTGTTGGAGTACTCGTAGGACGCGCCGGGCGCGAAGTTCGGCGGCCGGCGGAAGGCCATGGCCAGCACGTCCTGCGGCGTGTACGCCTTCGCGGGGTCGGCGTCGAGGGCGGCCGCGAGCTCGGGGGCGTTGGTGTAGTTGTAGAGCCCGCTGCGCATCTTCAGCAGCTCGGCGATGGTGATCTTCCCGCCGCCCGGCACCCCCGGGACGTAGGCGGAGACCGGATCGCTCAGCCGGAGCTTGCCGTCCTGGGCGAGGAGCGCGATCAGCGCGGCCGTCATCGTCTTGGTGTTGGAGGCGATCCGGAAGTGGACGCCGGTGCCGGGCGGCTCGGCCGTGCCCCGTTGCGTGGTGCCGACGGTCGCGCGGAAGGTCCCCTGCGGGGTGCGGAGCAGGACCACCGCGCCGGGGACCATGAGCTTCTTCGCCGCGCGGTCCACGGCGGCCTGGAGCGCGGCCGGATCGATCGGCTTCAGGGCCGAAGGAGCGGGGGTGGGGTCGGCGCTCGCCGTTGCGGCGGGTACGGCCGGCGGATCCTCGAGCGCCATGGTGGGCGTCGCACCGGCGGGAAGGGCGCCGGCCGCGATCAGCAGGGCCACGCAGGGTGCCAGCACAGCCGTACGGCGGGCAGGGCGCGAGGGTCCGGCTCGGGAGGTCCTCATGCGTCCATTGTGGGCGGGGCCGCCCGTTCCGGCAGGTCGGGGCGGACCCCTGCGGGGCGGGCCCGAAAGAGGTCCGCCGAGGGAGCTGCCGTCAGGAGTCGGGCCCGCTGCGGGGGCGCCCGCGCGGCCGTATCGGGGCGGCCCCGCCCGGCAGGCGGCCCGTCTCCGACAGGGCCCGCCGCAGCAGGAACTCGATCTGCGCGTTGGCGCTGCGCAGTTCCTCGCCCGCCCAGCGGGCGAGGGCGTCGTACACCTGTGGGTCGAGACGCAGCAGCACCTGCTTGCGCGCCTGCCGCCCCGCGCGCGCGGGGCGCTCCGGGCCCTGGCCCTCGCCGGGGCCCTGTCCCGGCGCCGGGTCCTGCGGCTCGCCGGCGCGGCTCACTGGTAGAGCGTGCCCGCGTTGACCACCGGCTGGGCCGCCCGGTCGCCGCACAGGACCACCATCAGGTTCGAGACCATCGCGGCCTTGCGCTCCGGGTCCAGATCCACGATGTCCTCCTCCGCCAGGCGGGTCAGGGCCAGTTCGACCATGCCGACCGCCCCTTCGACGATCTGCTTGCGGGCCGCCACGACCGCACCCGCCTGCTGGCGCTGGAGCATCGCGGAGGCGATCTCCGGAGCGTACGCGAGATGCGTGAACCGGGACTCGATGATGCGGACGCCGGCCGCCTCCACCCGCGCGTGCAGTTCGAGCGCCAGCTTCTCGGTGATCTCCTCGGCGTTGCCGCGCAGCGAGAGCCCGCCCTCCTCGTGCGAGTCGTACGGGTACTCGATGGCGATGTGCCGGACCGCCGCCTCGGTCTGGGTCTCGACGAACTGCGTGAAGTCGTCCACCTCGAACGTCGCCCGCGCGGTGTCCTCCACCCGCCACACCACGACGGCCGCCAGCTCGATCGGGTTGCCGTACGCGTCGTTGACCTTCAGGACGGCCGTCTCGTGGTTGCGGACCCGGGTGGAGATCGTCTCCCGCGAGGTCAGCGGGTTGACCCAGCGGAGGCCGTCCGTACGGATCGTTCCCCGGTACCGGCCGAACAGCTGGACCACGCGGGCCTCGCCCGGCGCCACCGTGTTCAGCCCGCTCATCGAGATGACCGAGACGAGGATCAGCAGGACACCCGCAGGTATCAGCGACGCGTGCATCACCGTGCCGTCGGCGGTCACGCCGAGGGCGATCAGGCCCGCCCCGGCCACCGCGCCCAACAGCCCCAGTACCAGGGCCAGTCCGCCGCCCATGCTGCGCGCCGTGAACTCCCGTACGTCTCCAGCGGGTGCCGCCGTGTTCGTCATCATCTGCCCCGTTTCGTCTGGTCGCGGCCGGTCGGGCCGCTTAGCAAAGTGATATCACTTTTTCGGGCTGCCGCAACCCTATGGGCTTGCCGCGCGTCGGTTCCCTTGATGTGGGTGCTGATTCTCACGTCCGAATTGACCGATATTGGCCATGGTTGGCCAACCTTTGTCACAACCTGCGGTGTTAGCTTTCTGAGCTGACGTCGGGGGGGAAATCGAGCGGAGCGGGAGCGATGGGCCGAGCAGAAGCGCGAAAGGCGCAGCAGCGCAGTGCGCGACGGGCGCCGCGCGGGCGCGCCACCGGGAAGGGGCGCACCGGCAAGCGGACCGGCATACGTCGCTTCTTCACCTGGAAGAAGATCCTGGGGACGCTGTTCGGGCTGCTCCTGCTCGGCATGGGCGCACTCGTCGCCCTCTACTTCTGGGTGGACGAGCCCGACCCCAACGCCGACGCCATCAAGCAGAGCAACGTCTACAAGTACGCGGACGGCTCGATCATGGCGCGCGACGGCCAGATGAACCGCGAGATCGTGCCGATCAGCCGGGTCCCGAAGGACGTCAAGACCGGCTTCATCGCGATCGAGAACAAGTCCTTCTACAAGGACCGCGGTGTCGACTTCCTCGGCATCGGGCGCGGCCTGTTCAACACGGTCACCGGCAAGGGCAAGGCCGGCGGTTCGACGATCACCCAGCAGTACGTCAAGAACTTCTACCTGAACCAGGACCAGACGGCGACCCGCAAGCTCAAGGAGCTGGTGATCTCCCTCAAGGTCGACCGGCGCATGGAGAAGGACGACATCCTCGAGGGGTACCTGAACACCAGCTACTTCGGGCGCGGCGCGTACGGCATCCAGGCCGCCGCGCAGGCGTACTACGGCGTCGACGTCGACAAGCTGACCCTGGAGCAGGGCGCGTACCTCGCGGCCGTCCTCCAGGCGCCCAGCGACTACGACCTGGCGACCGCGGGCCCGAACGGCACGCGGCTGGTCAAGATCCGCTTCAACGGCGTGCTCGACAACATGGTCGAGATGAAGGCGCTCGACCCGGAGAAGCGCAAGCAGCTCCAGCTCCAGATGCCGATCAAGCCCAAGGCGGCCCCCGGCATGGAGGGCCAGAAGGGCTACCTGAAGCAGGCGGCCGACGCGGAGCTGCGCCGGCAGACCAACATGACCAGCTCGATGCTGCAGGCCGGTGGCTGGGAGATCACCCTCAACATCGACCCCAAGAAGCAGGCGGCGCTGGAGAAGGCCGTCCAGGACGAGCTGGAGTCCAAGCTCGACCGCAAGGACCGGCCCGTCGACGCGAGCGTGCAGGCCGGCGCCACCTCCGTGGACCCGAAGACCGGCGCGGTCGTCGCGATGTACGGCGGCACCGGCCTCGGCGACCACTGGGCGAGCAACGCCCTGCGCCAGGACTTCCAGCCCGGCTCGACCTTCAAGCCGATCGTGCTCGCCTCCGCACTGGAGAACAAGTCCACGACGCACGACGGCAAGCCGATCACCCCGAACGCGCTCTACGACGGCACCAGCAAGCGCCCGGTCGTCGGCGGCGACACCCCGTTCGCGCCGCAGAACCAGGACAACACGAACTACGGCGACCCTCTCCTCACGGTCCAGGCGGCCACCAACTCGTCCGTGAACTCGGTGTACGCCCAGATGATCGTGGACGTGGGCCCGCCGAAGGTGAAGAAGACGGCGCTGCAGCTCGGCATGAAGGACCGTGACGGCTGGCCGGAGGACAAGCCGGCCATGTCGCTCGGCACCATGAGCGCCAACACCCTGGAGATGGCCGGCGTCTACGCCACCTTCGACAACCACGGCAAGAAGGTCACCCCGACGGTCATCAAGAGCGCCAAGCACGCCACCCGCGAGTTCAAGCCCGTCGAGTCCGTGGGCGGCCAGGCCATCACCCGCGAGACCGCCGACACGGTGACCAAGGTGCTCACCGGCGTCGTCCAGGACGGTTCCGGCAAGGCCGTCAAGAGCTCCGCCTACGAGGCCGCCGGCAAGACCGGTACCACCGAGTCCAACGTGGCCGCCTGGTTCACCGCGTACACGCCGGAGCTCGTCACCGTCGTCGCGATGTTCGGCGAGGAGCCCGGAACGGCCAAGCAGGTCACCCTGACCGGTACCGCGGGCGGTGGCCGAGCGGGTGGTTCCAGCTTCCCGGCCGAGATCTGGAAGGCGTACACGCTGGCCGCGCTCAAGGGCGTGGACACCGGCGAGTTCGATCTCTCCGAGGCGAAGATGGGCGCCCCGCAGGCGCCGAGCCGCAGCAGCTCCCCGTCGTCGAGCTCCTCGGCCTCGACCTCTCCGTCGGCCCCCGTCTCGCCGTCGCAGAACTCCCCGGACCCGGGCAAGAGCTCGCCGAACCCGACCAAGAGCCCGACCAAGAGCCCGGACCCGACCAAGAGTCCGGACCCGACGAAGAGCCCGGACCCGACGAAGAGCCCGCCGATCACGCTCCCGTAGCGCGCACCGCCGGATCCGGCGCACCGCCGCCCCGCAGCATCCGTGCCGCGGGGCGGCGGTGTTTTCGCTTCAGCCCTGGACCGCCGCCGCGATCCGGTCGCCGAGCGCCTTGTCGATGTTGCGCCAGTACTGCACGGCACGTGCCAGTACCGGGGCGCTGACCCCGTCCTTCAGGTGCCCGCTGACGTTCGCCACGAGCCGGTCGCGGGCCGCGTCGTCCAGCACCTGCCGGACCATCGTGCCCGGCTGGCCCCAGTCGTCGTCCTCGCGGTGCAGGGAGTACGCCTCCCGCACCATCTCGCCCGCCGAGGCCCAGCCGGCCGGCTCGCCGAAGCGGTCGAATCCGGCGGCCGGGCCCCCGTACGAGTTCGGCGCGTACGGGCGCGCCGCGGCCGACGGCTCGAAGCGCATCGCGCCGTCCTTCGCGTACGAGGAGACCTGCGCGCGGGACCGGTTCGGCGGGAGCTGGGCGTAGTTCGCCCCGATGCGGTAGCGGTGGGTGTCGGGGTACGAGAACAGCCGGCCCAGCAGCATCTTGTCCGGCGACGGGCCGATGCCCGGCACCAGGTTGGAGGGCTCGAAGGCCGCCTGCTCGATGTGGACGAAGTAGTCCTCCGGGTTCCGGTCCAGCGTCATCCGGCCGACCTCGATCAGCGGGTGGTCGCCGTGCGGCCACACCTTCGTCAGGTCGAACGGGTTGAACCGGTAGTCCGCGGCATCCTCGAACGGCATGACCTGGATGTGCATCGTCCAGCTCGGCGGCTCGGAGCCCGCGATCGACTCGAACAGGTCGCGGCGGTGGGCGTCCGGGTCCTCGCCCGCGAGGCGGTCGGCGTCGGCCTGGGTGAGGAACTCGACGCCCTGGTCGGTCTTCAGGTGGTACTTCACCCAGAACTTCGCGCCGCCGCCGTTGACCCACAGGTAGGTGTGCGAGCCGTAGCCGTTCATGTGCCGGTACGACCTCGGGATGCCCCGGTCGCCCATCAGCCACGTCACCATGTGCGCGGACTCGGGGGACAGGGTCCAGAAGTCCCACTGCATGTCGTGGTCGCGCAGCCCGTTGTCGGGGCGGCGCTTCTGCGAGCGGATGAAGTCCTGGAACTTGCTCGGGTCGCGCACGAAGAAGACCGGCGTGTTGTTGCCGACCAGGTCGTAATTGCCCTCGGCCGTATAGAACTTCAGGGCGAATCCGCGCGGGTCCCGCCAGGTGTCCGGGGAGCCCTGCTCACCGGCGACCGTGGAGAAACGGGCCAGCATCTCGGTCCGGCGGCCCGGCTGGAACAGGTCGGCCCTGGTGAACTGGCTTACGTCGTTCGTCACTTGGAAGACGCCGTACGCGCCTGCGCCCTTGGCGTGCACCACCCGCTCGGGGACCCGTTCCCGGTTGAACTGGGCCATCTTCTCGATCAGGTAGTGGTCCTGGAGCAGGACCGGGCCGTCGGGGCCCACGGTGAGCGAGTGCTCGTCGCTCTCCACCGGGATCCCGGCGTTGTTCGTCGTGTACGGGATCTTCTGCGCATCCTGGGTCACGAGGGTCCTCCCGCGGGGCCGGCCGGTTCCCCCCTGGCTCTCCCCTCGCGCCTACCCAGTCAACGCCGATCATTCGGCCCCGGCAACGGGAGCTCGAACCAGACCACCTTTCCGCTGCTCAGCCGGGTGGCGCCCCAGCGGCGGGCCATCCGGTTGACCAGGAACAGCCCGCGGCCGCCCTCGTCGGTGTCCCGCGCACGGCGCTGGCGGGGCAGCTGCGGGGAGTCGTCGCCGACCTCGCAGCGCAGTACGTCCGTCCGCAGCAGCCGCAGCGTCACGGGCCGCTCGGCGTACCGCACGGCATTGGTGACCACCTCGCTGACCAGCAGCTCGAGGGAGTCCTGGAGCTCCTCCAGGCCCCACCGGGTCAGCGCGCGGCGGGCGAACCGGCGGGCCCGGCCCGGAGCGGTCTCCTCCGGGTCCAGGAACCAGTACGCCACGTCACTGGGCGCGATCCCGTCGAAGCGGGCCGCGAGCAGCGCGATGTCGTCGTCCCGGTCGCCCGGGCCCAGCATGTCCAGCACGTCGTCGCACAGGGCCTCCAGCGGCGGCGGATGGTCCAGTCCGGTCAGCTGGGCGGTGGTGGCGAGCCGCTCGCGCAGCTGCTCGATGCCGGTCCACACGTCGCGCAGCCGGGACTCCACCAGGCCGTCGGTGTACAGCAGCAGGGTGGCCCCCGCGGGGGCGTCCAGCTCCACGGCCTCGAAGTCCACGCCTCCCACGCCGATGGGGGCGCCGGGGGGCACGCGGAGCACCTCGGCGCGGCCGCCCAGGTGCAGGAGCACGGGCGGGGGGTGGCCGGCGTTGGCGATGGTGATCCGGTGCGAGACGGGGTCGTAGACCGCGTACAGGCAGGTCGCCATGCGGTCGGAGCCGAGGCGCTGGGCCTGCTCGTCCAGGTGGTGCAGGACCTCGGCGGGCGGCAGGTCCAGCTGGGCCAGGGTCTGGGCCGTGGTGCGGAGCTGGCCCATGATCGCGGCGGAGGTCATGGAGTGGCCCATGACGTCCCCGACGACGAGCGCGACCCGGCTGCCGGGCAGCGGTATGGCGTCGTACCAGTCGCCGCCGACCCGGGCCGTCTCGGCGGCGGGCAGGTAGCGCGAGGCGAGCCGCACCCCGGTGGGCTGGGGGAGGCTGTCGGGGAGCATGGTGCGCTGGAGCTCGTCGGCGATGTACGCCTCGCGGCCGTACAGGACCGCCTTGTCGATGCCGAGCGCGGTGTGGGTGGCCAGCTGCGCGGCGACCAGCAGGTCGTTCTGCTCGAACGCGGGCCGTTCGGGGCTGCGCAGGAACACCGCCGCGCCGATGACGCGGCGCCGGCCGCGCAGCGGCGCGAGGATGGCCCGCTGGCCGCGCGGTACGGGGTGCTCCGAGCCGAGCAGCTCCGGCAGCGCGTCCTTGGCCCCTGCGGCGGACCCGAAGACGGGCCGTACGCCGCGCAGGACCTCGGCGAGGGCCCCGCCGGTGCGGATCTCGCACAGCTCGGCCGCGGGCAGGTCACCCTGCGGGCCGACCATCGGCAGCTGGCTGAAGTCGAGCTCGCCGGCGGCCCCCGCGGCCCCGGCGCCTTCCGCTCCGGTCAGATCGTCGATCGGCCGGAGCCGGTCGGTGCGGCGCAGCCTTAAAACGACCGGGCCGATGGGACGCTCGTCGCCCACCGGCAGGGGATCGCGCAGGTAGACGAGGATGGCGTCCGAGAACGTCGGCACGGTGGCCCGGCACAGTCCCAGCACGATCTCGTCGAGGTCGATGCCGCGGGCGATCCGCCGGGTGGCGGCCCCGACGAAGCGCAGCCGGTCCCCTTCGCGCCGCGCCATCCCGCCGTCCGGCGGGGGCGCGCTCCCGCCGAGGACATCGGCCACGGCGGAACCCTGCCCTTCGTACGCCGTGCCTCCGGCACCGGCACCTGCCGAGCCGGCTCGGCCGTCGGCTGCGGAGCCTTGCCCGGCGTCGTCGGCCCCGGCTTCGCTGCCCGCGAGAGCGTTCCCGGGGGTGGCGCCGGCCCGGGCTGCGCCGGCCCGCCCGGCGGCTGCGGCTGCGTCAGCCCCGGTTTCGCGGGCGCGGGCCGAGGGGGTGGCCCCGTCCGGGGCGGGGTGCGTTGCGCGGGGGCGGGAGCCGCCCGGTATCACGGGCGCCTGCCGGTCCTGCCCGTCGGCCGGGCGGTCCTGGTCGCCGACCCGGGCCTCGTGGGCCCGCCCGGCGGGCAGGGCCGCGGAGGCCGGATCCTCGTCGTGGGCCGCCGCCGCGTGCGCGGCGTTCCGTGCGGCTTCGCCGTCGCGCCGCCGGGATCCGCCCGCCGCGGTCTCGCGCGCGGCGTTGCGGGCCGCCTCGCCGTCGCGGGCGCGGCGGCCGGCCGTGCCCTGCGCGGCGGCGCGCGAGCGGCCGCGGCCCGGGCGGGGCGTGCCGTCCTGCGGGGCGGGGACACCCTCGCCGCGCGGGCGCGGGACGTCCGAGCCCCGGCCGGCGGCCTCCGCGTGCGCGCGGACCGGGTCGTCGCCGGCCGCGGCCGAACCGCGTACGGCCTCGGCGGCGGGGACGGGGGCCTTGCCGTGGCCCAGTTCCTCCGCCGCACCGCCGGAGGCGGCAGGCAGGGCGGAGCCGCCCGGGGCCGGTGTCGCGGCGGCCGCGGCGGGCTGCGGGCCCTCCTGCGAGGTGGGGTACTCCGTCACGCGTGGAATTCCGTCCGTTTGCGCTCGATGTGCGCTGCACTCAACTCGGTCAGTCGCGGTATACCCGCTCAGCGGCGGGGACACCATCACCCCGCGGTACCGCGTCCCGCTCGTTACCTCTCGCCCTGCGTTGACCTCCGGTCAAGTCCCGCGTACGGCACGACATTTACGGATGTGCTGCCGAGCGCGCCTCCCGCGCGCGACCCGCGGAGGGAGATCTTACGTTTGAACCCCGGGGGCGCATCAAGGGTCTCATGAGGTCATATGCGCCGGAGTGCGGTCCCAGTCCTCGGGAAGGGCCGGAACCCCCCAGGCCGGATCCGGCCGCCAGTCCTGCCAGCCGTCGCAGAACGGAGCCCCCCAGGCCTTGATCACGTCCACCGCGGCACGCCCCGCGACCTGCACCTGGCGGGCCTGTTCCGCGTCCATCAGCCCGGACCGCTGGGCCTGCGCGAACTCGTCCTCGTCCCGCCACGTCCACGTGCGGTCCGGGTAGACGGAGATGTCCAGGAAGTGGTCCACGGAGTCGATCCCGCCGGACCACCGGGTCCGCGGCTCCTCGAGGTTCACGTACCAGTTCTTGAACCGCCAGCCGTGCTCCCAGAACAGCCACACCGACCACGGGTCACCGGGCCGGGCCAGCTTCAGCACGCCGGCGCCGAACCAGCGCGACCGTACGGTGGTGCGCGGCGCGGTGTACCGGGTGGCGAGCGGCTCCCCGTGGACGGGGCTGCCGTCGGCCAGCACCGGCTTGACGCACTCGGTGCCGGGGGCCATCCACACCGCCAGCAGCTCGTCGGTGTCCTGCACCACGGTCACCGGACGGCAGATGTGGACCGCGCCCTTCAGGCCCGGGGCGTGGTCGCGGTAGCGCCAGAGGATCTGCTCCCCGGGCCGCCAGCGGGTGCCCTGCGCGTCGCCGCCCCCGCGGCCTCCGGTACCTGTCATGCGCAGATCTTAGGGCGGAGGCCCCCGCGCCCGCTGCGGTGCAGGTCACGGAGGTGTGCGGGAACGGGAAACGACCGAATCCGGCCCCAGTGCGGAAACGTTTTCAGGGCCGGGTCATCCGCAGGACGTCGAGAGCCTCGTCCAGCTGTTCCAGCGTCAGGTCGCCGCGTTCGACGTACCCGGCCTCCAGTACGACCTCCCTGATCGTCTTCCGCTCGGCGAGGGACTTCTTGGCGACCTTGGCCGCCTCCTCGTAGCCGATGTACCGGTTCAGCGGGGTCACCACGGAGGGGGAGGACTCGGCGAACTCCCTGGCCCGGGCCGCGTTCGCGGTGATCCCGTCGACGGTGCGGTCGGCCAGCAGGCGGCTCGCGTTGCCGAGCAGCCGGATCGATTCCAGCAGGTTCTTCGCCATCACCGGGAGCATCACATTGAGCTCGAAATTGCCGGCCGCCCCCGCGACGGCGACGGTCGTGTCGTTCCCGGTCACCTGTGCGGCGACCATGAGTACGGCCTCCGGGACCACCGGATTGACCTTCCCGGGCATGATCGAGGAGCCCGGCTGGAGATCAGGCAGATTAATTTCGGCCAATCCCGTGCGCGGCCCCGAGGCCATCCAGCGCAGATCGTTGGAGATCTTCGTCAGGGAGACGGCGATCGTACGGAGCATTCCCGAGGTCTCCACCAGCGCGTCCCGCGCCCCCTGGGCCTCGAAGTGGTTGCGGGCCTCGGTCAGCGGCAGTCCGGTCGCGGCGGCCACCTCGGCGATCACGGCGGCCGAGAACCCGGGCGGCGTGTTGATCCCGGTGCCCACGGCGGTCCCGCCCAGCGGCAGTTCGGCCAGCCGGGGCAGCGCCGCCCGCAGCCGCTCGACGCCGTAGCGCACCTGGGCGGCGTACCCGCCGAACTCCTGGCCCAGCGTCACCGGGGTGGCGTCCATCAGGTGCGTGCGGCCCGCCTTGACCACCTCGGCGAACTCGGCGGCCTTGCGCTCCAGGGCGGCGGCGAGGTGCTCCAGGGCCGGGATCAGCTCGCGGGTGACGGCGGCGGTCGCGGCGATGTGGATGGACGACGGGAACACGTCGTTGGAGCTCTGCGAGGCGTTGACGTGGTCGTTGGGGTGGACCTCGCGACCGAGCCGCTCGCCGGCCAGGGTGGCGATGACCTCGTTGGTGTTCATGTTGGACGAGGTCCCGGACCCGGTCTGGAACACGTCGACCGGGAAGTGCTCGTCCCAGCGCCCCTCGGCCACCTCGGCGGCGGCGGACCGGATCGCCTCGGCGATGTCCTCGTCCACCACCCCCAGCTTCGCGTTCACCGCGGCGGCCGCGGCCTTGATGCGGGCGAGCGCCTCGATGTGGGCGCGCTCCAGACGCTGCCCGGAGACGGGGAAGTTCTCCACCGCGCGCTGGGTCTGGGCCCGCCATTTGGCGTGCGCGGGCACCCGTACCTCGCCCATCGAGTCGTGCTCGGTCCGGTAGGTGCCCTGGTTCTGATCGTCGGTCATGTTCGTTGCCTCCTCAAAAAGTTGAGCAATTGTCTTGGTCGAAGTGTTCCCAAGTCCCCTACCGGCCAGTAAATACCGTGGGTAACACCGACAGGGGAGACGTTCATGACACGTGTACGTACGAGACCCGGGCTCAGATCTACCGTCGCCGCCGTCGCGGCGATCGCGGCCGCCCTCGGGGGCGTCACCGCCATCACCCCCATGGCCCAGGCCGCGACCGGCCCCGCAGCGGCCGCCACTCCGCTCTCGCCCGAGCTGGAGGCCGTCCGCGCGGCGGAGGCCGTCAAGATCTACGGCGACCCGGCGATCCGCCCGCTGAACGAGCGCAAGACCGGCCTGATCTCGCTCGGCGACAGCGAGATTTCGGGCGAAGGCGTCGGCAACTACGACCCGGCGACCAACACCCCGGACAACCAGTGCCACCGCTCGCCGGACTCCGCGATCCACCGCACCGGCATCCCGGCCGACCTGACCTTCAACGCCGCCTGCTCCGGCGGCTACACCGGCAACATCCGGATCGGCGGCAGCAAGCAGTACGCCGACGAGCTGGTGCAGAGCGACAACCTGGCCATCAAGGCGCGCAACACGAAGATCAAGATGGTGCTGCTCGTCGCCGGAGCCAACGACGACCTCCAGTTCGGCCCGGTCATGACCGACTGCGTGACCCGCTGGGTGCTCAGCCAGGGCACGTGCGAGCCCAAGTACGGCCCCGGCTGGCAGGCGCGCGTCGACGGCCTGAAGCCCAAGGTCGAGTCCACCGTCGCCGACCTCAAGACGGTCATGCGCGACGCGGGCTACGCCGACTCCGACTACAAGCTCGTCGTGATGGGCTACCCCAGCCCCATCGGCCCCGACTTCTACGACAACCCGAACTTCCCCGGCAAGCTCCCCGGAGGCTGCGCCGGTTACGACTCCGACGCCGCCTGGGGCCGCAACTACGCGGTGCCCACCTTCGAGAAGGGCATGCGCGCGGCGGCCCTGGCCTCGGGCGCCACGTACCTGGACAACTCGCGGCTCTTCCAAGGGCACGAGGTGTGCATGGAGGACTCCTGGGCCCGCGGCCTCTACCTGGACCTCGGCGACCACTTCCCGTGGGACGAGAACACCGCCCGCCAGTCCTTCCACCCCAACTACCGCGGCCACGGCGCCTTCGCGTCCTGTCTGACCCAGCTCTACGACTCGGGCCTGCGCGAGGCCTCCTGCGCCGACCCTGCGAGCACCGGCACCCCGGTCCTGCAGGCCGGTGCCTGGGACGACCTGTACCGGCCGCTGAAGAACCAGTCGACCGGCAACTGCCTCGACTCCAGCGGCGGCGCCAGCGCCAATGACACCAAGGTCATCGGCTGGGACTGCCACGGCGGCCGCAACCAGGGCTGGTGGTACGACTCCGCGAAGAAGTCCGTCCACATCGAGCTCACCCACGACCGCTGCCTGGACGCCCCGGGCGCCAACTACGGCGCGGGCACCGGCCTGATCCTCTGGAACTGCCACGGCGGCGCGAACCAGCAGTGGGTCCGCGACGGCGCCACCCTGCGCCCCGCGGCCGCCCCGGGCATGTGCCTGACCGTGGCCGCCGCCCACGACCAGCTGCGCCTGCAGACCTGCAACGGCTCGGCGAACCAGCGCTTCGTGTAGAGGGCACAGCGCGCAGACCCGCACCTGCACACGACCCGACCCGCCCACACCCGGCCGGCGCACCCCGGCCGGGTGGCCGTACGCGGGGCCGGTCACAGGCCGTTCAGGTACTCCCGTACCTCGCGGGGCCGGTTGGTGATCAGCGTGTCCACGCCGAGGCGCAGGCACAGCTCCACGTCCTCCGGCTCGTCGACCGTCCAGACCCGCACCCGCAGCCCCTTGGCCTTCAGCCGCGCCA
Source organism: Streptomyces sp. R33 (assembly GCF_041200175.1). Lineage (NCBI taxonomy): Bacteria > Bacillati > Actinomycetota > Actinomycetes > Kitasatosporales > Streptomycetaceae > Streptomyces > Streptomyces sp. R33. Next base: position 3,506,906 of record NZ_CP165727.1, on the reverse strand, counting down.
CCAGCCCCGGATCCTTGCGCAGCAGGTCGATACCGGGTCCGGCGTGCCCCGCGAACGGGGGCCGGGCCGGCCGCAGCCGCCGCTCGATCAGGTAGACGGCGGGCAGGCCGGGAGCCAGCCGGTTCAGCCGGGTCAGGGCGTTGCGGGAGAAGCTCATCACCTCGACGCGGCCGTCGGAGCCGTCGGCCAGCCCGTGGTCCTTCAGGACCCGTACGAGCTCGGCCTCCAGGCGGCCGCCGGCGCGGGTGGGGTGCTTGGTCTCGACGGCCAGCCCGACGGGCCGGTCGGCGGCGAGCGCCTCCTTGAGCAGGTCCTCGAAGAGCAGCACCTGCGCCCCGCGGTGCTCCTCGCCCTTCCAGCCGCCGAAGTCGAGGCCGGCCAGCTCCTCGTACGTCATGGCGGAGACGACCCCGCGCCCGTCGGAGGTCCGCTCCACCCGCCGGTCGTGCACGCACACGAGCCGCCCGTCGGCGCTCAGCCGTACGTCGCACTCCAGCGCGTCGGCGCCGTCGGCGATGGCCTGCCGGTAGGCGGCCAGGGTGTGCTCGGGGTGCTCGTGTGAGGCCCCCCGATGGGCGATGACCCGCACGTCGCGGGCGGTGAAGGACTGCGCGTACTGCCGATTCATGGATCAGACGTTATCCGCATGCGGTGACCGCCCCGGTGCAGCATGCTGCACCGATGGCCGAACACTTCGTGACATTGCACTGCGAGCCTTGCGCGTCCTGCCAGGACGAGTCGTGGCAGCGCGTCGTCGACGGCCGCCTGCGCCGGGAGTGGCAGCACTACTGCCCGGTGGCCGGAACACAGGCATGCGACGGCGGCTGGGGCCCGGCCCCGGACCTCATCCGCGAGGAGATCATCGCCCGCGAAGGCACGGAACGCCTGGGAGTCGGCGGCCCGGACGGCGTGCCGCTCAGAACCGCCCGCGAGGTCATGGGCCTCACGCTCGCGCGGCTGAGCCAAGCGCGGTCCCACGGCTTCGAGGCCACGCCGGTCGAGGCCGAGCTGCTGCGCGGGAGCGCGCTCCGCGCAGCGGGCGAAGACCGGGGCAGGTTCTGACGGGTTGCTCAGTGGGGGCGCGGGGCCAAGGGGGCCGGGGTGACCTTGAAGCCGCCCTTCGTGACCTCCGTGAAGGGGGCCGGGGCCATGCACGTGCCCACGCGGGGCTCCGACACCGAGCCGTCGGGCTTCACGTCGACGTTGGCGAGGCCCCACGAGAAGCCCACCCGGTCGGGCCCGCCGCGTTCGCCGTCCTGGACGCTGATCCCGATCCGCTTGCCCTCCCAGCCGACGTTCGAGGACGTGACCACCGCGGTGACCGTGGCCGTCCTGCCGCCGGTGACCATGCAGTCCACCTCCGCCTCGGCGACACCGGTGAAGCCCGTGTCGGGCATGGCGTGGTAGACGGTCACCCGGCCGCGCGCGTCGACCGGCATGCCCTGCTCGCCGCCCGGCGCCGGGAAGGGCCGGCTCCACGGGACGGCGTCGGCGTCGACCGTGAAGCGGATGTCGTGCTCCTTCGGGACGTACGGGTAGGACACCGTCCCGCCGCCGTGCACCGAGGCGAGCCTCGGCGCAGCCGGCGCCGCGGGGGCCGGAGCCGCGCCGATCAGGGTCGCCACCAGGGCGGCGGCGCATCCGGCGAGGACGAGGACGCGCTTGCGGTTCTTCATCGTGAACTCCCGTTGAGGGTGTGCCGTTGGGATACGGCAACAGCCTCGCGCGCAGCCCCGGCCGATCCATCTGCCTGTCGGACGACATGCCCGAGGGCCCCTCCCCCGCACGGGGGAGGGGCCCTCGGGCCGTCGTACTACAGGCCCGGGCCGCGGACCGGGATGTGGGTGAACGTCGGCTCCGGGGCCGGGTTCTGGAAGAAGTCGTTGCCCTTGTCGTCCACGACGATGAACGCCGGGAAGTCCTCGACCTCGATCTTCCAGACCGCCTCCATGCCGAGCTCCTCGTACTCCAGGACCTCGACCTTCTTGATGCAGTCCTGGGCCAGGCGCGCCGCCGGGCCGCCGATCGAGCCCAGGTAGAAGCCGCCGTGCGTGCCGCACGCGTCCGTCACCTGCTGCGAGCGGTTGCCCTTGGCCAGCATGACCTTCGAGCCGCCCGCCGCCTGGAACTGCTCGACGTACGAGTCCATGCGGCCGGCCGTGGTCGGGCCGAAGGAGCCCGAGGCGTAGCCCTCGGGGGTCTTCGCCGGGCCCGCGTAGTAGACCGGGTGGTCCTTCAGGTACTGCGGCATCTCGGCGCCCGAGTCCAGCAGCTCCTTGATCTTGGCGTGCGCGATGTCGCGCGCCACGACCAGCGGGCCCGTCAGGGAAAGGCGGGTCTTGACCGGGTGCTTGGTCAGGGTCGCCAGGATCTCGTCCATGGGCTGGTTCAGGTCGATGGACACGACGTCCGAGGAGTCGCTGAGGTGCTCGTCGGTGGTGTCCGGCAGGAAGCGGGCCGGGTCGCGCTCCAGCTGCTCCAGGAAGACGCCCTCGGCGGTGATCTTCGCGGTGGCCTGGCGGTCCGCCGAGCAGGACACGGCGATCGCGACCGGCAGGGACGCGCCGTGGCGCGGGAGGCGCACGACGCGGACGTCGTGGCAGAAGTACTTGCCGCCGAACTGCGCGCCGATGCCGATCTTCTGCGTCAGCTCGAAGACCTGCTGCTCCAGCGCCTCGTCGCGGAAGCCGTGGCCGAGGGGGGAGCCCTCGCGCGGCAGCTCGTCCAGGTAGTGCGCCGAGGCGTACTTCGCCGTCTTGAGCGCGTGCTCCGCCGACGTGCCGCCGACCACGATCGCCAGGTGGTACGGCGGGCAGGCCGCGGTGCCCAGCGAGCGGATCTTCTCCTCCAGGAACTTCATCATGGAGGCCTCGTTGAGGACCGCCTTGGTCTCCTGGTAGAGGAACGACTTGTTGGCCGAGCCGCCGCCCTTGGCCATGAAGAGGAACTTGTACGCGCCGCCGTCCGTCGCGTACAGCTCGATCTGCGCGGGCAGGTTCGAGCCGGTGTTCTTCTCCTCCCACATCGTGAGCGGGGCCATCTGCGAGTAGCGCAGGTTCAGGCGCGTGTACGCGTCGTAGATGCCGCGGGAGAGGGCCGCCTCGTCGGCGCCCTCCGTCAGCACGTTCTGGCCGCGCTTGCCCATCACGATCGCCGTGCCCGTGTCCTGGCACATCGGCAGGACGCCCGCCGCCGCGATGTTCGCGTTCTTGAGGAGGTCGAGCGCGACGAACTTGTCGTTCGACGAGGCCTCGGGGTCGTCGATGATCCGGCGCAGCTGCGCGAGGTGCGCGGGGCGCAGGAAGTGCTGGATGTCGTGGATGGCCTCTTCGGCGAGCTTGCGCAGCGCCTCCGGCTCGACCTTGAGGAACGTACGGCCGTCGGCCTCGAAGGTCGAGACGCCCTCCGAGGTCACCAGCCGGTAGGGGGTGGTGTCCTCGCCCAGGGGCAGCAGGTCGGTGTACGCAAACTCTGGCATGACGGCAGTCATTCCTCACTCGGCAGACGGCGCTGGCGACCGGTTTGGCAGCGCGGCTATCCAGCGTAGGACCTCCGTCCCGGGCTGTGTCTGTGAGGTAAGGCTCACTGGTGACTATCGCGATCTATCGCGTGTGGCTATGCTGGCTGACGTGGACCTGGAAAAGAAGCCCGCCGCGCCTGCCGCCGCCCCCGGAGCCGCCCCCGCCGAGCTGCGGGCCTCCGACGCCGACCGCGACCGGATCGCGCACATCCTGGCCGACGCCCTCGCCGAGGGCCGGCTGACCGCCGGGGAGCACTCCGAGCGCCTGGACTCGCTGTACGCCGTGAAGACGGTCGGGGAGCTCGAGGTCCTCGTACGGGACCTGCCCGCGCCCGGCGCCGCGCCCGCGACGCCCGCGTACGCACAGGCCCCGGCAGCTCCGGCGCGCCCGGCGCCGGCCGGCCCGGCGGAGGTCGCGGAGAGCGTGGTCGCCGTGTGCAGCAGCGTCACCCGCAAGGGCCGCTGGCGGCCGGGCGCGCACACCCGCGTGGTCTCCGTGCTCGGCGACGTCAACATCGACCTCACCGAGGCCGTCTTCGAGCAGCAGGTCACCGAGGTCAGCGTGACGAGCGTGCTGGGGAACGTCGAGATCCTGGTCCCGGAGAACGTGACGCTCCGCGGCTACGGCAGCGGGGTCCTCGGCAACTTCGAGGTGCACGGCGAGGGCCGCGCCGGGACCACCGATCCGAACGCGCCGGTGGTGATCGTCCGGGGCTTCGCGCTGCTGGGCAACATCGAGGCCCGGCCCAAGACGGGCGCCCGCCTGGTCGACCTGGCCCTCAAGCTCCGCAAGCGCCTGGAGGGGTAGCCCCGGGAGCAGCGGTACCGGTCAGCGGCAGCGGACGTGCGTTCCCCCGGCGCGGGCGCCGAGGTGGCTGCCGACGCCGCTCGCGCCGGGCTGTGCGTCGGGTTTCGGTCGAAGTTCCCCACCGTGGCGCGCTTGCTCCACGCAGTGCTTAGGGGCGCGTACAGCGGGTAGGGACAGGTGCATCGTCTCTCGCTTGCGTATACGTCGTCAGGAGTAGACCGTGCAGCATCCGCCGCATCAGTCCCTGCAGGTAGCCGCCGTACAGACCCTCCAGGCGCGTCCGGCCGCCGTACCGAAGCCGCGGGTGCCGGCGAGGGAAGAGGACGGGCCATGGCACGCGGAGGCGGTGTGCCGCCGGGACGAGGCGGGGCTGTTCTTCGCGCCCTCCAAGGAGCCGACCGCGGCGAGGCTCTCCCGCGAGGAGGCCGCCAAGCGCGTCTGTGCGCGCTGCCCGGTGATGGTCGCCTGCCGCGAGCACGCACTGCTCCAGCCCGAGCCGTACGGGGTCTGGGGCGGGCTCACCGCCGCCGAGCGGCGGGTGGTGCTGGCCCGCCGCCGGCGCCGGGCCGCGGAACTGCGCCAGGCGCCGGGGGCCGGGCCGATAGCCGCCGCGGGCTGAAGGCCCGTACGCACGCGAACGAGAGGGGCGCTACCGCCGCACGCGGTAACGCCCCTCTCGCTGTGCCGGCCGCCGGCCGGCCCGCGTCCGTCGGCTCTTACTTCGCGCGGTCGAAGTCGACCGCGCTGTACGCGCGCAGCTTCGACAGGCGGTGGGTCGAGTCGATCTTCCGGATCGTGCCCGACTTCGAGCGCATGACCAGCGAGGACGTGGTCGCGGTCTCCGACCGGTAGTGGACGCCGCGCAGCAGCTCGCCGTCCGTGATGCCGGTGGCGACGAAGAAGACGTTCTCGCCGGACACCAGGTCGTCGGTGTGCAGGACCCGGTCCAGGTCGTGGCCCGCGTCGATGGCCTTCTGGCGCTCGGCCTCGTCCTTCGGCCACAGCTTGCCCTGGATCGTGCCGCCGAGGCACTTGATCGCGCAGGCCGAGATGATGCCCTCGGGGGTGCCGCCGATGCCCAGGAGCAGGTCCACGCCGGTGCCCTCGCGCACCGCCATGACCGAGCCCGCGACGTCGCCGTCCGAGATGAACTTGATCCGGGCGCCGGTCTCGCGGATCTCCTTGACGATGCCCTCGTGGCGGGGGCGGTCCAGGATGATCACCGTGACGTCCTCGACGGCCATGTTCTTGGCCTTCGCGACGCGGCGGATGTTCACCGAGACGGGTGCGTTGATGTCGACGAAGTCGGCGGCCTCGGGACCGGTGACCAGCTTCTCCATGTAGAACACCGCGGACGGGTCGAACATGGTGCCGCGGTCGGCGGCGGCGAGCACGGCGATGGCGTTCGGCATGCCCTTGGCGTTCAGGGTGGTGCCGTCGATCGGGTCGACGGCGATGTCGACCTCGGCACCGGTGCCGTCGCCGACCCGCTCGCCGTTGAACAGCATCGGGGCTTCGTCCTTCTCGCCCTCGCCGATGACGACGACGCCGTTCATCGAGACGGTGGAGATCAGGGTCCGCATCGCGTTGACCGCGGCGCCGTCGGCGCCGAGCTTGTCGCCGCGCCCGACCCACCGGCCGGCGGCCATCGCGGCGGCCTCGGTCACCCGGACGAGTTCCAGGGCGAGGTTGCGGTCGGGGGCCTCCGGAGAGACTTCGAGCTGGGGCGGCAGGTTGTGCTCGGTCATCGGAGCGCACCTTTCTGTACGGCGACGGCCGGGAAGTGAGGGTGCTTGAACCCTATCGGTACGTCGACAAATTGAGCAGACCGGGTCACGTATGAGCGGAATATCGGTCGGGTGATTGGCGTGAGCGGACATCTTGCGGACCTCCGCGGTCGCCGCGCGGACCCCGGCGGAGATCGCTCCCGGCCATGGGGGACGATGGTGGCGTGGCAGGTATGAAGGGCAAGCAGACGGTCTGGGACATGGTCCGGTCGCTGGCGGTGATCGGTGTCGTCGTCGCGGTGATCTACATCTTCGTCCCACATGACGAGAAGGCCGATCCGACACACGTGGTCGACTACCGGGTGGAGACGATCACCGCCCGGCGCGCGGCGCCGTACCCGGTGGCGGCCCCCGCGGGGCTCCCGGAGCAGTGGCGCGCGACCTCGGTGACGTTCGACCGCAAGGCCGCGAACGCCTGGCACCTGGGCTTCCTGGACCCGAAGGGGCAGTACGTCGCGATCGAGCAGTCCAGCGACGCCTCGGCCAAGCGCCTGGCAGCCCTCACGCAGCAGGCGAAGGCCACCGGGCAGACGCAGCAGGTCGGCGATCTGACCTGGGAGCGCTGGGAGGGCGAGAAGTACGACGCCCTCGTCCGGCAGGAGCAGGGCTACGTCACGGTGGTGACCGGGACGGCCTCGTTCGAGGATCTCGGCACGATGGCGGCGGCGCTGGAGTTCAAGCAGGGCGCCGCGCAGTAGCCGGGCGCACGCCCGCCGGCCCGCCGCCGTAAGGGCGCCGACATGCACAAAGGGCCGCTCCCCGGAATCCCGGGAGAGCGGCCTTCTGCGTGTCCGGGTCAGGACTCAGACGGTGGTGATGACCTCGTCGAAGCTCAGGCGCGGGCCGCGCGGGTGCCACGCGTCCTCGCCCGGCTTGCCGATGTTGACGACCATCAGGGGGGTGTGGTCGTCGTCCAGGAACTCCTTCTGGACGCCGGCGAAGTCCAGGCCGCCCATCGGACCGGCGGCGAGGCCGGCGGCGCGGATGCCGACGATGAAGTACGCGGCCTGCAGGGCGGCGTTCATCACGGCGGCCTGCTCGCGGACCGGGCGCTCGCTGAAGAAGGCGTCCTTGGCCTGCGGGAAGTGCGGCAGCAGGGTCGGGAGCTCCTCGTGGAACTCGTTGTCCGCGGAGAGGATCGCGACCAGCGGCGCGGCGGCGGTCTTCGCCTGGTTGCCCTCCATCATCAGGTTCACCAGGCGCTCGCGGGCCTCGGGGGAGCGGACCAGCGTGATGCGCAGCGGCGTCGAGTTGAAGGCGGTGGGGCCGTACTTGACCAGGTCGTAGATCGCCTGGACCTGCTCCTCGGTCACCGGCTCGTCGGAGAACGAGTTGGCGGTGCGGGCCTCGCGGAACAGCAGGTCCTGAGCGGCGGAGTCAAGAACGAGAGACATCGGAAAGCCTTCTTCCATACGGAGGTGAAGCGATGTCCCGACATTAAGCCAAAAGTTGTAGAACTTTCAACTAAATCGGCGTCGAGGTGACTCGGATCACGTTTGGCCTCGCTTCCGGCCCGGCCTCAGGCGTCCCGCTCGTCACTCCCGCCACCCCCGTCGGCCCCCGCTTCGCGGGCTGCCAGCGCCGAGTCGAGCCGGGCGCGGGCCCCTTCCAGCCAGTGCCGGCAGACCTTCGCGAGCTCCTCGCCGCGCTCCCAGAGCGCGAGCGAGTCCTCGAGGGAGGTGCCGCCGGCCTCCAGCTTGCGGACGACCTCGATGAGCTCGTCCCGGGCCTGCTCGTACCCCAACGAGGTATCGGTTTCAGTCATTCCCGTCCCACCTTGTGTGTGCAGTGCATCGAATATGTGGTGCGGGGCGCGCGGCTCACTCGCCGCGCTGCCCGGCGTCGGGTGCGACCTGGGCGTCCGGTGCGACCTGTGCGACCTGTGCGACCCGTACGGAGAACTGGCCCTCCGCCACCCGCGCGCGCAGCGGCTCGTCCGCGGAGACGTCCTGCGGCGAGCGCACCACGTGCCCGTCCGCCCGCTGCAGTACGGCGTACCCGCGCTCCAGCGTCGCCGCCGGGGACAGCGCCACCACCCGGGCCAGGGTGTGGGCCAGCTCCGAATCCGCCCGGTCCAGCAGGTGCCCGAGGGTGCGCCGGGTGCGGCCCAGCAGGGCCTCCAGCTCGGCCTCGCGGGTCTCGACCATCCGCTGCGGATGGACGAAGACCGGCCGGGCGAGCGCATGCGCGAGCCCCCGCTCCTCCCGGTCGAGCAGCCCGCGCACCGCCCGCAGCCCCCGGCCCTGCAGCTGGCGCACCCGCTCCAGCTCCTCGCCGACGTCCGGGACCACCTTCTTCGCGGCGTCCGTGGGCGTGGAGGCCCGCAGGTCCGCGACCAGGTCCAGGAGCGGGGAGTCCGGCTCGTGCCCGATCGCCGAGACCACCGGGGTGCGGGCCGCCGCGACCGTCCGTACGACCTCCTCGTCGGAGAACGGGAGGAGGTCCTCCACGCTGCCGCCGCCGCGGGCCACGATGATCACGTCGACCTCGTCCAGGGCGTCGAGCTCCTTGACCGCCCGGATCACCTGGGGCACCGCGTTCACCCCCTGGACGGCGACGTTCCGGACCTCGAAGCGGACCGCCGGCCAGCGCCGCCGGGCGTTCTCCAGTACGTCGCGCTCGGCCGCCGAGGCCCGCCCGACCACCAGCCCGATCAGCTGCGGCAGGAAGGGCAGCGGCTTCTTGCGGTCCAGCGCGAACAGGCCCTCGGAGGCGAGGGACCGCTTGAGCTTCTCCAGCCGGGCGAGCAGCTCGCCGATGCCGACGGGCCGTATCTCGGTGGCCCGCAGCGACAGCTGCCCGCGCGGGGCGTACCACTCCGGCTTGGCGAGTACGACGACCCGCGCGCCCTCCGTCACCGCGTCCGCGACCTCGTCGAAGACCTGGCGGTAGCAGGTCACGCTGAGCGAGATGTCGTGCGAGGGGTCGCGCAACGTCAGGAAGACCACCCCCGCCCCCGGCCGCCGCGAGAGCTGCGTGATCTGCCCCTCCACCCACACCTGGCCGAGCCTGTCGATCCAGCCCCCGATGAGCCGGGACACCTGGCCGACCGGCAGCGGCGCGTCAGCCGACGTATTCAGACCCATGCACGAAGGCTAGCCGCCCGGGCTGACAGCGTCTCAGGGACGGGTGATGGTGTCGTGTTCCGAGGTCCGGATCCGGATCAGGTCCGGGTCCGGTCCGGTGGCGGTGGCGGTGGCGGTGTCTCGTCTCAGGGTCAGGTCACGGTGTCGCCGTCCGGCCGCCGGCCGCGCTGGACGAACAGCACCCCCAGGCCCACCGCCAGCCACACCGCCCCCACCACCTGCGCCGTCCACGCCGCCTCGACGATCACCGCCACGGTCACCGCCGCGCCGAGCACCGGCACCACGAGGTGTCTCCACCAGTTCGGAGGCCCTGCCCCGCGCCGGACCACGAACCAGCCGACCACCGAGGCGTGCAGCAGCGTGAACGCCACCAGCGCCCCGACGTCCACCACCGAGACCAGCTGGTCGAGCCCGTCGTCGCGGCGGGCCGCCCACACCGCCGCGATCAGCGTGATCGTCGCCGCCACCAGCAGGGCCGGCCGCGGAGTCCCGTCCGAGGTCCGCGCGAGCGCCCCCGGCAGCCGCCGCTCCCGCGCCATCGCGAACACCAGCCGGCCCGCCGCAGCCTGCCCGGCGAGCGCCGCGAAAGCCGCCCCGATCGCCTTGCTGACCGCGACCAGGTCGTGCAGCCACGGGCCGACCGAGGAGTCCACCGCGTCGTAGAAGGCCGGCCCCTGCTGCGCCGGCTCGGCAGCCAGCTGCGCCGAGGACACCGGCATCAGCAGCGCCGCCAGGTAGCTCTGCGCGATGAACAGCACCCCGGCCAGCGCCAGGCAGAACAGCACCGCGCGCGCCACCCGCGCCGAGCCCCCCGTCACCTCCTCCGCGAAGGAGGCGATCGCGTCGAAGCCGAGGTACGAGAGGACCGCCACCGACACCGCCCCCAGGACGGCCGTCAGGGAGAAGCCGAGCGTGCCGTCGCCGGTCAGCGGCGAGAGCCAGCCGCGCTGCGCCCCGTCCCGGACGAGCACCGTCACCGCGGCCACCGTGAACACCAGCAGCACCGCGATCTCCATGGTCAGGACGGCGAACCCCACCCGCGCGGCCGCCCGTACGCCCCACAGGTTCAGCGCGGTGGTCACCAGCACGGCCAGCGCCGTCCACACCCACCGGGAGACCTCCGGGACCAGTGCGTTCATCGCGATGCCCGAGAAGAGGTACGCGACGGCCGGGATCAGCAGGTAGTCGAGCATCGCCATCCAGCCGGCGATCAGCCCGGCCCCCTCGCCGAGCCCCTTGCGCGCGTACGTGAACACCGAGCCGGCCTGCGGGGCCACCTGGACCATCTGGGCGTACGAGAACGCCGTGAACGCCATCGCGACCGTCGCGAAGACGTAGACGAGGGCGACGGCGCCGTGCGATTTCGCGTCCAGGGTGCCGAAGACCCCGACCGGGGCCATGGGGGCGATGAAGAGGAGCCCGTAGACCACCAGGTCCCGGAATCCCAGGCTCCGCCGGAGGGCCGGCTGCGGCGCCGTACCGGGCTCCGTAACGGACGCCATCATTCCTCCGAGGGGCGGTCGGTTCGCACGTTCGACCCAGTCTGTGCCGAATGGGCGACGCCCGGCCTCCTGGAGACCCCCGTACGATGGACCGCATGACTGCTGCCGCACCTGCTCCCGCTTCCCGACGCGTCCTGCTCGCCGCCCCGCGCGGCTACTGCGCGGGCGTGGACCGAGCCGTGATCGCCGTCGAGAAGGCCCTCGAGCAGTACGGTGCACCGGTCTACGTCCGGCACGAGATCGTGCACAACAAGTACGTCGTGCAGACGCTGGAGAAGAAGGGCGCCATCTTCGTCGAGCGGACGGAAGAGGTCCCCGAGGGCTCCATCGTGATGTTCTCCGCGCACGGCGTGGCGCCGGTGGTGCACGAGGAGGCGGCGGCCGGCAAGCTCGCGACGATCGACGCGACCTGCCCGCTGGTCACCAAGGTGCACAAGGAAGCGATCCGGTACGCCAACGAGGACTTCGACATCCTCCTCATCGGCCACGAGGGCCACGAGGAGGTCATCGGCACCTCCGGCGAGGCCCCGGACCACATCACGATCGTGGACGGTCCGGACGACGTGGACAAGGTCGTCGTGCGCGACGAGTCGAAGGTCGTCTGGCTCTCCCAGACCACCCTCTCGGTCGACGAGACCATGGAGACGGTCGACGCGCTGAAGACCAAGTTCCCGCTGCTGGTCTCGCCGCCGAGCGACGACATCTGCTACGCCACCTCGAACCGCCAGGCCGCGGTCAAGGTGATGGGCGCGGATTCCGACCTGGTCATCGTCGTCGGTTCCAAGAACTCCTCGAACTCGATCCGGCTGGTCGAGGTCGCGCTCGACGCGGGCGCCCGCGCCGCGCACCTCGTCGACTTCGCGAGCGAGATCGACGAGGCCTGGCTGGAGGGCGTCGGCACGGTCGGCCTGACCTCGGGCGCCTCGGTGCCGGAGGTGCTGGTCGAGGAGGTCCTGGAGTGGCTGGCGGCGCGCGGCTTCGAGGACGTGGAGATCGTCAAGACCGCCGAGGAGTCGATCGTGTTCTCGCTGCCGAAGGAGCTGCGCCGCGACCTGCGCGCCGAAGCGGCCGCGCTGGTCGCCGAGAAGTAGCCCGTTTCGTTTCGTACGGTGAGTCCATGCAGATCTTCGGTGTGGACATCGGCGGTTCCGGGATCAAGGGTGCTCCCGCGGACCTGGACCGTGGCGAACTGGCGCAGGAGCGCCACAAGGTACTGACACCGCAGCCGGCCACCCCCGACGGGGTGGCCGGCTGTGTCGTCGAGGTGGTGCGCCACTTCGACTGGGACGGCCCGGTGGGGGTGACGTTCCCGGGCGTCGTCACCGGCGGCGTCACCCGTACGGCGGCCAACATGGACAGCGCGTGGATCGGCGTCGACACGGCGACCCTGCTGTCGCAGCGGCTCGGCGGCCAGCCCGTCACGGTCCTCAACGACGCGGACGCGGCCGGGATCGCGGAGATGACGTACGGCGCGGGCAAGGGCCGCGGCGGCACGGTCATCATGCTGACGCTGGGCACCGGCATCGGCAGCGCGCTGTTCACGGACGGCCGGCTGGTCCCGAACACGGAGCTCGGCCACCTGGAGCTGAAGGGCCACGACGCGGAGAAGCGGGCGTCGGTCAAGGCCAAGGAGGACGGGGAGCTCACCTGGGAGCGCTGGGCGCACCGGGTGCAGCGGTACCTGGAGCACGTGGAGATGCTCTTCTCGCCGGAACTCTTCATCATCGGCGGCGGCGTCAGCCGCAAGCCGGAGAAGTTCCTCCCGCTGATCCAGGACGTCCGGGCCGAGATCGTCCCGGCGAAGCTCCAGAACAACGCCGGCATCGTGGGGGCGGCGATGGCGGCGCGGGGACCGGGCAGCTGAACCGGGCAGCTGAACCGGGCAGCTAAGCGGTCCGGCGGGGGAGCCTGCGCCGGGAGATCAGCACGGCCTTCCGTACGACGACGATCAGCGCGGAGATCAGGGTCCCGCCGTACAGCCAGCCGGCGTGCAGGGACAGGGCGGACACGATGCCCATGAGCTCCGCGCCGAAGCCGCCGGAGCCGCCGGAGAGGGGCCAGACTCCGACGGCGAAGGCGATCGGCGCGGAGATCGGCGCGGTGATCAGGTCGGCGGGGCGCACCCAGAGGGCGGTGGCGGCCGCGACGGGCAGGAAGAGCAGCCCGTACGCGAGCAGCGAGCCGCCGAAGAGCAGCCAGGCGATCCCGGCGACCAGGGTCATCGCGACGCAGGCGAACAGCCCGCCGCCGAGCCCGGTCAGCCGGGCCCGCGGCAGCCGCCGGGCCGGCGCGGGCCGCGGCCGGCCGCCCTGGGCGGGCACTGCGCCGACGGTCGGGGCCGGGCGCCGCGGCTGCTGCCGCTCCGGCTGCTGCTGTCGCTGCGGGTGATCCACCGAACGCGTCCTGTATTGCTCCACCCCACCAAGCTAGGCGGGCCGAGCGCGGTATCGGGGTGGGGACACGCGTACAACGACTGCCACTCATCGGAAAGTAAACTGTCCGGTGGCCCACTCCCGGGCCGCCGCCCCCTCCAGCTACGGGAAGTCGCCAACGTGTCGCTCACGATCGGAATCGTCGGCCTGCCGAATGTCGGCAAGTCGACCCTGTTCAACGCCCTGACCAAGAACGACGTGCTGGCGGCCAACTACCCGTTCGCCACCATCGAGCCGAACGTCGGCGTCGTCGGCGTCCCGGACCCGCGCCTGGCCGTGCTCGCCGGCATCTTCGGCTCGCAGCGCGTCCTCCCGGCGACGGTCGACTTCGTCGACATCGCGGGCATCGTCCGCGGGGCATCGGAGGGCGAGGGCCTGGGCAACAAGTTCCTCGCGAACATCCGTGAGTCGGACGCGATCTGCCAGGTCATCCGTGCCTTCAAGGACGAGAACGTCGTGCACGTCGACGGCAAGGTCTCGCCGAAGGACGACATCGAGACGATCAACACGGAGCTGATCCTCGCCGACCTCCAGTCCATCGAGAAGGCCGAGCCGCGCCTGACGAAGGAGTCCCGCCTCCAGAAGGAGAAGGTCGCGGTCCTCGCGGCCGTGGTCGAGGCCAAGAAGATCCTCGAGGGCGGCGACACCCTCTTCTCCAAGGGCATCACCAAGGGCACGGAGCGGGGCGACCTCCTCCACGAGCTGCACCTGCTGACCACGAAGCCGTTCCTCTACGTCTTCAACGTGGACGAGGACGAACTGGTGGACGACGCCTTCAAGGCGGAGCAGAGCGCGCTGGTCGCCCCGGCGGAGGCGATCTTCCTGAACGCCAAGCTGGAGCAGGACCTCTCCGAGCTGGACGACGAGGAGGCCCTCGAGCTCCTCCAGTCGGTCGGCCAGGACGAGCCCGGCCTGGCCACCCTCGGCCGCGTCGGCTTCGCCACCCTCGGCCTGCAGACGTACCTGACGGCCGGCCCGAAGGAAACCCGCGCCTGGACGATCAAGCAGGGCGCCACGGCCCCCGAGGCGGCCGGCGTGATCCACACCGACTTCCAGCGCGGCTTCATCAAGGCCGAGGTCATCTCCTTCGCGGACCTGGTCGCCTGCGGCTCGGTCGCCGAAGCCCGCGCCAAGGGCAAGGCCCGCATGGAGGGCAAGGACTACGTCATGCAGGACGGCGACGTGGTCGAGTTCCGCTTCAATGTGTAACCGTGTCGTTACTGCATGCTAGGTGGTTCGTCAAGCGTGCAGGTCAGGAGGGGTCGGGCTTCGGTGAGCCCGACCCCTTCGGCGTCCCCGTGCTGGCGGTGCTGGATATTCTGACGTCGCGTCAGCGGTGAGCATCGGCTGGAAGCCGGAGGCCTCCTCGTCTGGAACGTGCGGGAGGTATCCGTCGGTGACGGTGCGGGCGGCGGTGCTGAGTAGGCGCTCCAGGACTTCCCGGTCGCTGGCCTGGGGGAGCCGAAGTGCGGCGAGGAGGCGGTCGCGGACGGTGGGGTGGTCCGGGCGATCGTCGAGGTAGTCGGAGTTGAGGGCAGGAGGACGGAAGCCGGCCAGGGCGTCGTGCCAGGACGGGAGGACGATGGCGAGAGTCAAGGCCTCGGCGAGAGACTCGGCGATGAGGGAGGCCCGGCCCTCGGAGTCGGTGTAGAGGACGGGGCGGGGGCCGTCGGGCACGGCCGGGCCGCAGAAGTAGTGGGTGCCGCCCGCGTTGCAGCCGGCGATGGGCTCCACCGGGAGGCCGTTGGGCAGGGCGATCGACTCGATCGGGTCCGTGCGGGCAAGGTCGAACTCGCCGTCGCAGGCCAGGTAGGAGGCGACCTCGGGATGCGCGGCGATCCTGCGGATCAGTGCGTTGTCCGAGAGGACGGCCGGGTTGAGGGCTGCGGTGATCGCTGGGGTGAGGGGGTGCCCGGCGAGGACGTGGCGCACGGCGTCGAGAGGGACGGGGCGCTCGTAGTAGTCCTCGAAGTGGGCCTGGACGGCCTCAGGGGATCGGTCGATGAGGAGCGGGAAGAGGAAGCCGGACCCGTCCGGGTCCTTGCTGCCGGCGGGGAAAGCGATGGACGAGCCGGCTCGCCAGGCTGTGTCGTGAGTCTCCCGCCACAGGCAGGCGGTGACGCGAGGGGCGTCAATGCCCTCGTCGTGGAAGGCGGGTGCGTCCAGGAGCGGGCGCAGCGCTGCGGGCACTTCGTCGAGGACACCGGGCCAGACCTGCTCGTCGTCCGTCCCGTACGGACTCATCTCCGACTCGTGGTCGAAACCGCGTATGAGCACGCCGTCCGGAGTGAAGAGGACGGAGAAGTCGGCCCCAGAGCCGTTCTCCATCAGGGCAGCCTCTGCGCCGGGGCCCCAGCCGGCATCGAGGGTGTAGCAGCAGAACCGCGGATCGTCGCCGATCGTGGCGTCCAGGACGGCCAGTGCGCGCAGATGGGCGCGGAGTTGAGCGGGGTCGGGGAGGAGGGCGGCGGTCTCGTGCACAGTGCTCATGGCGCCATGGAAGCAGCCGGCGCTGACAATCTGGCGCGGCCCCCGGAAATGCTGCCGCTGCCTCCAGCGGATTCTGACCGATCGCAGCTGTTCCTGGCGCAGGATCAGGTGTCGTAAACGGTGGAGCGATGCCCGACGTGCACGACCCACACCACCAGCTCACCGTTGTCGATCGTGTAGACGACGCGATAGTCACCCACACGTAGGCGGCGGCGTTCGGGCTGGGACACGAGTGCGGTGGTGTTGAAGCCGAGTGGGTCGCTTTCCAGCTCGGTCAGCTTGGCCAGGATGCGGAGCGCCATGTCGCGGGGGATCTTGCGCAGCTCTGCCTGAGCTTCGGGGCGGAAGACGGTCCGGTACTCACTCACTGCGCGCCAGCGTCTCCCTCATGATGTCCTCGATCGGGATGCCGGGTACCGGGTTGGCCATGCGCTCGTCGATGATCCGGTTGATCTCGCGCTCTTCCCATTCCTGGTACTTGCGCAGTATCTCGATGGACACCACAGCAGCGACTTCCTTGCCTCGGCGTGTGATCACAGTGGGCACGTCGTCGCGGTCTGCGCGCTCCACGACTTCTGCCAGGTGAGCGCGCACGTCGCGGATGGACTCTATGGGCAGTGGCTGCGTCATGCGCCCAAGGGTACCGAGTGTCCCATGTGTACACAACGCGCGCGGCGGGCCGGTGGCGCTCCATCGCTCGTGCTGGATGTGCTGGATGTACTCGCACGGTGCTGGATTGGTGCTGGATGAGATCGCCAGAAACCGTGTTGACGCAGGTGAGAGCTCTGTGCTGCACGTTCCGCTTCAACGTGTAGTCGTTTTCGTCACTGCATGTGAGCTGGCAGGTCGGAAGGGGTCGGCTCTGGCGAGTCCGACCCCTTCTGCATTCCCGTGCCGACCTGGTGCTGACTTGGGATCGCGACGCTGGTCCGAGTGGCCCGGCGCGCGAGGGGGTCGCGGGTCAGGCGTGGGGGACCGCCGTGGCGAGGATGACCTCGAATTCCTCCAGGCTGCGGGTGGTCGCCCGGGCCCTCGTCGCGGACTCCCCGCGGACCGCCGCGACGGCGCCACGGGATGCCACGAGTGCGTCGCGGTCGGGGTAGAGCGCGCCGACAGCGGCTCTGCCTCGATCGCGGTCGACGAGCAGGGAGATGCCGGCCAGTCCGGGGACCTTCTGGAGCTTGGGCAGTGAGGTCTCGCGGAACGTGTCCACCAGCAGGTCGACATCGGACGGCTCGACGTCCATGTGGACCAGCCGGAACCCCGCGCCCGGCCCGAGTTCCTCTGCGCGCCGGGCGACCGCCGCTTCCCAGTTGTCGACCGTCACGGTCTGCGCGAAGGGCGCCATCATCTCGGCCCGCCGCTTGCTCAGGTTCTCGTAGCTGGCCTGACGGGAGGCCTCGTCCTCCCACCACGATCCCACCAGGAGCTTGCCGAGCTCGCGGTCGGCGAACAGACCCATCCCGCGAAAGCCCGGCTGCGTCGACAGCAGCGCCCGACCGTCGGTCCGGAGAGCCTCGGCGGCCCCGTCGAGCTCGGCCGGATCACCCGTTGCATAGATGCTGCGAACGTACATAGCGCCCTTTCCTGCCTTCCGGTGGCCCCGCGCGGGCTCGTGTTCCCCACTCCATGCGATGGCCGGGGCGGATGGGGGTCAACGCGGCAGGGGCATTCAGGTGAAGAGGCGGGCCGTCTCCGGGGGCGCGTGGTTCCCCATGGGGTTGCGGCCGACCTGGCGA
Organism: Streptomyces sp. R33; assembly: GCF_041200175.1. NCBI lineage: Bacteria > Bacillati > Actinomycetota > Actinomycetes > Kitasatosporales > Streptomycetaceae > Streptomyces > Streptomyces sp. R33. Next base: position 3,489,542 of record NZ_CP165727.1, on the reverse strand, counting down.
AGGTGGAGGCGCTGATCGAGCTCGCAGCGAACGAGCTCGCAGCGAAGGCGATCCCGAACAGCCGCGCTATCGAGGTAACAGTCCGCAGAGCCTGGAGCAGCTACGTGTCGTAAACGGTGGACCGGTGACCCACATGAACGGCCCAGACCACCAGCTCCCCGTTGTCGATCGTGTAGACGATGCGGTAGTCGCCGACGCGCAGACGGCGTCGCTCGGGCTGGGACACGAGTGCGGTGGTGTTGAAGCCGAGAGGGTCGGTTTCCAGCTCGGTCAGCCTGGCCAGGATGCGCAGCGCCATGTCGCGGGGGATCTTCCGAAGCTCGGCCTGCGCCTCGGGGCGGAAGACGGTTCGGTACTCACTCACCGCGCGCCAGCGTCTCCCTCATGACGTCCTCGATCGGGATGCCGGAAGCCGGGTTGGCCATGCGCTCGTCGATGATCCGGTTGATCTCGCGCTCTTCCCACTCCTGGTACTTGCGCAGCACCTCGATGGAGACGACGGCGGCGACTTCCTTGCCTCGGCGCGTGATCACAGTGGGCACGTCGTCGCGGTCTGCGCGGTCAAGATTCCGGCGGGCGTGTAGGAGCCGGTTTCGCGCAGGGGCGGATCGTCGTCTCGCACTCGACCTCGAAGCCGGCCGGCGCCCGCGCCGTGAGCGTGGTGGTCAGGGCGGTGGCGAGGCGGCCGGGCCAGGACCGCTGGGGCGACACCGTGAAGGCGAGGGTTCCATCGATCAACTCGGTGTTTCGGGGTACCCGCAGTGGGCCGCGGTGCCTGGCTTGTGGGTGCTTGCCCGCAAATGGGGTCGTGGGTGGGAGCGGGCGGAGAGCCTCGTTGACCGGTGGATCTTGGTGAGTAGGGTCACGGAGCGCGCGCGGTCTCGACAGCAGACCCGGGGGAGCGTTGGCGCTTGGGAGGCCCGGGCCGTGACCAGATGGCGATTCCGCACGAGGCTGTGGACCGCAGTGACCACCACGAGCCTGCTCCTGGCCCTGGCGCCGGGTCTGGCCGCCGCCGCGCCGCCGGGGGTCGACGACCCGGCCGATCCGACCGTACGGCGCGACCCCGCGACCGGGCACGCCCGGATGATCTTCAACTCCGGTGGTTATCTGACCCCGCCCTCCAAGCGGGCTCCCGAGCACGTCGCGCTCGCCTACGTGCGCGACCACCGGGGCGAGTTCGGGCTCACCGCCGAGCAGGCCGCTCAGCTCGTCGTCATCTCCACGTACCCCACCAAGCACAACGGGGCGCAGCAGGTGACGATCGGCCAGAGCATCGACGGCATGCGCGTCCACGGCGGGCTCCTCACCGCCACCGTCGACAAGCGCGGCCGCCTCGTCATCCTCGGCGGCGCCGTCGTGACCGCCGAGCCGGCCGGCAGCGTCGAGCTGACGGCCAAGCAGGCCCTGGACCACGCGGCCGAGGCCCAGGGCGCCAGGGCCCAGCAGGAGCTGACGGGCACGGACAACCGCGACAAGGGCAAGCAGAAGTTCAAGAACGTCTACGCCAAGACGCTCACGAAGCCCAACGACGTGACCGCCGAGCTGGTGTGGTTCCCCACCGACTCCGGCCGCGAGCTGCGCCCGGCCTGGCTCACCGACATCGAGGTCTCCGGTACGTCCTGGTACCAGACGGTGGTCGACGCCGCCGACGGCAAGGTGCTGAGCCGCGAGAGCCGGTACCACCACGCCGGCCCCGAAGGGACCGTCTTCACGGCGCAGCACCCGGACGTCGCCGGCGCCGCCCGTACGGTCACGCCGTTCACCGGGCGCGACGGGTCCTGGGTGGCGGGCCGGCTGACGCAGGGCAACAACGCCAACGCGTACCGGGACGAGGACGGCGACAACACGGTGCCGGACACCGGGAACGACGCGCTGCGCCCGCAGTCCCCGGCCAGTGGCGACCCCGCTTACCAGCACTTCAACTACACGTTCAACGACACCTGGCGCACCAACGCGAGCGCGACGCAGGCCAACCTCGACGCGGACGTGAACCCCATCGTCACGCAGCTCTTCTACTACACCAATGTGATGCACGACTACCTCTACGGCCTGGGGTTCGACGAGGCGTCGCGGAACTTCCAGGTCGACAACTTCGGTCGCGGCGGCTCGGGCAACGACCCGGTACTGGCCGAGGCACAGGACGGCTGGGACCTCGGCTGCCTGGACAACAGCACGCAGGCGAACGCCATCCGGTGCACGAACAACGCCAACTTCGGCACCCCCGGGGACGGCGCCAGCCCGCGCATGCAGATGTACATGTGGCAGCCGCTGGGCCGACCGTGGCGTGACGGTTCGCTCGACGGCGACGTCATCGCGCACGAGTACGGCCACGGCGTGTCCAACCGCCTCGTCGGCGGCGGCAACCTCGGCGTCGGTGCCCAGACCGGCGCCCTCGGGGAGGGCTGGAGCGACACGATCTCCTTCCTCAAGTGGGGCGACGCGACGGTCGGCGAGTACGTCACCGGCAACACCGCCACCGGCATCCGCACGCAGGCGTACGACACGTCCACCGAGAAGTGGGGCACGTTCCGACCGGCCCGCGGCGTGCACCGCAACGGCGAGATCTGGGCCGCGACGATGTACGACATCCGCGAGGCGAAGGGCGTCGCGTTCACCCAGCAGCTCGTCATCGACGGCATGAAGAACACGGTCTCCGCGCCGAGTTACCTCGACGCGCGCGACGGCATCCTGGCCGCCGACATGACCAACAACGCGGGCGCGAACCAGTGCCTCCTGTGGCGGGTCTTCGCCGGCCGCGGCATGGGCGAGGCCGCCGCGTCGAGCGCGGACCAGACCACCGTGACGGCCGACGAGACCGTCCCGGCCGCCTGCCGGCCGACCGCGAACGCCGGCGGCCCGTACACGACGGGCGAGGGGACGGACGTCACGCTCAGCGCCGCCGGGTCCGCCAAAGGGAGTGCGCCCTCGGCCGGGAACCTGACGACGTACGCGTGGGACCTCGACAACGACGGGCAGTACGACGACGCCACCGGGGCCGGCGCGACGTTCGCCCGGGTGGGCCAGGACGGCGTCTTCACCGTCGGGCTCCGGGTGACGGACGGCGCAGGCAACACCGCCACCGACTCGACGACGGTCACCGTCGAGAACGTCGCGCCGGCCGTGTCCCTGGAGTCGGTGCCCCCGGCCGGGGAGAACAGCCCGGTCACCCTGACGGGCGGCATCGGGGACCCGGGCTGGCTCGACCCGCTGACCGCCACGGTCGACTGGGGCGACGGAGCGGGCCCGCAGGCGCTGGCCGGCACGCTGGAGAACGTACGTCCCGACGCGACGCTGGGCTTCACCGCGGCGCACACCTACGGGGACGACGGGACCTTCACGATCGAGGTCTGCGGCAGTGACGACGACACGCGCTCCTGCCGGTCGCTCGACGCGACGGTCACCAACACCGACCCGAACGCGGCGATCTCGGCCGACGGCCAGACGACGTACAACGGGCAGAAGGCCTTCATCGCCCACGCGGGCACGCCGATCACCGTGAAGGGCACGTCGACCGACCCCGGAAGCGACGACCTGGACCTGACGTGGCTGTGGGGGGAGGGGACCTCGGACGACCTGGTCTCGCTGGTGAACCCGCCGGCCACCGACCCGGACCCGAGCCCCCCGGTCCAGGCGCGCAACGTGACGGCGGCGAAGTCGCACGCGTACCCGGCCGCCTGCCTGTCCACGCTGACGTTCACCGGCCGGGACGACGACGCTGGCACCGCCTCCGACACGGCGGCCGTCATCACCACCGGCAATGCGCTGCGGGCGCGCAACCAGGCGTACTGGATGGGCGAGTACGACGGGCGGGCGCCGAACGGGTTCACCTCGGGCCAGCGGGCCTGCCTGCTGGGCGTGGCCTCGTTCATGAGCGCGGTGTACGGGCCGCTGACCGAGGCGCAGGCGTACGCGATCCTGAGCTCGGGCTCCCCGCAGCCGGGGCCGCTGGTGTCCCAGCAGCTGCTCGCGGCGTGGCTCAACTTCGCGAACGGGTCGTACGACCTGGCCACGCCGGTGGACACCAACGGCGACTGGAAGACGGACTCGACCTTCGGGGCGGCGATGGCGCGCGCCGAGGCGGTCTACAACAACCCGGCGTCGACGCGGGACCAGCTGCAGTCCCAGGTCGACGTCCTGCTGCGGTTCAACGTGCGTGACGGTGGCTGACCGACGCCTGGTGTGCCTCGCCGCCCTCGCGCTCTTCACCGGGTGCGGGGGCGGCCGGGAGCGCCCGACGGCGAAAGCGACGCACGACCCGGGCGGTACGGGCGCCACCGCAGCCGGCGCACCGACGCCGGCGCAGGGCCGCGTACTCACCGGGGCCGACGACGGCTTCACGGGCCGGCTCGAGGTCGGGCAGACGGCCCAGCTCCGCCTCCCCCTCCCGGAGGGCGGCCCGGAACCCACCGCGCAGGGCGGGTCGGTCCTGCTGATCCCGGTCAGCAACGTGACGGCCACGGGCCACCGGGCATGGGAACTGCGCGCGGTCCGCAGGGGCACGACGAACATCAGCGTCCCCCGCCCCCCCGCCCCGCCGGCCACGCTGACCTTCGTGGTCCCGTGAGCCGACCGGTCGGCCACGGAACGCACAAGGCGCGCCCGGGGGAGCCGGGCGCGCCTCGTGGGTGCCGCTAGTACCGGGACTCGGAGGAGCCTGACGGGCGGGGACGGTCCTGGGGCATGTCCATGTCCATGTCCATGTCCCTGTCCTCGGACGTGCGGTCCGGGTTCTTCGCCTGGCTCTTGGCTTCCTGCATCTTCTGCTTGGCCTGCTCCTTGAGCTTGTTGGCCTTGTCCTGGGGCGGCTGCTTCTTGACCATGCCGGTTTCGCTCCTCGAAGAGGGTGAGGTGACGTCCACTGGGGGACGTCCACCACCCTGGCACCGGGTGGTGACTCCCGCATGTCGAAGGGTTACGCGCAGTGACGTCTCAGGCGAAGCTGGCCTTCGCGAGGAGCGTGCCGTCCGGGGTGAGGAGGCTGGCGCCCGCGAGGGTCGTGGGGTTCACGTCGGCCGCCGCGACCCAGTAGCCGTAGCCGCCCTGGAGCGAGAACGTGCCGAGGCGGGTCGTCGTGCCGTCCTTGTTGTCGAGCACGCAGCTGACCTCCGGCGTCGCCTTCTCCAGGTCCACCGACATGTACACCCAGCCCTGCTGGCCCGGATGGGCGAAGACCCGGCCCACTTCCCCGCCGTCCGCCATCAGCGGTGCCTGCAGCAGCTGGGCGTTCGCGTCGGCCGTCGGGGTCGCGGGACGCCAGGCCTGCTCGATCGCCGTGCCCGCCGCCCAGCCGGCGAAGCCGCACGCCACCACCAGGGCCGCCCCCGCAGCCGCGACCCGGGGCCGCAGCAGCCGGCGCCGCGCCGGCGCGGGCTTCGGGGGAGACGGCGGCGCCGGCAGGAGACCGGCCGTGACGCGGCTCTCGAAGCCGACCGGGGGCTCCGTGCCCGGCAGCAGGCCCAGCAGCCCGTCGCCGACCAGCGCCAGCTGCTCGATGTGCACCCGGCAGCCGGGGCAGCGGTCCAGGTGGGCGACCGCACGGGCGCGCTCCCGGGCCGGAAGGACGTCCAAGGCCAGTTCGGCGTCGAGCTCCCTCAGCTGCTCGCAGGTCATCTCGCTCATCGCCGGCTCTCCTCGGCCCCCAGGGTCCTGCGCAGCTTGTGCATGGCCGTCCGGATCCGCGTCTTCGCCGTGCCGAGCGGGATCCGCTCCATGTCGGCGACCTGCTGCGCGGTCATCCCGTAGATCCCCGCCATCACCAGGGCGCGCGCCTGCTCCCTCGGCAGGGCCGCCACGGCCGTCCGTATCCCGGCGGACGTCTCGGCGGCCAGCGCCTGCTGCTCCGGGGTCTGCGTCACGATGTCGAGGAGGGCGTCCAGGTCCTCCGGGGCGACCGGGTTGGCCCGGCGGGCCCGGACCGCGTCGATCGCCAGATGGTGCGCGATCGCCGTCAGCCAGGTCCGTACCGAACCGCGGCGCGCATCGTAGACCTGGGCGTGCCGCCACGCCCGCTCGAACGTCAACTGGGCGATGTCCTCGGCGAGCTGCGCATCCCCGACGACGGCGATGGCCACGCCGAACACCGTGCGCTGGAAGCGGCGGACGAACGCGACGGCGATCTCCGGATCACCCGTCGCCAGGCCCGACAGCAGTGCCTCGTCCGGCGCACGCCCGAGCGGGAGGCCCATTCTCTGCACATCAGGGGATACGTTCGGCCTCCCCGAATGGATTGGTCCGGGTTCGCGCGGAAGCACTCCTTCATTGTCCTCCTCCCCCAGGCCTCCGGCCCCGTCCGCCATCTCCCGTCCGCAATCTCCCGGCGCCGGCCGGCCGTATCCCTGCCATGACAAGGACACGCACCACCCGGACCGCGCGCGTGGGGCTGGGGCTGGCGGCCGGAGCACTCGCGGGGCTGTCGGCCGCCTGCGGGGGCGGCGCCGGCGGAGCCGGGAACGGCCCGGCGGCGCCCGCCGCCCCACCCCCACCCGCGCCCGCCGCGACGCAGGTCACGGCGGACCTCAGCGACTTCCACATCGCCCTGTCCCAGAAGACGTTCAAGGCCGGGGCCTACTCGTTCACCGTCAAGAACACCGGCCACCACGAGCACGCCCTGGAGGTCGAGGGACCGGGCGGGGAGAAGAGCTCCCCGACCCTGGCACCGGGGGAGAGCGGGACGTTCGACATCACCCTCGAGGACGGTACGTACGAGCTCTACTGCCCCGTCGACGGGCACAAGGACCTCGGGATGAAGACGGAGATCACCGTGGGCGGCGCCGTGAACGGCTACTGAGGGCCACGCCGAACGGCGGTAGGTTGCGTGCATTCGTTACCCGGCAGCGCAGCCGGGACCGGTCGAGGGGAGGGGCATGCGGCACAGGGCGGCCGAGGCGATCGACGCGGGCGAGCGGCTGCACGCGGCGGCCGGCGCGCTGCTGGCGGACCACCGGCGGGCCGTCGAAGCCGTACGGGAGGCCTGGGCGCCGATCCACGCGGAGCTGGCCCGCCTCGAACTGCAGCGGATCCCCGTCGAACGGCTGGCCCAGGTCACCGAGGGCCGGCTGCGGGTCGCCGCCATCGAGGCGGCCGGGTTCGACACCGTGCAGCAGGTGCTGGACGCCGGGCGCCCCCGGCTGCGGCAGATCCCCGGGGTCGGGCAGCGGACCGCCGACCAGGCGCTCGGCGCCGCCCGGCAGCTCGCCGAGGCCGTCGGGGAGACCGTTGCCGTGTACCTCGACGTGGACCGCCCCGAACCCCGGACCACCGCGCTCGTGACCGCCCTGCAGCTCCTCGTCGGGGCCGGGCCCGAAGCCCGCCGGGCCGTCGCGGCCGCCCGGCAGCTGGACGCCGGGCTCGGGCCGCTGCTCGCCGACGCCGGGCCCGCCGCGGGCCGGCTGCGGATGTGGTTCGCGGGACGGGAGCGGCGGGAGCGGGCCCTGGCCGCCGTCGGGGAGATCGGCCGGCTGACCGCGGAGGCCGCCGGGAACGGGCTGCCCGTACTGCTCGGACAGGCCTCGGTCGACCTGCTGCGCGGCCCCGCCGACGAGGCGGCCGCCTGGGTCGACTTCGAGCTGCGCTCCGCCGAGTACTACGGGCTGCTCGCGGAGCTCACCGAGCTCACCGAGCTCACCGAGCGCGCCGGGAGCGGCCCCGGCCCGGCCGCCGCCCAGGGGTTCCTGCCCGAGGCGCTGGCCGAACGGGTCCGCGCCCAGGACCTCGACGACACGCACCGCAGGGTCTCGCTGCGCGGCTACCAGTCCTTCGGCGCCCGCTTCGCCCTCGCCCAGCGGCGGGTGATCCTCGGCGACGAGATGGGGCTGGGCAAGACGATCCAGGCACTCGCCGCCCTCGCGCACCTCGCCGCGCAGGGCCAGCGCCACTTCCTCGTGGTCTGCCCGGCCGGCGTCCTGATCAACTGGACCCGCGAGATCGAGGCGCGCAGCACCCTGCGCGCGGTCGCCCTGCACGGCCCCGGCCGGCACGACGCCTTCGCGGACTGGTGGGGGGAGGGCGGGGTGGCCGTGACGACGTTCCAGGCGCTGACCGGATTCCCCGAACCCGCCGCCGAGGAGCTGGGGATGCTCGTCGTGGACGAGGCCCACCACGTCAAGAACCCGCGCGCGCAGCGCTCCGCGGCCGTCGCCGCCTGGGCCGCCCGCTGCACGTACGTCCTCTTCCTGACGGGCACCCCCATGGAGAACCGGGTCTCCGAGTTCCGCAGTCTCGTACGGCTCCTGCAGCCCGAGGCGGTCTCCGGGATCGGGGACGTCGACACGGTCGCCGGGTCCAGGGCGTTCCGCAAGGCGGTGGCGCCCGCGTACCTGCGGCGCAACCAGCGCGACGTACTCGCCGAGCTGCCGGAACTCCAGTGGACCGACGAGTGGGAGGAGCTGAGCGCGGCCGACCGGGAGGCCTACTCGGCGGCGGTGCGGGCCGGCAATTTCATGGCGATGCGCAGGGCCGCGTACGCGGAGCCGGAGAAGTCGGCGAAGCTGCAACGGCTGCGCGAGCTGGTGGCGGACGCGGCCGCCAACGGGCTGAAGGTCGTGGTGTTCTCCTCCTTCCGCGAGGTGCTCGGGGCGGTAGAGGACGCGCTCGGCCGGCCGTCGCACACAGGCGGTGGCCGCCTCTTCGGGCCGATCTCCGCAAGCGTGCCGCCGGCGCGCCGGCAGCGGCTCGTCGACGGGTTCGGCGCGGCGGCCGGGCACGCCGTACTGCTCGCGCAGATCGAGGCGGGCGGCATCGGCATCAACCTGCAGGCGGCGTCCGTGGTGATCCTCTGCGAGCCGCAGGTCAAGCCGACCATGGAGCAGCAGGCGGTGGCCCGCGCGCACCGGATGGGCCAGGTGCGTGCCGTACGGGTGCACCGGCTGCTGGCGACGGACGGGGTGGACCAGCGGATGCTGGAGGTGCTGGAGCGCAAGGCGCGGCTCTTCGACGCGTACGCCAGGCGCAGCGTGGTGGCGGAGTCGGCGCCCGAGGCGGTCGACGTCTCGGACACCTCGCTGGCCCGGCGCATCGTCGAGGAGGAGCAGGCCCGGCTCGGCGCCGCGGGCTGACGGCGCAGGCCTTTCAGAAGCAGACCGAGGCGATCGTGAAGGACGCCGGCGTGCCCGGGCCCATCGGGCCGCCCTTGTCGAACTGGGAGCGGACCACGAGCGTGCGGCCCGGGGTGTGGCTCAGGGTGGTCGGGATCTGCAGCGACGGGTCCGTGATCGTCCGGATCAGCCGGGCCCGGGTCCCGTCGGGGCTCAGGCGCCACCGGGTCAGGGTGTTCGTGGTGTTGTGGGCCGCCCGCAGGGTGCCGTCGGGGGCGAGGTCGAGGCCGTCGGCGTGGGTGAGGTCGCCGCCCCGGAGGGCGACGCGGGATATCGCGCCGGTGCGCAGGTCGATGCGGTGGAGGTCGCCCGCGGTCATGTCCACGGCCAGCAGGAAGCGGCCCGCCGGGTCCGAGACGATGCCGTTGAGGGCGAAGCTGCCCGCCGGGGACGGGGTGAGGTGCCCGCTCAGGTCGTACGCGGGGAGCAGCGCGCCCGAGCCGGCCGCCAGCTGGGCCGGGGTGACGCGGTAGATCACCGAGCGGATGCTGTCGGTCAGGTAGGCGGTGCCGTCCGGGGTGATGGCCAGGTCGTTGACGAAGAGCCCGCCCGCCCCGGCGACTTCGAAGTGGGCCAGGCGCCTGCGCGAGGCGGTGTCGTAGACGGAGACCCCGGAGGTGGAGTCGGTCACCCACAGGCGGCCGCGGGCGTCGACGCGCAGGCCGTTCGCCGTGTGGCGGCCGTCGGTGCCGGCGGGCAGGAACACCTCGGCGGTGCGCTGCCCGGGGCGGGCCCGGTAGACGGTGCCGTCCGCGTACGAGCCGACGTAGACGGTGTCGTCGCGGGGGTCGGTGGCTATGCCTTCGGGGTAGACCTTCTCGCCGGGGAGCGCGAAGGCCGTCGAGACACGGCCGTCGGAGGCCGGGGCGGCGGCCGGGGCGGAGGTCGGGGCGGCGGCCGGGGCAGCCTGCGCGGCCGGGATCGCGCCCAGGGTGAGCGCCGTGGTCAGGGCCAGGAACGTGGCGGGCAGGAGCTTCTTCAGCACAGCGTGTGTCCTCTTCCGTGTGATTGAACACGAAGATAAGTTAGAGCTCTAATGCTTGCAAGGGCCTTAGGATGCACGAATGACCTCCATGCCTCCCGAGGAGCGCATCGGCTCGCACGTCAAGCGCGCCGAGCAGGCGCTCCTCGCGGCCAAGAACGCTGCGCTCAAGCCCGCCGCAGTAACGGTTCCGCAGTACGCCGCGCTGCTCTGGCTCGCCGAGAAGCCGGGCATCTCCGCGGCCGGGCTCGCCCGGCTGTGCGGGGTGACGCCGCCGACCATGAACACCGTGCTGAAGAACCTCCAGGAGCGCGGGCTCATCGAGCGCACCCCGCACGAATGGCACCGCAACGTGATCGAGACCCGGCTCACGGACGAGGGCCGGGCCGCGATGGAGCTCGCCGACGCCGGCGCCGTACGGGTGGAGCGGGCGCTCGCCACCGCGTTCTCGGCGCAGGAGCGGGAGCAGCTGATCAGCCTGCTGGGGCGGTGCGCGGAGGCGCTCGACGCCCAGAGGTGAGTTCTGCTGTCGAGGTTCCGGACGAGCCGCGTTCCGACCGTGTTTTTGCCGGGTTTGGGAACTGTCCGCAGGATTCGCACATCAGGACTGATGGAACCCAGCCGTTCTGTCCCGACCCTGGGGCAGTCATGACCGTTCGGAGCGAAGTTCGTGCACCAAGACCCGCCCCGGCGTTCCCGCCGGGCGATATGGATATCCGCCGCCGTGGCCTTCGTGCTGCTGCTCGGCGGCGGAGGCTTCGCCGCCTGGAAGCTCGAGTGGTTCTCCGGCAACGGTGATTCCGTGAGCTTCGGCAAGGCCCCTGCGTCCGCCGCTCCCGCCGCGGGCGAGCCGTCCCCGGCAGTGCCGTCGGCGCCTCCCACGCCGACCGGCGATCCGGACGTACTCCTGCCGACCGGCCCGAAGTCCGACTTCAAGCAGACCGCCAAGCTCGACGACGGCACGGTCATCGCGAAGACCCGTCTCGCGGGCGCGAAGTCCGGCTTCGAGGGCGACGTCTGGGTGTGGACGCCCAAGGAGTACGACGAGGCGAAGTACGAGAAGAGTGCCTTCCCGGTGCTCATCGCGCTCCCCGGCGGCAACGGCTTCCCGAGCAACTACTGGTCCGACCGCAGCCTGGGTCTGCAGAAGGCCATCGGCGAGGGCGTCCGGGCCGGGACGAGCCTGCCGTTCATCGTGGTCATGCCGGTGCTGAACCCGGACAGCAAGTACTACTACGACGGCGCCGACATCCCCGGCCAGCCCAAGATGGGCACCTGGATCGCCGAGGACGTCCCGGCGTTCACCAAGGCCAACTTCCGTACGTACAAGTCCCGCGACGGCTGGGCCTTCATGGGCTCCTCCTCCGGCGCCTTCGTCGGCATGAAGACGGTCCTGCAGTACCCGGACCGGTTCAAGGCCGTGATCGCCAGCGGCGGCGAGATCGTTCCCGACTCCCCGCTCTGGAAGGGCCACCAGGCGGAGATGGACGCGAACAACCCCGAGAAGCTCGCGCAGAAGCTGATCGACGGCAACGGCCCCGAGGTCTACATCAACTTCCAGGTCGGCACCAAGGAGACCGGGAAGGAGCGGATGACCAGGTTCCAGCAGCAGTACGGCAAGGGCCCCGTCAAGACGACCATCCGCGACATCCAGAACGGCGAGCACAACGGCTGGCACTACGTCCGGGGCATGAAGGAAGGCTCCCTGGAGTGGATCAGCAAGGTGCTGAAGGGCCCGCAGCCCGCGACCGGCTGACCAGGCCGTACGCACGGAGCCCGGGGCCGGGGGTGGTGCACGCCACCTCCCGCCGGTCCCAGGCAACCCATCCGATCGTTGACACCTCTGTAAGGGGTGTAAGGGGGACCGATCGGTCCGACCCGCGCTCTTCGGGAGCGCCGGAGAAGGAACGGGACAAATCCGTGCAGCATGACCAGCTTCAGGGTGATGGCGACCTCATGACCGAGGAAGGCCCGCTGACCACGGGCCGTCGCCGCCCCAAGCGCCTGCGCAGGCTTCTGATCGGCGGTGCGCTGGCGTTCACGCTCGCCGCCGGCGGCGGTGCGGCGGCGTACAAGTACGGGCTCTTCTCGGACATAGGGGATCCGGTCTCCTTCGGGAAGGTGCAGGAGTCGGCCGCGGCCGAGGACATCCGGCAGGGGGTGAGCATGCCGACCGGGCCGAAGTCCGAGTTCGTCCGGACCCACCGGCTGCCCGACGGCACGCAGATCGGCCGGACGACCCTGACCGGCGCGAAGTCGGGGTTCACCGGTGACGTGTGGGTGTGGGTCCCGAAGGAGTACGACGAGCCGAGGTACGCCAAGAGCGCCTTCCCGGTCCTGATCTCCCTGCCCGGAGGCCGGGGCTACCCCACGAACTACTGGGGGACGGGCCCCGGCCTCGGCCTCCAGAAGGCCGTCAGCGACGGGGCGAAGGCGGGTACGAGCCTGCCCTTCATCCTGATCATGCCGGTGCACAACGCGGACACGAAGCACCACTTCGACGCCTCGGACATCCCCGGCGAACCCAAGATGGGCACCTGGATGGCCGAGGACATCCCGGATTTCACGAAGGCCAATTTCCGGACCTTCACCTCCCGGGACGGGTGGGCCTTCATGGGCTCCTCCGCGGGCGGATTCGGCGCCTTCAAGCACGTCCTGAAGTACCCCGACCGGTTCAAGGCGGCCATCGCCAGCGGGGTCGACATCGTCCCCGACTCCCCGCTGTGGAAGGGGAACACGCAGGCCATGGACGAGAACAACCCCGAGAAGCTCGCCGAGAAGCTGATCAAGGAGGGCGGTCCGGACGTGTACATCAACTTCCAGATCGGCACGAAGGAGACCGGCCGTGAGAAGGCCGAGAAGTTCATGAAGGAGTACGGAAAAGGCCCCGTGCACACCCGGCTGCAGGTGATCCAGGATGGTGAGCACAACGGGAAGTCGTACGTCCGCGGTATGAGGGAGGGCGCTCTGGAGTGGATCAGCAAGGTCATGCTGGCACCGACACCCGACCCCGGCGTGCGATGAACGCAGTCGTCAAGGGTGTGTCGGCGGCGGCCGCCGCGGGGGTGGCGGCGGTGCTGGCCGTCGGCTTCCTCAAGGCGACGGACGTGGACGCGAACGCGGTGCACGCGTTCCCCGGCGTCGGCGTGCTCATGGCGAACGGGGAGCACTGGTGCACGGCGAGCGTCGTCGACAGCCCCAAGGGCACGGTCGTCGCGACCGCCGCGCACTGTGTGGCCCCGGCCGGGGAGGACGGCGAGCCCGGAGCGGTCGCCCCCGACGGCCGGGCCATCGGCGACCTCTCCTTCGCACCCGCCTTCACGGGGGAGGGCGCGGGCCGCCAGCCCCTGGGAGTGTGGAAGGTCCGCGCGGTGCACGTGGACGAGCGCTGGACCAGATGGGGCGAGGACACCGCCGACTTCGCCTTCCTCAGCATCGAGCCGGACGAGGACGGCCGTACGGTCCAGCAGGCGGTCGGCGGTGCCGAGGAGGCCCCGAAGCCCGACTGGACCTCCGGGTACGAGCGCGAGGTGACGGTGGTCGGCTATCCGGAGTCGGACCGCAACCCGCAGAACAAGCCCGTCTCCTGCACCACGCAGACCAGCCACGACCAGGAGGACCCCGCGATGCTGTACATCGGCTGCGCGGGCTTCTGGTCGGGCACCAGCGGCAGCCCCTGGATCGCCGACCGGGGCGGTCCGGGCCGTCCGGGGCGGCTGATCGGGGTGCTCAGCGGCGGGGACACGGACGTGGATTCGACGGCCGCCCTGTTCGACGAGAAGGCCAAGGCGCTGTACGAGCAGGCCGCGCGGGACTGAGCCCGAACCCGGGCCCGGCTACTGTCTGCGCTCGGTGCTGACGATCACGCACACCGCCACGACGACGACCGCACCGCCGACCAGGATCGGCCAGGTCAGGGCTTCGTCGAGGATCAGCGCACCCAGCGCGACCGCGACGACCGGGTTGACGTACGCGTACGTGGCGACCAGAGACAGCGGCGCCGACCGGAGCAGCCATGCGTACGCCGTGAACGCGACCAGCGAGCCGAACACGACCAGGTAGCCCAGCGCCAGCCAGGAGGCGGTGGAGTAGCCGGCCCAGTCCAGCCCCCGGTGCTCGCCGCGCAGCAGGCCGACGACGATGCCGCCGGCCCCGCCCGCGAGCATCTGGTACGCGCTGCCCGTGAACGGGTTGCCCGGCAGCGACAGCTTCGACGCGGAGAACGAGCCCAGCGACCAGAGCACCGACGCCAGCAGCACCAGCAGTACCCCGGAGAGCGCCACCGCACCGCCGATGCCCGGACTGGTCAGCACCGCGAGCCCGGCGAAGCCCAGCAGTACGCCGCCCAGGGTGCGCAGCGGCGGCCGGTCACCGGTGGCGGTCCGCAGCACCACCAGCCACATCGGCACCGCCGCGATGAGCAGCGCGGCCAGGCCGGACGGCACCTCGGTCTCGGCGAGCACGACGAGGCCGTTGCCGCCGAGGATCAGCAGCAGGCCGACCACGACCGCCGAGCCGACCTGGGCGCGGGTGGCCAGGAGCGCGGCCGGCCCGTACCGCCAGGCGACGAGGCCGAGCAGCAGCAGGCCGGCCGCGATGAACCGGGCGCCGGCGGACAGGAACGGCGGCATGGTCTGGACGACCACGCGGATGGCGAGGTACGTCGAGCCCCAGAGGACGTAGACGAGGGCGAGCGCGAACCAGACCGCGCCGGTGACCCTGCGGGCGGTGGATTCCGGCGGCTTGCTCTCAGCGGTCTCCGAGGTGCGCATGACGGGATCCTAGGGTCGTTGGCGCGTACACGCTTCCCGGGTCTCAGCCCTTGAGCAGAGTGTTCAGCTCGCCGTACGGGAGGGAGGCGTCGAGCGCGGTGTACGTGCCGCCCGCGATCAGCTCCTCGGCGGCGCGGCGGACCACGTCGTACGCGGCCGACGCGACCCAGGAGCCGAGGCTGACGCGGGCGACGCCGAGGGCGCCGAGCTCGGCGACGGACGGGGCGCCGGGGCCGGCGAGGACGTTGAGCGGGGCGTCGATGCCCTTGACCAGCTCGGTGACGGTCGCCGGGTCGGTGACGCCGGGGACGAAGATGCCGGTGGCGCCCGCGCGGAGGTAGGCGGCGGCGCGGGCGAGGGTCTCGTCGAGGCGGTTCGCCTCCTCCCCGAGACCGAAGAGGAACGTGTCGATGCGGGCGTTGATGTACAGCGGGACCCCGGCGGTGTCGGCGGCGGCCCGGGCCGCGGCCACCCGCTCCGCGTGATCGGCGGCGTCGCGGGTGCCGTCCTCGATGTTGATGCCGACCGCGCCGGCGGCGAGCACCCCGGTGACCGTCTCGCCGACCCCGGCGGGGTCCGCGCCGAAGCCGCCCTCGATGTCGGCGGTCACCGGCACGGATACGGCCGCGGCCACGCGGGCGACGAGGTCGAGGGCGCGGTCGCGGGTCAGGGCGTCCCCGTCGGGCGCGCCGAGGGACCAGGCGACGCCGGCGCTGGTGGTGGCGACGGCGGGGGCGCCGGCGGCCTCGACGAGGCGGGCACTGACGACGTCCCAGGCGTTGGCCAGGGCCAGCGGCGCGGCGGGGGTGTGGAGTGCGGCGAAGCCGCGGGCGAGATCAACGATGTTGGTCATGGGCCCAGTTCAGCAGACCGGGCCCGGCCGCGGCTGGCGATTTTCCGACGTGTACGCGAGGCCCCCTTCAGGCCTGTTCCGCAGAGGACGCGAGGCCCCCCTTCAGGCCTGCTCCGCACAGGGGGAGGACCGTCGTGCGGCCCTGGAGGGGGTCCGCGGGGGCGAGGGGGCCCACTGCCGCCCAGCAGGCCGCCGCCGTCGGTTCCACGAAGAGCCCGCGCCGGGCCAGGTCCTGCTGGGCCGCGCGCAGGGCCGGCTCCGGGACCGTCAGGAACGTGCCGCCGGACTTGCGGACCGCCGCCAGGATCTGGCGGGCCCGCGGCGGGGCCGGGATCGCGATGCCCTCGGCCAGGGTGGGCCGCTGTTCCACCGGGTCGGCGTCCTCCGCGCCCGCCGCGAAGGCCGTGGCCAGCGGGGACACCGCCGCCGCCTGTACCGCGATCAGCGCCGGCGGTTTGACCCCGCGCCGGGCCAGCTCCTCCACCGCCAGCGCCGCCCCCAGCAGCAGGGTGCCGTTGCCGACGGGGACGACGAGGGTCTCGGGGAGCCGGCCGCCGAGCTCCTCCCACACCTCGTACGCGTACGTCTTCGTCCCGTGCAGGAAGTACGGGTTGAAGACGTGGCTCGCGTAGAAGACCCCTGGGAGGTCGGCCGCCTCCCGGGCCGCCACCGCCGTCGCCTCCCGGCCGCCCGGCACGAGGCGGACCGCCGCCCCGTGCGCCCGCATCTGCTCCGTCTTCTTCTCCGACGTGCCCTCGGGCACGAAAACTTCACACTTCAGCCCGGCCCGCGCGCAGTACGCGGCCACGGCCGTCCCCGCGTTCCCGCTGCTGTCCGCGACGACCCGCTCCGGGGCCAGCCGCCGGGCCAGCTCCGCGAGCATCACCGCGCCCCGGTCCTTGAACGACAGCGTCGGCATCAGGAAGTCCAGCTTGGCGTGAATCCGCTCACCGAGCGGGACCAGCGGGGTGTTCCCCTCCGACAGCGTCACGGAGAACGCCCCCGGCAGCGGCAGCACGGACCCGAACCGCCAGAGCGAGTTGGGCCCCGCGGCCGGTTCGAGCGGACTGGCCGGATCCGGCGTGAAGTCGAGGTCCCACGGTCCACCGCAGAGCGGGCAGCACCAGGGCGCCGTCCGGGCGTCCGCGCGCGTGGCGTCCTCGGGACAGACGTAGCCGGGCAGTGCGTGCGTCATGTGCAGAGCGCCTTTGCTCATTCATGGCCGTTGTATGGCACGGATGTTACGCGTTCGCCGTCCTCTTGTGGTGGGGCGAACACGTGGGTCAACCTTTCGGAGGCGGCAGCCGGGCAGACCCCGAGAGGGTTGTCATGTCCATGTCTTCGTTACGTCCCTTCTGCCGCCTCACCCCCCGCAATGCGCCACCTATGAGGAGGATCCCTCGCATGTCCGTGATGCGTCACACCCGCCGGAAACTCGCCGGCATCAGCGCGACCGCCGTCGTGGCCCTCGCGCTCGGCGCGGCCGCCGCGTTACCCGCCTCCGCGGCCGACAACGGCCCCCAGGGCGTCATCGAGAACGCCGGTGCCCCCGGCTCGGTCGCCGGCAGCTACATCGTGACCCTGAAGGACTCGGCCGCCCGCTCCACCGCCGACAGCGGCAAGGCCGTCGCCCGGCGCTACGGCGCGACGATCGGCCGGACCTACAGCGCCGCCCTCAACGGCTACTCCGTCAAGGTCTCCGAGGCGCAGGCGAAGAAGCTCGCCGCCGACCCGGCGGTCAAGTCCGTCGTGCAGAACCGGACGTTCACCGTCGACGGCGCCCAGGGCACCCAGCCCAGCCCGCCGTCCTGGGGCCTGGACCGCATCGACCAGCACCCGCTCCCGCTCGACAACAGCTACACCTACCCGGACAAGGCCGGCGAGGGCGTCACCGCGTACATCATCGACACCGGCGTCCGCATCACCCACGGCGAGTTCGGCGGCCGCGCCTCCTACGGCTACGACGCCATCGACAACGACAACACCGCCCAGGACGGGCACGGCCACGGCACGCACGTCGCCGGCACCGTCGCGGGCACCTCGTACGGCGTCGCCAAGAAGGCCAAGATCGTCGGCGTCCGCGTCCTCGACAACAACGGCTCCGGCACCACGGAGCAGGTCGTCGCCGGCATCGACTGGGTGACCCAGCACGCCGTCAAGCCGGCCGTGGCGAACATGTCGCTCGGCGGCGGAGCCGACTCCGCGCTCGACACCGCCGTACGCAACTCCATAGCCTCCGGCATCACGTACGGCGTCGCCGCGGGCAACGAGTCCACGGACGCGAGCAGCAAGTCCCCGGCGCGCGTCGCCGAGGCCATCACGGTCGGCGCCACCACCAGCACCGACGCCAAGGCCAGCTACTCCAACTACGGCTCCATCCTGGACATCTTCGCCCCGGGCTCCTCCATCACCTCCTCGTGGGGCACCGGCGACACCGCGACCAACACCATCTCGGGCACCTCGATGGCCACGCCGCACGTCGTGGGCGCGGCCGCCCTCTACCTCTCGCAGAACCCCTCGAGCACCCCGGCGCAGGTCTCCGCGGCCCTGGTGGCCGCAGCCACCCCGAACGTGGTGACCGGTCCGGGCTCCGGCTCCCCGAACCGCCTGCTGTACGTGGGCGGCGGCACCACCCCGCCGAACCCGGGCAAGCGCTTCGAGAACACCGCGGACTACGCGATCAACGACAACGCCACCGTCGAGTCGCCGGTCACCGTCAGCGGGGTCCCGGGCAACGCCCCGGCGGCGCTGAGCGTTTCGGTCGACATCAAGCACACGTACATAGGTGACCTGAAGGTCGACCTGGTCGCCCCCGACGGTTCCGTGTACACCCTGCACAACCGCAGCGGCGGCAGCGCGGACAACATCATCAAGACCTTCACCGTCAACGCCTCTTCGGAGGTCGCAGACGGTGTGTGGAAGCTCCGCGTGAACGACAACGCCAACATCGACACCGGCAAGATCGACTCCTGGGCGCTCCAGTTCTGACCCACCGGGAGTGAACGCGGCACGGGGCCGCGGTGAACTGCGGGGGCGACCGTCACGGCGGTCGCCCCCGCTGCGTACTATTTCGCGCATTCGTTCGCGCCCCCCCGTGATGGAGCACCCCAGCCCCGTGAGCACCCCGCCCCCGCCCTACTGGCCCGCTCCGCCCCCGCAGCCGGCGTACCGGGAGCCCGCTCTCAACGGTTTCGCCCTCGCGTCGCTGCTGGTCGGGCTGTTGTGCGTGCCGCCGCTCGGGGCCGTCTTCGGGATCGTGGCGCTCGTCCAGATCGCCCGGAAGGGGGAGCGGGGCAGGGCGCTCGCGATCACGGGTCTGGCGGTGTCGCTCGTGATGACCGCCGCCGTCGTCTTCGCGGCGGACCGGGTGGCGGAGCGGCTGTTCGACCGGCTGGACACGCTCCAGCGGTTCGAGGGCGTCGAGGGCGAGTTGACCGCCATGGACGACATGCGCGCGGGCGACTGCTTCAACGTCCCCGGCGGTGACCTGCTCGACGAGAGCCCGCTGATCTACCGGATCGCGTGCACCGAGGTGCACGAGGGCGAGGTCACCTCCTCGACCCGGTTCGACGACGAGGTGTTCCCGGGCGGGCCCGAGCTGAAGAAGACCGCGACGGACGCGTGCTGGAAGGCGCAGGACGCGTACGCGATGGACACCTGGGCGCTGCCCTCGTACGCGGAGATGTTCTACTTCGCGCCCTCGCGCGAAGGGTGGAGCGGCGGCGACCGGCGGCTGCTCTGCGTCATCGGCACGGCGGAGCGGGAGCACCGCGGCAGCCTGCGCAAGGACGCCGGGATGCTGAAGCCGGAACAGGTGGCCTTCCTGCACGTGATGAACGAGGCCGACCTGGCGCTGGGGGGCGGGCCGGAGGAGGAGATCGACGAGGCGCTGCCGCAGTACCGGGAGTGGGCCCGCGAGGTCGACCGGGCGCTGGCCGCGGAGGCGGGGCTGCTGGACGGGGTGAAGGCCCGGCCCGAGCTGGCCGGGCCGGTGCGGGCGCAGCTCAAGGAGGTCGAGGCGGCGCGGGCGGCGTGGCAGCGGGCGGCGAAGGCGACGAAGCCGGCGGAGTTCCAGGACGCGTGGGACGCGGCCTCGGGTGCGCTGACCGTGGACACGGAGAAGGCGCTCCGCGGGGCGTACGGGCTGTCGACCCGGGTACCGGACTGGCGCGTGCGGCAGCCGGGCGACTCGGAGGGTGATGCGGACGGCGACTCGGACGGGCCTCCTTCGGCCGCGGTGTGAGGAGCCGTCGAGGGTAGCGTGCGGTAACGCGCGGTAACGGGTTTCAGTGACCTGGCTTCATCACTTCGGGTGAAACTCTGGCCCTTGCTTGCGGTCTACAACCGTCGGTTGCCAGGGTGTAGCTGTCTGTCAACCTGATGGGAGTGGCCAGTGACTTTCGGTGAGCAGCCGGCCTATCTGCGCGTCGCCGGGGATCTGCGACGGAAGATCGTCGATGGGTCCCTGCCCCCGCACGCCCGGCTCCCCTCGCAGGCCCGGATCCGCGAGGAGTACGGGGTCTCCGACACCGTGGCGCTGGAGGCGCGCAAGGTCCTCATGGCGGAGGGGCTGGTCGAGGGCCGGTCCGGGTCGGGTACGTACGTACGGGAGCAGCCCGTGCCGAGGCGGGTCGCCCGCTCCGGATACCGCACGGGCGGGACGTCGACGCCGTTCCGGCAGGAGCAGGCGGAAGCCGGCGCCCGGGGCACCTGGGAGTCCAGCAGCGAGCAGACGGCGGCGCCGGCGGAGATCGCCAAGCGGCTCGGCATCGAGCCGGGCGGGCGGGTGATGCGGACGCGGTACGTGTTCCGCGACGCGGGGGAGGCGATGATGCTGTCGACCTCCTGGGAGCCGCTCGCGGTCACGGGCCGGACCCCGGTGATGCTGCCGGAGGAGGGGCCGCTCGGGGGCTCGGGGGTCGTCGACCGGATGGCCGCGATCGACGTCGTCGTGGACAACGTGGTGGAGGAGGTCGGGGCGCGGCCCGGCCTGGCCGAGGAGATCATGCTGCTGGGCGGGGTCCCGGGCCATGTGGTCCTGGTGATCGGCCGTACGTACTTCGCGTCCGGACTGGCGGTCGAAACCGCCGACGTGGTGGTCCCGGCGGACCGCTACCGCCTGTCGTACCACCTGCCGGTCCGATGAGCGGACAGGGCGTGCCCGGGCGTTAACAGGGCGGTGATGCGGGCGCGCGGGGCGTAACCACCGGGCAATGTCCACGCATGACGGGGTGTCACAGACCGGACCTACCGTCCGGCGGTATGACCGACACCGCCGCCGCCAAGGCCGCCACCCCCGGGCCCGGGCCCGCCTCCGCGCCCCGCCGGAGCTACGCGAAGCTCGCCGCCGACGAGAGCCGCGAGGACTACTCGCTGCGGTACGCGCCCCACTCGTTCCGCCGCTGGAGCCCCGCCACCGTCGCGGGCACGGCGCTCGGCGGGATCGCCTACCTCGCCGACTTCGCCATCGGTGCCTCGATCGTCTTCGCGTACGGGTTCACCAGCGGACTGGCCGCGATCCTGACCGCCGCCGCCGTCATCTTCCTGACCGGCATCCCCATCGCCCGGGCGTGCGCCACGTATGGGCTGGACATGGACCTGATCACCCGGGGCGCCGGCTTCGGCTACTTCGGGTCCACCCTCACCTCCCTCATCTACGCCTCCTTCACCTTCATTTTCTTCGCCCTCGAAGGCTCGATCATGGCCCAGGCCATGCACCAGGCGATGGGGCTCCCCGTTGAGATCGGGTACCTGGTCACGACGCTCATCGTGATCCCGATCGTGTTCAAGGGCATGGGCGCGCTCGCCAAGGTGCAGGCGTGGACCCAGCCCGTCTGGCTGATCGGCCTGGTGCTGCCGTTCCTCGTGCTCGCCTTCCAGGCCCCGGACGCCTGGGGTGCGTTCACGCACTTCGGCGGCACCGAGGGCGCCGGGGCCGGCTTCTCCTGGACGGGGTTCGGCTTCGGGACCGGCATCGCCCTCTCGCTCATCGCCCAGATCGGAGAACAGGCCGACTACCTGCGGTTCATGCCGGCCAAGACCGCGGCCAACAGCCGTACATGGAGGACCGCGGTGCTCGCCGCGGGCCCCGGCTGGGTGATCATCGGGGCCGCCAAACAGCTCGGCGGGGCCTTCCTCGCCTTCGCGGCCCTCGAAACGGTCGGCAAGACGCACGCCCTGGAGCCGATCGCCCCGCAGATCGAAGCCCTGCGCCCGTGGCTCGGCTCCTTCGCGCTGCCCGCCGCCGCACTCTTCGTGATCGTCTCCCAGGTGAAGATCAACGTCACCAACGCCTACAGCGGCTCGCTGTCCTGGTCGAACTTCTTCTCCCGCATCACCCACCGCCACCCCGGCCGGGTCTGGTACATCTTCCTCAACCTCGGCATCGCGCTGACGCTGATGGAGCTCGACATGTTCGCGATGCTCGGCAAGCTGCTCGGCTTCTACTCCAACGTCGGCATCGCGTGGATCGCCGCCGTCGCCGCGGACCTCGTGATCAACAAGCGGCTCGGACTCAGCCCGCCGTACATCGAGTTCAAGCGGGCGTACCTCTACGCCGTCAACCCGGCGGGTTTCGGCGCAATGGTGATCGCCTCCACCGTTTCGATCCTCGCCTTCTTCGGACTGTTCGGCCCCTACGCCGAGGCGTTCTCCACCTTCATCGCGGCCGGACTCGCCCTCGTCCTGTGCCCTTTGATCGCCTGGGCGACCGGAGGGAAGTACTACCTGGCCAGGCCGAACGGCGTTTGGGGGGCCTCCCGGGCCGAAGGCTCCGGGGGAGGGCCGGGGGCGCAGGCCCTGGACGTCACCGCCACCCACACCTGCTCCGTGTGCGAAACGGCGTACGAACTCCCCGACATCGCCGACTGCCCCGTGCAATCGGGGCCGATCTGCTCCCTCTGCTGCTCCCTCGACGCCGCCTGCGGTGACGTCTGCCGCAAGGCGCCGCAGGGAGGTGCGGTGGTGTTGCCGATGCCCACGGTGCGCCGGTTCTGAACCGGCGTACACGGCCCGCTCGTACGCGTGGCCGGATGCGTACGCCTGCGAGGTACCTCTTCGTGAAAAACCGTATCCGCTCCGTAAAGGTCGGGCGTAAGCTCGGGCATATGCGCAATGCGGTTTCCCGGGCAGGTACATCGGCGGAGGGTGAAACGCGATGAACGACGGCGGTGCCCTGCTCCAATGGCTGGTCATACGTCAGGACGACAACGGCAACCGCTACCGGGTGGGCCGGTACTCCACCCGGGCCGAGGCCCAGAAGGTCGTCGACAGCCTCGAAGACAGAGGCCACAAGCAGCTGTACTGGGTCGAGCGGATCGGTCAGACGGCCACGACGAACTGAGCATCCCTGCGTTGACATAGGCTCCGCCCCATGACGGTACGAGTGGTCGTGGGCGGAGCCCTTTGTCATGAGGGCCGCCTGCTGGCCGCCCGCCGCAGCGCACCCCCGGAGCTGGCCGGACGCTGGGAGCTGCCGGGCGGGAAGGCCGAGCAGGGCGAGTCCGTGCCCGAGGCGCTCGTACGCGAACTGCGCGAGGAGCTCGGCGTGGAGGCCGAGCCGCTGGAGCGGATCCCGGGGGAGTGGCCGCTCAGGCCCGGGCTCGTCCTGCACGTGTGGACCGCACGGCTGCTGTCCGGCGAACCCGCACCGCTCGAGGACCACGACGAGCTGCGCTGGCTCGGACCCGAGGAGCTCGACTCGGTGGACTGGCTCGACCAGGACCGGCCGGCGGTCGCCGAGGCCGGACGCCGGCTGCGCGCCGAGCGCGACGAGCAGCACGCCAGGTCGCACGGGGGCGCGTGACGCGCGTGCGCTGGGCCGTCTGCGCCACAGTGCGCCGGTGCGTGAAGGATGGGGTGGTACGACGCCTCGAATATCGGGTATGTCGCTATTAGTCCCAATCGTGTACTGCCCTTCGTGGCTCTGTCCCTGATGAATCGGACTGGGGTCGATGCCGGCCCGGGAAGTGATCGGCGTGATCGACACAGACGGTGAATGCGCCGAGTGGGCCTTCCCCGCCGAACCCGGAGTCGTACGCACCGCCCGGCACGCCGTCCGCGGCACGCTCGGATCCTGGGGCCTGGACTCCGTCGGCGACGTCACCGTCCTGCTGGTCAGCGAGCTGGTCACCAATTCACTGAGGTACGCCTCCGGTCCCATCGGCGTCCGGCTGGTGCGGCGCAATCCGGCCAGTGGAAGTGTGACGGGAGGCGCCGCCCTGCTCGTGGAGGTTTCCGATCCGCTTCCGGATCCGCCCCGTGAACGGGTCGCGAAGCCGGACGACGAGGGGGGCCGGGGTCTTCACCTGGTGGCCGCCTCCGCACAGCGCTGGGGGACGCGGCACGGGAAATCGGGCAAGACCGTGTGGTTCGAGTTGGCACTTCCTGGTGAGTAACAAGGTGAAGGATGGCCGACGATCACAGGGCATGGCTCGAAATAGTCGGGACCTTTTTGTGATCGTGAACGCCGTGCCGTGCGGGGCCGTGGTGCTGAATACTTCGGTCATGGCCGGTCCGGTTGCGGTGAGCTGGAGGGGACGGTCGCGTGAGCGAGATACCTGCGCAGGCACATCAGGCCCGTGTGCCCGGGGAGACATGGCACGACTCCCTGTGGCACAGCAGCCCGCCTGGCTCGATATATGACTACATAAAGGTCGCGTCCTTCTCCATCGGACCCGACGGGCTCATCGACCAGTGGAGCCTGCGCGCCGAGGAGCTGTTCGGGCTGACCGCCGCACAGGCCGTGGGCCGGGACCCGGTGGACGCCTTCATGCCGCCGGAGCTGCGCGCCGGCGGGCACCGCAGGGTGGCCGAGATCCTCGACGGCAAGGAATGGACCGGCCTCGTCCCCTTCCGGATCCCCGGCGGGAACGGCGCGCACGGCGTGGCCGAGATCTATGTGATGCCCACCCAGACCGAGACCGCCGAGCGGGCCGCGCTGTGCGTCGTGGTCGACGTACGCGCGCTGCGCCGGATCGAATCCGATCTCGCAGCCTCGCAGGCCATATTCGGCCAATCTCCTTTCGGCTTCCTGCTCTTCGGTACGGACCTCACCGTGCAGCGCGCCAACCGCCGTTTCGCGACCGTCTTCGGCGGCGCCGTCGAGGAACACCGCGGCCGCACCGTCCACGACTACCTCCCGCCCCAGGAGGCCGACCGGATGGCCGAGGCCCTGCGGCGGGTCCTGGAGACCGGTGACTCCGTCACCGACCTCCGGATCACCGGCGCCGCCCCCGGCAGCCGGGAGCACCGCCACTGGTCCATCAACCTCTACCGCGTCCACGGCGGCACCGGCCGCCCCATCGGCGTCGCGGGCCTGGGCACCGACGTCACCCGCCGCCACCTCGCCGCCCGCGAGGCCGCCGGGGTCCGGCGCAATCTCGCCCTGCTCAACGAGGCCGGGCACCGCATCGGCAACTCCCTCGACCTCGAGACCACCGCTCGCGAACTCCTGGACGTGACCGTCCCGGGCTTCTGCGACCTCGCCGCCGTCGACCTCTACCAGGGGCTGCTGCTCGGCGACGACGACCGGCCCGCCCGGCCGCAGGGCCCCGGCGTGCCCTCGCTGCCGCCCGGGCTGGGCGCCGGCCGGGCGCCCTCCGCGCCCCTGCGGCGCGTCGCCTTCGCCTCGGCCGTGTCGGACGCCCCGCTGTCCGGCCCGGGCGCACTGGTCTCCGTAGGGGAGGTCCACCGCTACCCGGCGGCCTCGCCCGGGGCGCTCGCCCTGCGCACCGCGCGGCCGCGGCTGATCGAGGGCGGCGGAGCGGACGACCTCGTGCAGTCCACCCTCGTCGTACCGATGGTCGCGCACGACACCGTCGTCGGGCTCGCCCAGTTCTCCCGTACGAAGGGCAGCGAGCCCTTCGGGGAACGGGACCGGGCGGTGGCCGTGGAGCTCGCCGCCCGGGCCGCCGTCTGCATCGACAACGCCCGCCTCTACCGGCGCGAGCACGAACGGGCCCTGATACTGCAGCGCAGCCTGCTGCCGCCCGGGGACCCCGAGGCGGCCGGCCTGGACATCGCCTGCCGGTACCTGCCGGGGAACGCGGCCACCGAGGTCGGCGGGGACTGGTTCGACGTCATCGAGCTGCCCGGCCACCGCACGGCGCTGGTCGTCGGCGACGTCATGGGCCGCGGACTGCGGGCGGCCGTCGCGATGGGCGAACTGCGCACCGCCGTACGCACCCTGGCGCTGCTGGACCTGGAACCGGCGGAGGTGCTGACCGCGCTGGACGAGATCGCCCGCGGGCTCGGCGCGCCCGGCGGCTCCCAGCAGGCCTCCCGGGCGGCCCTGCACTCGCGGGACGCGGACCGCTCCGAGGTGTACCTCGCGACCTGCGTGTACGCCGTCTACGACCCGGTGACCCGGCGCTGCACCATCGCCAACGCCGGCCACATGCCGCCCGTACTGGTGGAACCGGCGGAGCCGGGCGCCCCGCCGCGGCCCGCACTGCTGCTGGAGGTACCGCCCGGGATGCCGCTGGGAGTGGGCGGAGAGCCGTTCGAGGAGGTCGAGGTGGACCTCCCGGAGGGGTCCCTGCTCGCGCTGTACACGGACGGGCTGGTGGAATCGCGGGACCACCCGCTCGAGGAAGGGCTGCGGGGGCTGCGGGACGCACTGTCCGACCCGGTGCGGCCGCTGGAGGACGTGTGCGACCACGTGCTGAACACGCTGGACACGCGGCACGGTGAGGACGACATCGCGCTGCTGATGGCGCGGGTGCAGGGGCTGCCGGTGGAAGCGGTGGGGGACTGGCAGCTGCCGCGCGAGGCGCGGTCGGTGGGCCGGGCGCGGGAGCTGGCGCGGGGGAAGCTGCCGGCGTGGGGGCTGGAGGGGCTGCTGGACACCACCGAGCTGCTGGTGAGCGAGCTCGTGACGAACGCCCTGCGGTACGGGGAGGGCGAGATCCGGCTGCGGCTGCTGCTGGACCGGACGCTGGTGTGCGAGGTCTGGGACGGCAACCTGGTCCAGCCGCGGCGGCGGCGGGCGCGGGACACGGACGAGGGCGGGCGGGGCCTGCAGCTGGTCGGCATGCTGTCGGCGGGCTGGGGCACGCGCCGCACCCACCGGGGCAAGACGGTCTGGTTCGAGCTCCCGCTCCCGGGCGCGGCCGCCGTGGCCGTCTCGGAACTCTCGGCGGAGCAGCTGCTGAGCATGTACGGCTGACCGCCGGCGTCGGGTCCCGCTGCGCGGAGCCACTCCCCGCGCAGCGGAACCCGTCAGCCGGCCCGGGACTTCAACGCCGCCAGGCGGGCCTCGATCTCCGATGACCTGTCGAGGTCGTCAAGGGCCTCGAACTGGGCGTCCAGGGAGGACGCCGCCAGTTCCTGCCGGCCCGAGGCCCTGGCCTCCTCCCGGCGGACCTTGTCCTCGAAGCGCGCGATGTCGCTGGTCGGGTCCATGACGTCGATGCTCTTCACCGCGTCCAGCATGGTGTTCTGCGCCTGCGCGGTCTTGGCCCGGGCCACCAGCTCGTCCCGCTTGGCCGTCAGCTCGGTCAGCTTGTTCTTCATCGCGTCCAGCCCGGACTTGAGCTTCTCCACGACCTCCGTCTGCGCGGCGATCGTCGGCTCCGCCGTCTTCGCCTCCTTCTCCGACTGCAGCTGGCGGCCGAGGGCCACCTTCGCCAGGTTGTCGAACCGGTCCGCGTCCGCCGCCGAACCCGACGCCCGCAGTTCGTCCGCCCTCCGGCTCGCGGCGAACGCCTTGCCGCCCCATTCCGAGGCTGCCTCCACGTCCTCCTTGTGGTCCGCCTCCAGCAGCCGCAGATTGCCGATCGTCGTGGCGACCGCCTGCTCCGCCTCCGAGATGTTGTTCGTGTAGTCGCGGATCAGCTGGTCCAGCATCTTCTGCGGATCCTCCGCCTGGTCCAGCAGCGCGTTGATGTTCGCCTTCGCGAGCTGGGTGACGCGGCCGAGGATGGTCTGTTTGCTCATCGGTGACCTTTCACGGGGTGAGGGAGAGTGGGTCAGAAGCGGCCGCCGCCGCCCATGCGGCCGCGGGTCCCGCCGCCGCCGAACGAGCCGGGGCCCGGGCCCCCGCCCCCGAAGCCCCCGCCGCCCCCGAACCCGCCGCCGAAGCCCCCGCCCCCGCGGCCGCCGCGCAGGATCTCGCCCAGGATGATCCCGCCGAGGACCGCGCCGCCCATGCCGCCGCCCTGCTGCCGCTGCCCGCCGCCGTACGGGTCCTGGTACGCCCGTACGTCCTGTTCGGCCAGCTGCTGCGCCTGTCGCGCCAGCCCGTCCGCCTGCTGGGCCTCCGCCAGCGCCGCCGCCGGGTCCGGGCCCGCCAGGGCCGCCGACCGCTCCATGCGCCGCTGCGCCTCCGCCAGCCGGGTGCGGGCCTGGCTGCCGACTGCGCCCCGGCTCGTGGTGATGTAGTCCGCCGCCGCGCCGATCGCGCTGCGCGCCGAGAGCACCGCCTGGTCCAGCAGGGCCGCGGCCCGCCGGCTGCCCGCCTCGCGCTCCCGGGCCCCGGCCAGCGCCTCGTCGAGGACGGCATCGGCCTCCTCGACCCTGCGCAGCGCGTCGATCGGGTCGTACCGGCCGGCCTCCTGCGCCCGCCGTACGTCGGCCAGGACCGCCTCCGCCCGGCCGATCCGGCCGCGCAGATCCGCCGTGGAGGCCCCCTCCGCGGTGCCGCTCAGCAGGCCGCGGGCATCGGCGAGGTCGGTCTCCGTCTCCGTGAGCGCGCCGGGCAGCTTCCCGGCCGCCTCCGCCAGCTCCTGCGCCCGCCGCTCCACCGCGTCGACCAGCGTCGCCGCCTGGTCCACCGCGCCCTCGGCGGCCCGTACGTGCACGGCGGCCTTCCCGTTGTCGCCGTCCTCGAGCGCCGCCCGGGCCTCGCCGAGGCTGGTCGTCGCGAACAGCAGCCGGTCCTCGGCCTGTTCGGCGTTGGAGGCCACCGGCGCGGACGCCGAGTCCGCGTAGCGCCCGGCCAGCGCGGTCAGGGTGGCCGCGGCCGTCGTCGTACGGCCCGTCAGCGCCCGGAAGTGCGCCTCCACCGTCGCCACGGCCTGCGGGGCGTTCTTCTCCAGGTCCCGCAGCCGGTCGAAGTCCGCCGACTCCGCGTCGAGCCGCCGGTTCGCCTCCGTGCAGCGGGCCACGATCTCGTCCAGCATCCGCCGCCGGGTGGGGTCGTCCTCGGGGTACGCGTCGTCGAGCTGCTGGCGGAGCCGGAACGCGGCCGTCAGCTCGCTCTGTGCGAAGGCCACGGCCTCGGTGAACGTGCCGACCGCCGCGTCCCCGAACTGCGCGGAGGCGAAGCCGAGCTCCTCGGTGCTGGTACGGATCGCGTCGTCGGTCTCCACCAGCAGCGCCTTGGCCTTGGCGTCCAGCTCGGGCAGCGGGAGGGCGGTCGTGGTCGCGGGCTGCTCGCCCCAGCCCGTCGTACCGCCGCGGCCGGCGCCGCCCTTGCGCTTGCGGCGGCTGTACGCGTACACACCGAGGGCGCCGGCCGCGCCGACGACGACCACCGGGAGCACGAAGTCGCCGGCCCCGCTCTCGCCGCCCTCACCGCCGCCGGGGTTCGCCACGCCGGGGGTGATCGCGGGCACGGGTACGGGCTTCCCGCCGAGCACGGCGCCGTACCCGTCGGCGGCGCCGATCGCGGCGCCCGCCCAGTCGTTCTGTTTCAGCGCGGGCTCGATGGCCGTACGGGCGACGTCCGCGAGCAGCGCCTGGGTGAACCCGGAGTCGACATCGGCCGAATAGGCGTACTGGCGCGCCCCGGTCGCCACGGCCAGCAGCAGGTCGTCCTGGCCGAGGCCGTTCTTCTGCGCGGTGGCGTCCGCCCAGCTCTGGGCGGAGCGCCCGGAGAAATCGTGCACGTACGTCACGAAGAGCTGGATCCGGTGGTCCGCGTACAGCTTGTCCAGCGCGGCGGTGACGGCGGCCTTCCGGTCGCCGAGGGCGCCCACGCGGTCGGTGATCTGCCCCTGCTGCGACAGCGTGACGGGATCCTCGGCCCGGGCGGCCGGCGCCCCGGCCACCCCCCAGCCGCCGAGCCCCAGCAGCGCGGCGGCCAGGACGAGCCCGGCCCGTACGGACATCCCGGCGGCGGTGGGTCGTCGCTTCGGCGGAGTCACATTCCGGAGGCTATGACCACACTCCGGCCCCCGCGACCGGAACACCCGTCGCCCTGAGCCCCGCTGGCCGTCCGGCCGAGCGCGCGGCCGGCCGCCGCCGGCCTGCCCGGTCAGGGCAGTGCGACGGCCGTCAGTTCCGGGCGGGGCAGGACGAGGTGGTCGTCGATCAGCACCGCGTCGCCGGCTCCGAGCGCCGGGTCCTCCCACAGCCAACGGGTCCGGCCGGTGCCCGGGTCCAGGGCGGCGACGAACGGCTGGAGAGCCTTCCGCCGGCCCAGCAACCCGCGTCCGTCCCCGCTCGAGGACCTCACGAACAGCCCGCCGGGCCGCGTGCCCAGCAGTTCGAGCGCGCAGTCCGGCCCGGCGCGCCGGGTCAGCGGCCGCTGCCAGCGCAGCGCGCCGGTCTCCGCGTCCAGCGCGAACACCACGTCCCCGCCCAGCTCCGAGCGGTACGCCGCCGCGTACACGATGCCGCGCCCGACCAGCAGCCGCGCCGCCGGGACCCCCAGGTCGAAGTGCCACAGCTCGTGGCCGTTGTGCCGGTAGCGGGCCCGTACGGTGCCCCCTTCCCGTACGTGCACCGGCCCCCCGGTGAACCTCGGCACGCTGGGCGCGACGAAGCCGGACCCGGTGCGCGGCCAGGACCAGAGCCGCTGCCCGGTCGCCACGTGCAGCGCCTGGGTCTGCCGGCCGTCCGAGACCACCAGGCAGTAGCCCGCCAGGGTCAGGGCGCGCGACGCGTCCTCCCGCAGCGGATGGTGCCAGACCGTCTCCCCCGTCGCCGTGCGCAGGACGGTCAGCCCGGAGGGCGTCGTGTACACCACGAGCCCGCCGGCAGGCGTCACATGTCCCGGCTCGTCCTCCGGCAGGTCCTGCCACCAGCGCACCCGGCCGTCCGCGGATTCGCGGGCCAGCAGGCGCACCCCCGACGCCGCGGCCGAGCGCACCGCGACGTAGACCGCGTCGGCCCCGGCCTCGGCCGACACCAGGGCCGTCCCGGGCAGCGGCGGTGCCGGTACCCCCTCGTCGGCGAACGCCGTCCAGCGGATCGCCCCCGTCCCGGCCCGTACGAGGCCCACCTCGGCCCCCGCCCGCCACACCACGCCGGCGCCGGCCGCCGACAGGGCCTCCGGCCGGAGGTTGCCGTGGCGCCACCGGCGCGCGCCGGGGGACACGTACGGCGGCGCCGGTTGCACTGCGGACTCCGCACTGATGGCCGCGACCGTCCCGGACGGCGGCGCAGTTCCCACGTCGGCCGCCGCCTCCCGCAGCCAGGGCACCCGCCCCGTCGGCAGGCAGTCCCGGGCGGTTGTGGCCAGCGCCAGCGCCCGCTGCGCCGGCTCCGGCAGGTTCCGGGCCCGGTCCGCGAGGGCCTGTGCCCGCACCCGGTCCAGCGGCTCCCTGATGCCCTCCGCGACCCGGGCACGGGCCGCTTCGACCGCGGCGAGCGCGTGCCCGGCCTTCTCGTCCGCCGAGGCCTCCACCCGGCCGCGCAGCAGCCCGGCGGCCCGGTTGCGCAGCCGCTCCGCCTCCACCGGCTGTCCCCGCCCGGCGAGCCGGCCGGCCTCCTCCCGCAGCCACGCCGACCGCTCCTCCAGCACCCGGGGCAGCTCCTCCTCCGCCTGCTCCACAGCGTGGGCCGCGCCCACCGGATCCCCGGCCGCGGCCCGGTCCTGCGCCAGCTGGCACAGCACGAGCAGCCGGCCGCCGGCCGAGCCGATGCGCTCGCTCAGCCGCATGGCCGCGGGCAGGTCCCGCGGGGCGAGGGCGACGACCAGGTCGTACGTGGTGGCCGCACGCTGGCCCGGGTCCCCGATCCGGGCGAGCTGCCGCTCGGCCTCCTCGGGCCGGGCCGCCGCGAGGGCCGCCTCGATCTGGGCCCGCAGCCCGCCGCGCGCCGGGCGCCCGCGGAAGTGGAACCCGGCGATCTGGGAGGCCTGCTCGGGGGCCACCCTGAGCAGTTCCTCGGCCAGCGCGCGCATCGGCGCCTCCCGCCGGGAGCCGGACACCGTGAACAGCGCCTGCTGCGCGTCGGTCAGCAGCCGCCGGGCCCGTGCCGGGGCCTGCGCCGAGGTGGCGCGGGCCAGTTCCGTCAGGAGCCTGGCCACCCGGGCGCCGTCGCCCGCACCGCCGGCCCAGGCCGCGAGCTCGGCATCCGCCAGGAGTCGTCCGGCGAGGCCCGGGTCGAAGCGGGCCGCGGCGTCCGCGGCCACGGCCAGCACCTCGACGCGGGTCTCCCCGGCGGTGGCGGGCACGCCCCGCAGCGCCTCCTCCGCCTCGAGCACCAGCTCCCGTACGAACTCCCGCACGGCGGGCGGGACGCCCGGCCCCGCGCCGGCCGCCACGCCCGCGGCCCCAGAGTCGGGCGTCCCGGCCCCGGCCCGGATCCCGGGCGCAGCTTCGGCCGCAGGCACAGCCCCCGCCGCGGTTCGCTGCCCGGCCCCGGGCGCAGCCTCCGCCGCGGTTCCCTGCCCGGCCCCGGGCGCAGCCTCCGCCGCAGATCCCTGACCGGCCCCGGGCAC
Organism: Streptomyces sp. R33; assembly: GCF_041200175.1. Lineage (NCBI taxonomy): Bacteria > Bacillati > Actinomycetota > Actinomycetes > Kitasatosporales > Streptomycetaceae > Streptomyces > Streptomyces sp. R33. The sequence continues at coordinate 3,457,231 of NZ_CP165727.1, read as the reverse complement.
GGCCCCCGCCGCCGTTCCCTGTCCGGCCATGGCCGGAGCCCCGGCTCCTGCCCCCGGTGCAGCCTCCGCTGCAGCCCCTTCCGCTGCCCGGCTCCCGGCTCGCCCCATGACCGCAGCGTCCAGCGCGGCCGCGGCCGCGGCCGCGACGTCGAACCCGGCTTCCGGTGGGGGCCCGAAACCCGGCCCGGGGGCGGCCGGTTGTCCCGCCGCACGGTCCGCCGAAGGCTCCGGCCCGGTCCCGCGCAGCCCCCGCAGGGTCTTGCCCACAGACTGCGCCGACTCCGGCCGGGCCTCCGGGTCCTTCTCGAGCAGCGCCCGGACCAGCCGGTCCAGCTCCGCCGGAACCGGCGCGCCGACCTCGCGCAGCGGGAGCGGTACCTCCTCGATGTGCCGGCGCATGAGGACGTACGGCCCCTCGGTCTGGCCGAACGGCGGCGCCCCGCTCAGCAGGGCGTACAGCACGCACCCCAGCGCGTACAGATCGCAGCGGGCGCCCACCCGCTCGCCCCGCCACTGCTCCGGCGCCATGTACGCGGGCGTGCCGAACATCCGGCCCGTGACCGTCCAGCCCGCCGTCGCGTCCGCGGAGTGCGCGATGCCGAAGTCGCAGATCTTGAGCCGCCGGCCCGGCAGCAGGAAGAGATTGGCGGGCTTCAGGTCCCGGTGGACCACGGACTGCTCGTGCGCGGCGGCCAGCGCCTCCGCCGTCTGCGCGGCCAGGTCGACCGCGAGGTCGACCGCGAGCCCGCCGTCCCGCGCCAGCATCGTGGCCAGGTCCTCGCCGGCCAGGAGCTCCATCACGATGAAGAGGCGCCCGTCCTGCTGCCCCACGTCGTGCACCACCGTGATCCCCGGGTGCTGGAGCCGCGCTCCGATCGTGGCCTCGCGTCTGAACCGCGCGACCAGCTCGTCGTTCGTGGCCGCTTCCAGCAGCACCTTGACCGCCACGGGCCGGTCCAGCGCCAGGTCGTACCCGCCCCACACCTCGCCCATGCCGCCCTGGCCCAGCCGCTGGTCCAGCCGGTACCGGCCGGCCAGCTGATCCCCCACCCGCACCGCAAAGCCCCCTGACATCACGTCATGCGACGTTTTCCCAGGGGGCATTGTGTCCTGCGAAATGAACGGCAGGGGGCGCTACAGGTCAGCACGCCTGCGGATCTTGTTCCCCAGCCACACCAGCGGGTCGTACTTGCGGTCCACCGCCCGCTCCTTCAGCGGGATCAGCGCATTGTCGGTGATCTTGATGCCCTCGGGGCAGACCTCCGTACAGCACTTGGTGATGTTGCAGTAGCCGAGCCCGTGCTCCTCCTGGGCCGTGCGCTTGCGGTCCAGGCCCGCCTCCGCCGCCGCGTCCAGCGGGTGCATGTCCAGCTCCGCCACCCGCATCAGGAAACGGGGACCGGCGAAGGCGGGCTTGTTCTCCTCGTGGTCGCGCACCACGTGGCAGGTGTCCTGGCACAGGAAGCACTCGATGCACTTGCGGAACTCCTGCGAGCGGTCCACGTCCACCTGCTGCATCCGGTACGCCCCCGGAGCCACCCCCGGCGGCGGGACGAAGGCCGGGACCTCGCGCGCCTTCTCGTAGTTGAAGGACACGTCCGTGACCAGGTCCCGGACGACCGGGAACGCGCGCAACGGCGTGACCGTGATCGTCTCGGCCCGGTCGAAGGTCGACATGCGCGTCATGCACATCAGCCGCGGCCGGCCGTTGATCTCCGCACTGCACGAGCCGCATTTGCCCGCCTTGCAGTTCCAGCGCACCGCCAGGTCCGAGGCCTGGGTGGCCTGCAGCCGGTGGACGATGTCCAGGACGACCTCGCCGTCGTGCACCTCGACGGTGAAGTCCCGCAGTTCCCCGCCTTCCGCGTCGCCCCGCCAGATCCGGAAGCTCGCGTCGTACGTACTCATTCGTAGAGCTCCTCTTCGGCGAGGTACTTGACCAGCTCTTCCTTCTCGAAGAGCGCGAGCAGGTCGGGGCGGATGGGTTCGGTCCGGGTCCGGACGAGGGAGATCCGGTCGGCGGCCGGGTCCTCGGGCGCCGGGTCGACCGGACGGCACAGCAGGTTCACCGGGCGCCAGTCGCGCTCCATCGACGGGCAGTCCTCCCGGGTGTGCCCGCCGCGGCTCTCGGTGCGTTCCAGGGCCGCGCGGGCCACGCACTCGCTGACCAGCAGCATGTTCCGCAGGTCCAGGGCGAGGTGCCAGCCCGGGTTGAACTGCCGGTGCCCCTCGACCCCGGCCCGGGCCGCCCGTACCCGCAGGCCCGCCAGCTTCTGCAGGGCCTCGGCCATCTCGCCCTCGCGGCGGATGATCCCGACCAGGTCGTTCATGGTCGTCTGGAGTTCCTGGTGGAGCGTGTACGGGTTCTCCGCGCCCTCGGCGGCGTGGAACGGGGCCAGCGCCTCCGCGGCGGCCGCGTCGATCTCCGCCTGGGAGACCGCGGGCAGCGCTCCGGCGAGGCCCGTGGCGTACTCGGCCGCGTGCAGCCCGGCCCGCCGGCCGAACACCAGCAGGTCGGACAGGGAGTTCCCGCCGAGCCGGTTCGAGCCGTGCATGCCGCCCGCGACCTCGCCCGCCGCGAACAGGCCCGGGACCCCGACGGTGGCCGCGGTGTCGGAGTCGACCGCGATCCCGCCCATCACGTAGTGGCAGGTCGGGCCGACCTCCATCGGCTCGGCGGTGATGTCCACGTCCGCCAGCTCCTTGAACTGGTGGTACATGGAGGGCAGCCGCCGTTTGATCTTCTCGGCCGGCATTCGCGTGGACACGTCGAGGAAGACCCCGCCGTGCGGGGAGCCGCGGCCCGCCTTGACCTCGGAGTTGATGGCCCGGGCCACCTCGTCGCGGGGGAGCAGCTCGGGGGGACGCCGGTTGTGGTCCGGGTCCTCGTACCAGCGGTCGCCCTCTTCCTCGGACTCCGCGTACTTCTCCTTGAAGACGTCCGGGACGTAGTCGAACATGAACCGCTTGCCCTCGCTGTTGCGCAGCACCCCGCCGTCGCCGCGCACCGACTCGGTGACGAGGATGCCCTTGACCGAGGGCGGCCAGACCATGCCGGTCGGGTGGAACTGCACGAACTCCATGTTCAGCAGGGGCGCGCCCGCGAGCAGCGCCAGCGCGTGGCCGTCGCCGGTGTACTCCCAGGAGTTGGACGTCGTCTTGAAGGACTTGCCGATCCCACCCGTGGCCAGGACCACCGCCGGGGCCTCCAGGACGAAGAACCGGCCGGACTCGCGCTCGTAGCAGAAGGCCCCCGAGACCCTCTGCCCGTCCTTCAGCACCCGGGTGACCGTGCACTCCTGGAAGACCTTGAGCCGGGCCTCGTAGTCCCCGGACTCCTTGAAGTCCTCCTGCTGGAGCTGGACGATCTTCTGCTGGAGGGTGCGGATCAGCTCCAGGCCTGTCCGGTCGCCCACGTGCGCGAGGCGCGGGTACTCGTGCCCGCCGAAGTTGCGCTGGGAGATCTTCCCGTCCGGGGTGCGGTCGAAGAGCGCGCCCCAGGTCTCCAGCTCCCAGACCCGGTCGGGGGCCTCCTTCGCGTGGAGTTCCGCCATCCGCCACTGGTTCAGGAACTTGCCCCCGCGCATGGTGTCGCGGAAGTGCACCTGCCAGTTGTCGCCCTCGTTGACGTTGCCCATGGAGGCGGCGATCCCGCCCTCCGCCATCACCGTATGGGCCTTGCCGAACAGGGACTTGCAGATCACGGCCGTACGCTTGCCCCGCTCGCGCGCCTCGATCGCGGCCCGCAGCCCGGCACCGCCCGCACCGACCACGACCACGTCCCACTGCTGCCGGTCGACTTGAGCCATGTCAGAAGAACCTCGGATCGTTGAAGGCGCCGCTGGCCAGCAGGTACACGTAGAAGTCGCACAGGGCGACGCTGATCAGCGAGGCCCAGGCGAGCTGCATGTGGCGGGTGTTGAGCCGGCTGACCCAGCCCCACAGCCGGTAGCGCACCGGGTGTTTGGAGAAGTGCTTCAGGCGGCCGCCCATGATGTGCCGGCAGGAGTGGCAGGACAGGGTGTAGGCCCAGATCAGCGCGATGTTGACGAGGAAGAGCAGGGTCCCGAGACCCATGTGGCCCCAGTCGTAGTGCTCGTCGCGGAAGGCCAGCACCGTGTCGTACGTGAGGATGCCCGCGACCGGCAGCGCCGCGTAGAAGAAGTACCGGTGGATGTTCTGGAGGATCAGCGGGAAGCGGGTCTCGCCGGTGTACTTCGCGTGCGGCTCGGCGACGGCGCAGGCGGGCGGCGAGGCCCAGAAGCCCCGGTAGTAGGCCTTCCGGTAGTAGTAGCAGGTCAGCCGGAAGCCGAGCGGGAAGATCAGGATCAGCAGGGCCGGGGACAGGCCCCACCAGCTGCCGAACAGGTCCAGGTTGGGGCCGTCGCGCATCTCCTGGCAGTTCTCCGCGAGACACGGGGAGTAGAAAGGGGAGACGTACGGGGCCGCGTAGTAGTCGGCGTTGGCGAAGGCCCGCCACGTCGAGTAGACGATGAAGGCGAGCAGTCCGGCCGCGGTGACGGCGGGGGCCAGCCACCACCGGTCGGTGCGCAGGTGCCGGGCGGCGATCGCGGCCCGGGAGGCGTCGTGGACGCCGGTCAGCTGCCGGGGTGGTTCCGTGCCTGTGGCCAAAGGGGACTCCGGGTGGAGTGATGACGGATGACCCACGAGGCCCAGCCGCGGACGGCTGGGCCTGGTGGGGTGCGGGGGTAACGGCGCGTGCGGGGTGCGGGGCCGCGTACGCAGGGTCAGGGTGCCCGGCGGTCGCGGGCGCCGAGACCCTCGTCGTCGACGTCCTTCCACAGCGAGCTGTCGTACGGGGCGTCCGGAACGGGGACCATCCCCTCCCGGCGTGGGGCCCCCGGCGTGTCCGGGGCCTGCCGGGCTGCGTCCTTGACGTCTCGCTCCAGCCGCTCGACCGAGCGGACCAGCTCGTTCAGGTTGCGTCGTACGGCGGTCAAATCGTCTTGCAGGGACATGACTTGCCCTCACTTCCGCTGGTTGCGGTGGCAACGCTCATGTGCGCCTGCGAGTGTCGCGCCTCCCGTCCCCCGTTGTGAAGGGACGTGCAGCGATTGCGGGCGCGCAGGCGCAATCTGTGCGCCCCTCCCTGCTCCCATTTTGATCCCTCTTCCGAGGGAACGCCCGTCCGTGACGCAAGTGGGATTGGTCCGCACGGGTGGGGTTCGCGGCGTGGCGAGGGTCGGCTGCGAGAGGTGCGGCGGGCTGTGGATTTCAGTGTGTTGCGGCACCCAGTGTGATCAGCTCCATATACCGCCAAACGTGATCAAGCTGCCCCTTTCACGCCCCGCCCCGGAGGTACCACCCATGTCCCAGAGAAGGCGCAGGTCCTTGGCGCTCCTGACCTCGGGAGTCCTCGCACTGCCGCTGCTCGCGGGCTGCGGCGCTGGTGACGACGAGGGCGGTCCCGTGGCCGCCGGCCAGGACATCGCGGCCACGGCCCGCGACAAGGTCGCCGACGGCGGCGTGCTGCGCTGGGCGGTGGACAGCCTCCCGGACACCCTGAACACCTTCCAGGCCGATGCGGACGCCACCACCAACCGGATCGCCGGGGCGGTGCTGCCCCAGCTGTTCACGCTGGACGACAAGGGGCGGCCGGTGGCCAACCCGGACTTCCTCGAGAAGGCCGAGGTCGTCGAGCGCGAGCCCAAGCAGGTCGTGCTGTACAAGCTGAACCAGCAGGCGGTGTGGAGCGACGGCCGCGAGATCGGCGCCGCCGACTTCGTGGCGCAGTGGCGGGCCCTGAACGGCAAGGACTCCGCGTACTGGACGGCCCGCAACGCCGGCTACGACCGGATCGAGAAGATCGAGCGCGGCAAGACCGACCTCGAGGTCAAGGTCACCTTCGCCAAGCCGTACACCGACTGGCGCTCCCTGTTCTCCCCGCTCTACCCCAAGCAGGTCACCGGCACCCCCGATGCCTTCAACGAGGGCGCCCGCGGCACCCTCAAGGTCACCGCCGGCCCCTTCAACCTCGGGGCGATCGACAAGAAGACCGGCACCGCCGCGCTGACCCGCAACGCCCGCTGGTGGGGCCGGCCGGCCAAGCTGGACACGCTGGTCCTGACCGCCGTCCCGCGGGCCCAGCGCCCGGCCGCGCTGGCCGCCGGCAAGGTCGACCTGGCGGAGATCGACCGTGCGGGCGCCGACCGGATCGCGCTGGCCCGCCGGGACGCGGAGCGCACCCCGGGCTCGGGCGGGGCCCCGGCGCACGGACCGGGCGCCTCGGTGACCCCGGCCGAGGCCACGCTGTCGTGGGCGCTCGCGTACGGCGCCGACGACGAGGGCAAGGCGACGACGGAGCGGGAGAACCGCGCGCAGAACGCCGAGGCGGCGAAGAAGTACGCCGACGAGCAGTCGGCCCTGCGCACCTTCACGGTCCGCAAGTCCCTGGAGCCGGCCTACACCCAGCTCGCCCTGAACGGGGCCGCCGGCCCGCTGGCCGACGAGCGGGTCCGGCGGGCCGTGGCCAGGGCACTGGACCGCAAGGAGTTGGCCGAGATCGTACTGAAGCCCCTGGGCCTGCCGGCGAAGCCGGTCGGCAGCCACGTGGCGCTGGCCGGGCAGCGGGCGTACGCGGACAACAGCGAAGCGCTCGGCGGCAAGGACATCCACGCGGCCGAGGCCCTCCTCGCGGACGCGGGCTGGCGCCGCGGCGGCAAGATCACCGAACCGGCGGGCGCGAAGGCCGGCTCCGAGAACGCGGAGGACGACGCGAAGACCCCGTCGGGTCCGGGCACCGGCAACGACGGCCTCTACATCGTGGGCGAGACCGACGAGCGCAACGGCGAGAGCCTGGAGCGGGGGCTCCCGGCGGTCAGGTCCGCGATCAGGACGGACACGGACACGTCCGCGCAGGGCGACCAGGGCTCCGGCCCCCTCGCCCAGGGCTCCCGGGGCGAGCGCCTCTCCCCGGTACTGGACCCGGCCGGGCTGGCGGACGGGCAGCGGGCCGCCCTCCTCGCCCAGGCCGAGGCCCTCGGTGCCGACGCCCCCGACACGGCGGACGCGGCGGACCCGGCGGCCTCCGCCGACTCCGCCGACGCCAAGAGCGGCCCCGCCCGCGACGGCGCCGCCCCCGAGCCCGGCAAGGCCGGGACCAGCGCCAGCCCGGCGCCGGCCCCGGTCAAGCAGACCCGTACCTCCGGAAACATGCTGGCCAAGGACGGCAAGGCGCTCTCGCTGCGCTTCGTCCTCCCGTCCGGCCCCGGCTCGGAGGCCCTGCGCACGGTCGGCGAGCGGATCGCCCAGATGCTGCAGAAGGTCGGCGTGCACACCGAGCTGACCAAGGTGGCCGACGAGAGCTTCTTCAAGGACCACGTCGCCTCGGGCCAGTACGACCTGGCGCTCTACTCCTGGCCCGCGACGGCCTACCCGGCCACCGACGCCCGCCCCATCTTCGCCAAGCCGGAGCCGGCCGCCGACGGCTCGCTCCTCGTCGAACAGAACTACACCCGGGTCGGCACCGACCACATCGACCAGTTGTTCGACCAGGCGCTCGGCGAGCTCGACGAGGAGGCCTCGCGCGAGCTGATGCGCAAGGCCGACGCCCGGATCTGGGCCGCCGCCGGCTCCATCCCGCTGTACCAGCGCCCCGAGCTGGTGGCCGTCAAGCCGAACCTGGTCAATGCCGGCGCCTTCGGCCTCGGAACCCCCCGTTTCCAGGACATCGGCTGGAAGAAGGCTCAAGGCGCCAAGGAAAAGCAGGAGAAGAAGAAGTGACAAAAGGGGGCCAGACAGATTGAGCTTCGGGTCACAAGCTCAGATGTGACTCAAGTCGCTTGCCCGCCGGATCTCCGGCGGGCAAGGTCGTGTCATACCCATTGACCAAGCCTGTTGACCCGCAGCAAACGCGCAGGACCCATGGCCGGGACACCCCACCCACACCCGGTCCTTCTCAGTCGTCCGGCCTCTTGACAGACCCCCCGGCGAGCGGTTCCCGCCACGCGACGTACGATGGGGTAAGGCCGTGGCAGGTTTTCCGCCCGGTCGAGGCGCGCGTGCCGGACCGTACGCGACGCCATCCACGATCCCGGGAGAAGCGCCGAAGTGCCCACGCGCCACGACATCCGTAACGTCGCCATCGTCGCCCACGTCGACCATGGCAAGACGACCATCGTCGATGCCATGCTCAAGCAGGCCGGTGCCTTCGCCGCCCACCAGCACCTCGACGACCGCATGATGGACTCGAACGACCTGGAGCGTGAGAAGGGCATCACGATCCTCGCCAAGAACACGGCGGTGAAGTATCACCCCAAGGACGGCGGGGCCCCGATCACGATCAACATCATCGACACCCCCGGCCACGCCGACTTCGGTGGTGAGGTCGAGCGCGGTCTGTCGATGGTGGACGCCGTCGTTCTGCTGGTGGACGCCTCCGAGGGTCCGCTGCCCCAGACCCGCTTCGTCCTGCGCAAGGCCCTGCAGGCGAAGATGCCGGTCATCCTCTGCATCAACAAGACGGACCGCCCGGACTCCCGGATCGACGACGTCGTCAACGAGACGTACGACCTCTTCCTGGACCTGGACGCGACCGAGGAGCAGATCGAGTTCCCGATCGTCTACGCCTGCGGCCGTGACGGCATCGCCTCGCTGACCAAGCCCGAGGACGGCACCGTCCCCGCGGACAGCGACAGCCTGGAGCCGTTCTTCTCCACCATCCTGGAGCACGTCCCCGCCCCGGTGTACGACGAGGAGGCCCCCCTCCAGGCCCACGTCACCAACCTGGACGCCGACAACTTCCTCGGCCGCATCGCGCTGCTCCGCGTCGAGCAGGGCGAGCTGCGCAAGGGCCAGACCGTCGCGTGGATCAAGCGTGACGGCAGCATGTCGAACGTCCGCATCACCGAGCTGATGATGACCGAGGCGCTCACCCGCAAGCCGGCCGAGGTGGCGGGCCCGGGTGACATCTGCGCGGTCGCCGGTATCCCCGACATCATGATCGGCGAGACCCTGGCCGACCCGGAGAACCCGATCGCGCTGCCGCTGATCTCGGTCGACGAGCCGGCGATCTCCATGACCATCGGCACGAACACCTCGCCGCTGGTCGGCCGCGGCGGCACGGGCAAGGGCGCGGACGCGAAGTCCGCGGTCAAGGACCGCAAGGTCACCGCCCGCCAGGTCAAGGACCGCCTCGACCGCGAGCTGGTCGGCAACGTCTCGCTCCGCGTCCTCGACACCGAGCGCCCGGACGCCTGGGAGGTCCAGGGCCGTGGTGAGCTCGCGCTCGCCATCCTGGTCGAGCAGATGCGCCGCGAGGGCTTCGAGCTGACCATCGGCAAGCCGCAGGTCGTCACCCAGGAGATCGACGGCAAGGTCCACGAGCCGGTCGAGCGCATGACGATCGACGTGCCCGAGGAGCACATGGGCGCCGTCACGCAGCTCATGGGCATCCGCAAGGGCCGCATGGACAACATGTCGAACCACGGCTCCGGCTGGGTCCGCATGGAGTTCGTCGTCCCGTCGCGCGGCCTCATCGGCTTCCGCACGGAGTTCCTGACCAACACCCGCGGTACGGGCATCGCCCACTCGATCCACGAGGGCCACGAGCCGTGGTTCGGCCCGCTGGTCACCCGCAACAACGGTTCGCTGGTCGCGGACCGCGCCGGTGCGGTCACGCCGTTCGCGATGATCAACCTGCAGGAGCGCGGCGTCCTGTTCACCGACCCCGGCACCGAGGTGTACGAGGGCATGATCGTCGGCGAGAACTCGCGCTCCGACGACATGGACGTGAACATCACCAAGGAGAAGAAGCTCACCAACATGCGTGCGGCTTCCGCGGACAACACGGAGAACGTGGTTCCGCCGCGCAAGCTCTCCCTGGAGCAGTCCCTGGAGTTCTGCCGCGACGACGAGTGCGTCGAGGTGACCCCGGAGGCCGTCCGCATCCGCAAGGTCGTCCTGGACCAGAAGGAGCGCTCGCGCACCGCGTCGCGCGCCAAGTCCGGCAAGTAACACCTGCGCAGCACGGCTCACAGCCCGGCCCCGCACGGATCTCCGTGCGGGGCCGGGCTTTTTCGTGCCCGAGGGTTCGGCCTGGGTGCGCTGGCGGCGAGGATCCCGCCCGAACCCGCGCACGTGAGGCCATGCGAGCTGATGGCCACCCCGCACGTCCGCCCGTGGCCGGCGTACGGCGCGCCTGGCTCTGGACCGAGATGAGCCCCGCCGACCGCGTCCCGGGCAGCCGGCGGCGCGGCTGCGCACGCTGTACGACGGCAGCATCGAAGGCGGCCCGGCCGCGGACCCCACGTACCAGCGCACGCGGGCGCGGCTGGTCCGCGAACTCGGTCTGGAGCCCGGCCCGGAGCTGCGCGCGCTCCACCGCCGGGTGCTGGCCGACGACCCCTCGCTCCTCGACCCCCGGCCCCGCCGGACGGTGTCGGCGGGGGCGGCCGACGGGACGGCGGCCCCCTCGCGGCAGCATGCCCTGCCCGCCCAGCTGCCCGCTTCCACCGCGGTGTTCACCGGCCGGACCGATGCGCTCCGGCGCCTCGACACGCTGCTGCCGGCCGGTGACGACGACGGAGGCGCCGGCTCACGGCCTGCGCGGCGCGGACCTGTGCCGCACGACCGGCTTCCGGCTGGGCGAGGCGATCACGCTGGGCAACCTGGGGGCGATCCTGCACGAGCTCGGCCGCCTCGCCGAGGCCGAGGGCCGGCTTGTGGAGGCCCGTGAGCTATACCAGGGGCTCTCCCTCCCCCCCCCGGCCGTCTTCATCCCCGCGCGCAACCCTGGGGGTCGTACTGCTCGAGAGGGGGCAGCCGCAGCGGGCGGTCGAGCACCTCGACGCGGCGGCGAGCACACAGCGGGAGATGGCTCTGCACACCGATCTGGCGTTCACCCTCTTCTGGCCGGCGATGGTATCGGTCCAGGCCGGCGACCGGGCGGCCGCTCCGGACTACATTGAGCAGGGGCTCGAACTGGCGACGGGGGGCTGCGCGCCGAGGCCCACCTGCTCACGGGCCGGGGCCTGCTCTCGCAAAGCCTGGGCCATCACGACGTCGCCCTGCGGCACTTCCGGCAGGCGGCCGAGCCGGCCCGCCGGTGCGATGCCCGCACACCGGAGCTGCGGGCCCTGACCGGGCTGGCCGAGAGCAGCCTGCGGCTGGGCCGGCACGGCGAGGCCGGGGAGCACGCGCAGACCGCCCGGGCCCTGGCCACCGCGAGCGGGTACCGCCTCTTCGAGGCGCGGTCCTTCGCACTGCTGGCGGAACTGGGCCTGGCGCGAGGCGGGTTCGAGAGGGCCGCCCGCCGTGCGAACCGGGCCCTCGACATCCAGACGGAGGCCGGGCACCGGATCGGACGGGCCGAGACCCTCCTGGTCCTCGGCCACGCCCTGCGGCAGGCGGGCGACGAGGGGGGAACCCCCCGGGCCTGGGCGCAGGCCCTCGAGGTGTACGAGTCCCTCGGCGCGGGCCGCCGGCACGAGGGCCGGGCCCTGAGGGGCCGTTGACCACGCCGGGCCCGTTCGCGTTTGTCAACCGGATTGACTCGTTCTTGCGTCCGGATACCGTGCACCGTTCTCCGGAAGGTGCGCCAACCGTCCGTTTCGCACGTGTCTGTCTCCTATCCGTTTGTCCGGATTTCGGGTTTTCGCCAGGTGGCGATGTTGTGAAAACGAGACCACTTAAGTGTGGTTTACGGTCTGGCAGTCCCTGAGGATGGCTCCATTGAGCTCGGGTCAATGGGTCACACGCTGTGGGGAGCGTCGACTCACGAGCACACACGATGGGGCCGGATTTCGCTGTCAGGGGTGTCAGCGGGGCCGGGTCCTTCACGTATCCACAGTGACTCCTGAGGAGGCAATTACCCATGCGCGGAGCAACGAGCGCCAAGTGGGTCGCGGGTGCCGTCATCGTGGCGATGGCCGCCACCGCATGCAGCACCAGCAAGGACTCGAACGCCGGTAAGTCCGGCGGAAACATCACCGTGGTGCTCGGCGAGCCGCAGCACGGCCTGGTGGGTCAGAACACCGCAGAGTCCGAGGGCGCCGAGGTTCTCAACGCCCTCTTCGTCGGCCTCGTGGACTACGACAACAAGACCAACGAGCCGAAGCTCGCGGTCGCGGAGTCCATCGACACCACGGACTCGAAGACCTGGACGATCAAGATCAAGGACGGCTTCACCTTCCACAACGGCGAGAAGGTCGACGCTGCGTCCTTCGTCCGTGCCTGGAACTGGGGCGCCAACCAGGACAACGCGGCCGAGGGCCTGCCGTTCTTCTCGAAGATCGAGGGCTCCGACGAGCTCGCGCCGGGCAAGGACAAGAAGCCCACGGCCAAGGAGCTCAAGGGCCTGAAGGTCGTCGACGAGAAGACCTTCACCGTCACCCTGAAGGACCCGTTCTCCCAGTTCAAGACCATGCTGGGCTACAACGCCTTCTACCCGCTGCCCAAGGCGTTCGAGGCCGACCCGAAGAAGTTCGGCGAGGCTCCGATCGGCAACGGTCCGTTCCAGATGGACGGCGCCTGGGAGCACAACAAGCAGATCAAGATCAAGAAGTACGACAAGTACCCGGCCGAGGGTCGCGCCAAGCTCGACGGCGTCACCTTCAAGATCTACGACAACCTGGACACGGCGTACAACGACCTGCGCGCCGACACCATCCAGATCGTCGACAAGCTCCCGATCTCGGCGATGGCCACCGTCTCCCAGGAGTTCGGCGACCGCTACATCTACAAGCCCGAGTCCGGCGTCGGCTACATCGGTCTCCCGCTGGAGCAGAACCCCGAGGCGTTCGGCAAGGTGGAGATCCGCAAGGCCATCTCCATGGCCATCGACCGGGACGCCATCACGAAGACCATCTTCAACGGCACCCGCAAGCCGGCCGACGACTTCATCAGCCCGATCATCCCGGGCTACCGCAAGGGCGCGCTGGGCGAGGTCGGGACCTACAACCCGACCAAGGCCAAGGAGCTCTACACCCAGGCGGGCGGTGTTCCGGGCAACAAGATCGAGCTCGGCTACAACGCCGACGGCGGCCACAAGGAGTGGATCGAGGCCGTCGCCAACCAGCTGAAGGCGAACCTCGGCATCGAGGTCACCGCCAAGCCGTACGCCAAGTTCGGCGACATGCTGGACGACCTGGGCGCCTCGAAGTACAAGGGTGCCTTCCGCATGGCCTGGTCGATGGACTACCCGGCCGCGGAGAACTACCTCCGTCCGATCTTCTCGAAGGTCGCGATCGAGAACGGCTCCAACTACGGCCACTACGTGAACGAGGCGTTCGAGACCAAGCTCGCCGAGGCGGACAAGGCCACCGACGCCGCTCAGGGCCTGAAGCTGTACCAGGAAGCCGATGACATCATCATCAAGGACCTGCCGTACATCCCGGTCTTCACGTACATGTCTTCTTCGGCCTACTCCAAGACCGTGAAGAACGTCGAGGTCGACGCCCAGGGCCGCATGGACCTGGCGAACGTCGAGCTCAACTAACACCCCTCTTCACTAAGGGGATCCCGGGGGCGGGCAGGCGGAATCAGGTTTCCGTCTGCCCGCCCTTTCCCCCTGTTCTTCTGTTGGAGGTCTGATGGGCCGCTACCTCATCCGCCGACTCATACAGGCGATCCCTGTACTGATCGGTGCCACGTTCCTGATCTACGCGCTGACGTTCGCTATGCCGGGCGCTGACCCGATCCAGCTGCTCGCCGGCGAGAAGAAGGCAGACCCGCTCGTCACGGCGATGCTGCGTGCCAAGTACCACCTCGACGACCCGTTCCTGCTGCAGTACTGGAACTACATCACCGGTGTGTTCCAGGGCGACCTCGGTGAGACCCTCACCGGCCGCAAGGTCCTCGACCTGTTCTCCGAGGCGTTCCCCTACACGGTGAACCTGGCCCTCGTCGCGTTCGTCATCGAGGCCGTCGTCGGCGTGCTGGCCGGTGTCATGGCCGCCCTGCGCCGCGGCAAGTTCCTCGACCAGCTGGTGCTCATCTCCACGCTGATGGTCATCTCCATCCCCGTCTTCGTCACCGGCTTCGTGCTGCAGCTGACGCTCGGCGTGCAGCTGAAGAACAACTGGGGCATCGACTTCTTCCCCGTCTCCTTCAACGAGAACGACGGGATCCGCGCCTACCTCCTGCCGGCGTTCGTCCTGGCCTCCACGTCCCTCGCGTACGTGGCCCGCCTGACGCGCACCAGCCTGATGGAGACGATGCGCGCCGACTACGTCCGCACCGCGACCGCGAAGGGCCTGCCCCGCCGCCGCGTCGTCGTGAACCACGCGCTGCGCAACGCCCTCATCCCGATCGTCACCTTCCTGGGCGCCGACCTCGGCTCCCTCATGGGTGGTGCGGTCATCACCGAGCGGATCTTCAACATCCACGGAGTCGGCGGCCTGCTCGCCCAGTCCGTGTACCTCAAGCAGGGTGCGGTCGTGGTCGGCGGTGTGACGATCCTCGTCCTCGTCTACCTGATCGGCAACCTGCTCGTGGACCTGCTCTACGCCGTGCTCGACCCGAGGATCCGCTATGCGTGACACAACTACGGTGGAGGACTCGATGACCGACACCCAGCTCGCCGGAGCCACCTCCGCCGGCGCCGCGGTCAAGGACGGCGGAAAGAAGAAGAAGGACCGCGAGGCCAGCCTCTGGTCCGACGCCCTGAGCGACCTGCGCCGCAACCCGGTCTTCCTGATCGGTGCGTTCCTCGTCGTCTGCATGCTGGTCATCTCCGCGTTCCCGCAGTGGTTCACCGACGGCAGCCCCTTCGACGCCACGGCCTGCAAGCTCCAGGACTCGCTCAAGAAGCCGAGCGGGGACCACTGGTTCGGCTACGACATCCAGGGCTGCGACGTCTACACCCGTACGGTGTGGGCCGCCCGCAACTCGGTGATCGTCGGCATCGTCACCACCACGCTGGTGGTCGTCGTCGGCGGTGCCCTCGGCCTGCTGGCCGGCTGGGCCGGCGGCATGCTGGACAGCTTCCTGTCCCGCTTCACCGAGATCTTCTTCGCGATCCCGCTCCTCCTCGGCGGCATGCTGATCATGTCCGCCCTGCCGGGCAACGCCTGGACGGTCTCCCTGGTGCTCGCGATCCTCGGCTGGCCGCAGATCTTCCGCATCATGCGTTCCTCGGTGCTGCAGAACAAGAACAACGACTACGTGGTCGCCGCCCGCGCCCTCGGCGCCGGCACCCTGCGCATCACGCTCCGGCACATCCTGCCGAACGCCATCGCCCCGGTCATCGTGGTCGGTGCGATCAGCCTGGGTGTGTACATCTCCGCCGAGGCCGCCCTGTCGTACCTCGGCATCGGCGTCCAGCCCCCGGAGATCTCCTGGGGCCTCATGGTCAGCGACGCCTCCGTCCGCTGGCTGCAGGCCCCGCACGTGCTCCTCTTCCCGGCCGCCGCGCTGAGCGTCACCGTGCTCGCGTTCATCATGGTCGGCGACGCGGTGCGCGACGCCCTCGACCCGAAGCTGCGCTGAGGAAGGGCGTACGTTGACTACCATCAGCAAGAACTCGACCGTCCCCGCGCCGCGCTCGGCGCCGGAGGGGACCCCCTTGCTCGAAGTGCGCGACCTGCACGTCGAGTTCCACACGCGCGACGGAATCGCCAAGGCCGTCAACGGTGTCTCGTACTCCGTGAACGCCGGCGAGACCCTCGCTGTCCTCGGCGAGTCCGGCTCGGGCAAGTCCGTGACGGCGCAGGCCATCATGGGCATCCTCGACATGCCCCCCGGCAAGATCGCGGGCGGTGAGATCCTCTTCCAGGGGACGGACCTGCTCAAGCTCCCGGCCGAGGAGTACCGCAAGATCCGCGGTTCGAAGATCGCCATGATCTTCCAGGACGCCCTGTCCTCGCTGAACCCGGTGCACACCGTCGGCGCCCAGCTCGGCGAGATGTTCCGCGTCCACCGCGGCATGTCCAAGAAGGACGCCACGGCCAAGGCCGTCGAGCTCATGGACCGCGTGAAGATCCCCGCCGCCAAGGAGCGCGTGGGCGACTACCCGCACCAGTTCTCCGGCGGTATGCGCCAGCGCATCATGATCGCCATGGCGATGGCCCTCGAGCCGGACCTGATCATCGCCGACGAGCCGACCACGGCTCTCGACGTGACGGTCCAGGCCCAGGTCATGGACCTGCTCGCGGAGCTCCAGCGCGAGATGAACATGGGCCTGATCCTGATCACCCACGACCTCGGCGTCGTCGCCGACGTCGCGGACAAGATCGCCGTCATGTACGGCGGCCGGATCGTCGAGACCGCCCCGGTCCACGAGATCTACAGCCGCCCCGCGCACCCGTACACCCGCGGTCTGCTCGACTCGATCCCGCGCCTGGACCAGAAGGGCCAGGAGCTCTACGCGATCAAGGGCCTGCCGCCCAACCTGCTGAACATCCCGTCGGGCTGCGCCTTCAACCCGCGCTGCCCCAAGGCGCAGGACATCTGCCGCACCGACGTGCCGGTCCTGCACCCGGTGACCGAGCAGGACGGCACCGAGCTGCCCGGCCGCGGCAGCGCGTGCCACTTCTGGAAGGAGCAGATCCATGGCTGAGCTCACCAAGAACGCCACCGAGCGAGAGCCGATCCTCCAGGTCCGCAACCTGGTCAAGCACTTCCCGCTGACCCAGGGCATCCTGTTCAAGAAGCAGGTCGGCGCGGTCAAGGCGGTCGACGGGGTCTCCTTCGACCTCTACCGGGGCGAGACCCTCGGCATCGTCGGCGAGTCCGGCTGTGGCAAGTCCACCGTCGCCAAGCTGCTGATGAGCCTCGAGAAGGCCACCGCGGGCGAGGTCTTCTACAAGGGCCAGGACATCACCAAGCTGTCCGGCAAGGCCCTCAAGGCCGTCCGCCGCAACATCCAGATGGTGTTCCAGGACCCGTACACCTCGCTGAACCCCCGCATGACGGTCGGCGACATCATCGGGGAGCCCTTCGACATCCACCCCGAGGTGGCTCCGAAGGGCGATCGGCGCCGCAAGGTCCAGGAGCTCCTGGACGTCGTGGGCCTCAACCCCGAGTACATCAACCGCTACCCGCACCAGTTCTCCGGCGGCCAGCGCCAGCGCATCGGCATCGCCCGCGGCCTCGCGCTCAACCCGGAGATCATCATCTGCGACGAGCCGGTCTCCGCGCTCGACGTGTCGGTGCAGGCGCAGGTCATCAACCTGATGGAGAAGCTCCAGGACGAGTTCGACCTGTCCTATGTCTTCATCGCGCACGACCTGTCGATCGTGCGGCACATCTCGGACCGCGTCGGCGTCATGTACCTGGGCAAGATGGCCGAGATCGGCAGCGACGCCCAGATCTACGAGCACCCGACGCACCCCTACACCCAGGCGCTGCTGTCGGCCGTCCCGGTCCCCGACCCGCAGGCCCGCGAGGGCCGCGAGCGGATCATCCTCACCGGTGACGTCCCCTCCCCGGCCAACCCGCCCTCGGGCTGCCGCTTCCGCACCCGCTGCTGGAAGGCCGAGGAGCGGTGCGCCACGGAGGAGCCGCTGCTGGCGATCCCGACGCGCTTCCAGGGTGTGAACACCCCGGCCGCGCACGAGTCGGCGTGCCACTTCGCGGAGGAGAAGGCCATCCTGGCCGTCTGATCCCGCACCGCCGCACGCAGTCAAGGGCGCCCGGACCGGATTCCTCCGGCCCGGGCGCCCTTGCGTACGCGCCCCCGACGCGCCCTTGCGTACGAGGGCACGCCGAAAGGGAGTTGCGGCGCCGCCGCGGCCGGGCGGACAGTGTCCGGATGGCCGAGACCACGTACGACCACCGGGGCCGGCGCCTGCCGGCCGTACGGCCCGCAGGGCCCGGGGACGCGTCCGACATCTGCGCCCTGCTCAACGCCGTCGACGTCTTCGAGATCGGCAGACCGGAGACCGACCTGGGGACCGTCGAGGCCGACCTCCACCACCCCGACGTCGACCTGGCCAAGGACTCCTGGCTGGCCTTCGAGGGCGGCCGGCTCGTCGCGTACGCCCTGGTGTGGAACGACTCCGGACCCGGCAGGGTCGACTGCGACCACTACGTGCTGCCCGGCCGACGCGAGGCCGCCGTCCGGCTGCTGGAGCTGATGGAGGTCCGGGCCCGCGAGCTCGCCGCCGGCGAGCAGGAGGCCGTCCTGCGGCTCCAGCTCAACGTGAAGCCCACCCTCGACGCCGACCTGCTGCCCGGCCGCGGCTACCGCACCGTACGCCGCTACCAGGTGATGACCCGCGCCCTGAGCGGTCCCGGGGAAGCGGGGCACGCCCCCGCCCCGCCCGAGGGGCTCGCCCTGCGCGACTGCGCCGCCGACGAGGCCGACCGCCGCCGGGCCCACGCCCTGGTGGAGGAGACCTTCGCGGCCCACTTCGGCCACGCCGAGCGGCCGTACGAGGCCTGGCTGGACCACCTCGACGCCCGCCGCCTCGACTGGTCGCTGGTCTGGATCGCGAGCCTGCCCGGCGAGGGCGACGTGGGCGTCCTGCTGAGCCGCGACGACCGCACCAGCATGGGCTGGATCAGCCACATCGGCGTCCGGGCGGACCTGCGCGGCCGCGGCATCGGCGGCTTCCTGCTGCGCCACGGCTTCGCCGCCTACGCGGCCCGCGGCCGCGACACCGTCGGCCTCGGGGTGGACGTCCACAACGAGACCGGCGCCCTCGCGCTCTACGAGGCGCACGGCATGGGCCTGCACTACGCCGTCGACACGTGGGAGCTGTCCTTGCACCCGCAGGGGTGACAGGCGGAAGACGCGAGGGTGCAATCGGCCGAACCGGGAGTGCTCGGGCGCCCACATAGGGTGACATGGGGCCCAAGTGAGTCTTGGGAGCCATAGGAGGCACTCCATGCGCGGAGCCACCCACGCCAAGTGGGCCGCATGTGCAGTGGCCGTCGCCCTCGTGGCGACGGCCTGCGGCGGCGGCAGCGACAGCGGCGGAGGCGGTGGCGGCGACACCGGAATCGTCAGCTCCTCGTGGGGTGACCCGCAGAACCCGCTGGAGCCGGCCAACACCAACGAGGTGCAGGGCGGCAAGGTCCTCGACATGCTCTTCCGGGGCCTGAAGCGGTACGACCCGAAGACCGGCGAGGCCGTCAACATGCTCGCCGAGAAGATCGAGACCACCGACAGCCAGAACTTCACCATCACGCTGAAGGACGGCTGGAAGTTCAGCAACGACGAGCCGGTCACCGCGCAGTCCTTCGTGGACGCCTGGAACTACGGCGCGGACGTGCGCAACAAGCAGAACAACTCGCCGTTCTTCTCCGACATCGTCGGCTACGCGGACGTCCACCCCACGTCCGGCGAGCCCAAGGCCAAGACGATGTCCGGGCTGGTCGTCAAGGACGCCAAGACCTTCACGGTCGCCCTGAAGAACAAGTTCTCCACGTGGCCCGAGACCCTCGGCTACCAGGCCTTCTCCCCGCTGCCCAAGGCCTTCTTCACCGACCACGCCGGCTGGCTGAACAAGCCGATCGGCAACGGCCCGTACACGGTGGACTCGTACACCAAGGGCACCGGCATGAAGCTGCGCACCTGGGCCGGCTACCCGGGCGAGGACAAGGCGCAGAACGGTGGCGTCGACCTCAAGGTCTACACCGACAACAACACCGCCTACACGGACCTGATCTCCGGCAACCTCGACCTCGTCGACGACGTCCCCGCGCAGCAGCTGAAGAACGTCAAGAACGACCTCGGCGACCGGTACATCAACCAGCCGGCCCTCATCATCCAGACCCTCACCTTCCCTCTCTACGACCCGCAGTGGAGCAAGGAGGGCATGGAGAACGTCCGCCGCGGCATCTCCATGGCGATCAACCGCGACGAGATCACCAAGCAGATCTTCCGGGAGACCCGCACCCCGGCCAAGGACTGGACCTCCCCGGCCCTCGGTGAGAAGGGCGGCTTCAACGCCACGCTCTGCGGCGACGCCTGCAAGTACGACCCGGCCGCGGCCAAGAAGCTCATCCAGGACGCCGGCGGACTCCCCGGCGGCAAGGTCACACTGACGTCCAACGTGGACACCGGCTCGCACCGCGACTGGATGGACGCCGTCTGCAACAGCATCAACAACGCGATCGGCGAGGGCCCCGTCTGCACGGTCAACCCGATCGGCACCTTCGCCGACTTCCGCAACCAGCAGAGCTCCTTCAAGCTGACCGGCCCCTTCCGCTCCGGCTGGCAGGCCGACTACCCGCTGATCCAGAACTTCCTCCAGCCGCTCTACTACACCGGCGCCTCCTCCAACTACGGGAAGTTCAGCAACCCGGACTTCGACAAGCTCGTCGACGAGGCCAACCAGGAGAGCGACGCCGCCAAGGCCATCACGAAGTTCCAGGACGCCGAGAAGATCCTCGCCGCGCAGATGCCGTCCATCCCGCTCTGGTACCAGAACGGCAGCGCCGGCTACGCCGAGCGGCTCACGGACGTGGCGCTCAACCAGTTCAGCGTCCCCGTCTACAACGAGATCAAGGTCAGCTGACCCCCCGTCGGATCGATCCTGGAGCAGTCCATGGGACGTTATGTGATCCGGCGGCTGCTCCAGATGATCCCGGTGTTCATCGGCAGCACGTTCCTGATCTTCTTCATGGTGTACGCCCTCGGCGACCCGGTCGCGGCCCTCTTCGGCGACAAGGCGCCCGACCCCGCCACCGCCGCGCGCATCCGCAAGGACCTCTACCTCGACCGCCCCCTGTGGGAGCAGTACCTCCACTACATGGGCCAGATCTTCCAGGGCGACTTCGGAACAGCCTTCAACGGCCAGCCGGTCACCGAGTTGATGGCCTCGGCGTTCCCCGTCACCCTGCGCCTGACCATCGTCGCGATCGTCATCGAGATCGTCGTCGGCATCACCCTCGGCGTGATCAGCGGCCTGCGCCGCGGCAAGTCCGTGGACACCACCGTGCTGGTCCTCACTCTCGTCGTCATCTCCGTGCCGACGTTCGTGACGGGCTATCTGCTCCAGTACCTCTTCGGCGTCCAATGGGGCTGGGTCCGGCCCACCGTCTCCCCGGACGCGCCCTTCAACCAGCTGATCCTGCCCGGCATCGTGCTCGCGCTGGTCTCCCTCGCCTACGTCACCCGGCTCTCGCGCACCTCCATCGCCGAGAACGTCAAGGCCGACTACGTGCGCACCGCCGTCGCCAAGGGCCTGCCGCGCCGCCGCGTCGTCACCCGCCACCTGCTGCGCAACTCGCTCATCCCCGTCGTCACCTTCATCGGCACCGACATCGGCGCCCTGATGGGCGGCGCCATCGTCACCGAGCGGATCTTCAACATCCACGGCGTCGGATACCAGCTCTACCAGGGCATCCTGCGCAACAACTCCCCGACGGTCGTCGGCTTCGTGACCATCCTCGTCATCGTCTTCCTGGTGGCGAACCTGCTCGTCGACCTGCTCTACGCGGTCCTGGACCCGAGGATTCGTTATGCCTGAGCGCAACGAGCCCGTCTTCGACCCGCTGCAGCCCGGAGAGGGGGAGGCCGTCGCACCCACCGGCCTGGGCGGGCCCATAGACCTCGCGCTCGAGGAGGCCGAGAGCCTCGAGAAGAAACTCGGTGACGCGCCCACGGGCCCGGGCGAGAAGGCCCGCTCCCTGTGGTCCGACGCCTGGCACCAGCTGCGCCGCAACCCCGTCTTCGTCATCTCCTCGCTGATGATCCTGTTCCTCGTGATCATCGCGATCTGGCCGCAGCTCATCGCCGGCGGTGACCCGCTGCAGTGCGACCTGTCCAAGTCCCAGCAGGGCTCCGCCCCCGGCCACCCCTTCGGCTACGACACCCAGGGCTGCGACGTCTACACCCGTACCGTCTACGGGGCCCGCGCCTCCATCACCGTCGGCGTCTGCGCCACCCTCGGCGCCGCCCTGCTCGGCTCGGTGCTCGGCGGGCTCGCCGGGTTCTTCGGAGGCTGGGGCGACGCGCTCCTCTCCCGGGTCGCGGACATCTTCTTCGGCATCCCCGTCGTCCTCGGCGGCCTGGTCTTCCTGTCCGTGGTCACCAGCACCACCGTCTGGCCGGTCGTCGGCTTCATCGTCCTGCTCGGCTGGCCGCAGATCGCCCGCATCGGCCGCGGCTCCGTCATCACCGCCAAGCAGAACGACTACGTCCAGGCCGCCCGGGCCCTCGGCGCCGGCAACGGCCGGATGCTGCTGCGCCACGTCGCGCCCAACGCCGTCGCGCCCGTCATCGTCGTCGCCACCATCGCGCTCGGCACGTACATCGCCCTGGAGGCCACGCTGTCCTTCCTCGGCGTCGGCCTGCGCCCGCCCACCGTCTCCTGGGGCATCGACATCTCCAACGCGGCCTCGCAGATCCGCAACGCCCCGCACATGCTGCTCTGGCCGGCGGGCGCGCTGAGCCTGACCGTGCTCGCGTTCATCATGCTCGGCGACGCGGTGCGCGACGCCCTCGACCCCAAGCTGCGCTGAGGAGTGGGCACATGCTGCTCGAAGTCCGCGACCTCCATGTGGAGTTCCGTACGCGGGACGGAGTCGCCAAGGCCGTCAACGGCGTCAACTACTCGGTGGAGGAGGGCGAGACGCTCGCCGTGCTCGGCGAGTCCGGCTCGGGCAAGTCGGTGACCGCGCAGGCCGTGATGGGCATCCTGGACGTTCCGCCGGGCCGGATCGCGGGCGGCGAGATCCTCTTCAAGGGCAGGGACCTGCTGAAGATGAAGGAGGAGGAGCGGCGCAGGATCCGCGGCGCCGACATGGCGATGATCTTCCAGGACGCCCTGTCCTCCCTGAACCCGGTGCTCAGCGTGGGAGCCCAGCTGGGCGAGATGTACGAGGTCCACCGCGGGATGTCCCGCAAGGCCGCCAAGGCCAAGGCCGTCGAGCTGATGGACCGGGTGAAGATCCCGGCGGCGAAGGACCGGGTGGGGGACTACCCGCACCAGTTCTCGGGCGGCATGCGCCAGCGCATCATGATCGCGATGGCGCTGGCCCTGGAACCCTCCCTGATCATCGCGGACGAGCCGACGACGGCACTGGACGTCACCGTCCAGGCCCAGGTGATGGACCTGCTGGCCGAGCTCCAGCGCGAGCTCAACATGGGGCTCATCCTCATCACCCACGACCTCGGCGTGGTCGCGGACGTCGCCGACAAGATCGCCGTCATGTACGCGGGCCGGATCGTCGAGGCGGCCCCCGTCCACGAGATCTACAAGGCACCCGCTCATCCGTACACCCGCGGTCTGCTCGACTCGATCCCGCGCCTGGACCAGAAGGGCCAGGAGCTCTACGCGATCAAAGGCCTGCCGCCGAACCTGCTGGCCATCCCGCCCGGCTGCGCCTTCAACCCGCGCTGCCCGATGGCGCAGGCGGTCTGCCGCACCGACGTCCCGCCGCTCGCGCAGGTGGGCCCGGACCGCGAGAGCGCGTGCTTCTTCTGGAAGGAGTGCCTCGGTGGCTGAGACCATCCTGGAGGTCAGGGACCTGGTCAAGCACTACCCGCTGACCCGGGGCATCCTGTTCAAGAAGCAGGTCGGCGCCGTCAAGGCGGTCGACGGGGTCTCCTTCGGCCTCGCCCGGGGCGAGACCCTCGGCATCGTCGGGGAGTCCGGCTGTGGCAAGTCCACCGTCGCCAAGATGCTGGTCCACCTGGAACGTCCCACGGCCGGCGCGATCTCGTACAAGGGCGAGGACATCACCAAGCTGTCCGGCAAGGCCCTCAGGGCCGTCCGCCGCAACATCCAGATGGTGTTCCAGGACCCGTACACCTCGCTGAACCCCCGCATGACGGTCGGCGACATCATCGGGGAGCCGTACGACATCCACCCCGAGGTGGCTCCGAAGGGCGACCGGCGCCGCAAGGTCCAGGAGCTCCTGGACGTGGTCGGCCTCAACCCCGAGTACATCAACCGCTACCCGCACCAGTTCTCCGGCGGCCAGCGCCAGCGCATCGGCATCGCCCGCGGGCTCGCGCTGCAGCCGGAGGTCATCGTGGCGGACGAACCGGTCTCCGCGCTCGACGTCTCGGTCCAGGCCCAGGTGATCAACCTGCTGGAACGCCTCCAGGCCGAGTTCGGCCTGTCGTACGTCTTCATCGCGCACGACCTCTCGATCGTGCGGCACATCTCCGACCGGGTCGGCGTGATGTACCTGGGCCGGGTGGTGGAGATCGGCACCGACACCCAGATCTACGACCATCCCACCCACCCCTACACCCAGGCCCTGCTCTCGGCCGTACCCGTCCCGGACCCGCAGGCCCGCGCTCACCGCGAGCGGATCATCCTGACCGGCGACGTGCCCTCCCCGGCCAACCCGCCCTCGGGCTGCCCGTTCCGCACCCGCTGCTGGAAGGCGCAGCAGCGATGCACGGACGAGGTCCCGCTGCTGGCCGTCCCGGAGGCCTTCCCCTCCGGCCCGGCGGCCCACCCCTCGGCCTGCCACTTCGCGGCGGAGAAGCAGGTCGTCCCGCCCCCCGGCGAGCTCCCCCCGCCTCCCGCCCCGGCGGCCCCGCCGGCGGAGGAGTGACCGGCGCAATCCCGAGGGGCGAAATCCGGCCACCCCGCGCGGATTCGCTCCGTCAGAGCCGATTTCCCGCCAACGCGGTTTACATGCAGGCAACTTGACCGTTTCTGTCCCGAGATCTGGGGCGTGCAGCCTGGGTCCCGTGCGGCCGTGCGGGTGCCGACAGCCGGCCGGGGAGGCGTACAGGCTCCCCGGCCGGCCTCCCCCGTGACCCTGTGCATGCGCGGCGTGCGCCCCTCGTGCTGCCGGAATTCGATCGATGCGCTGGTACGGATAGTTATGATCCGTAGCGCACGGTGGGTATGACTCCGCCG